>JBBQXQ010000152.1:0-6758 GCA_038209515.1 Gemmatimonadales bacterium
GCCCATGATGTGGAGGTCACCGCCGAAGTTGGTTTGCACCAACACCCCGACCGTCCACCGGCTGTCGGCCGGGCCGGTCAAACGGGACGAAGTCCCGATACCACCTTTCCAGCCGAACGCGACGGTACCGGTGCCGGCCCCCACGCTCCCTTCCGCCACTGGGCCGCCGGAGGCTCCTTGGATGGCGGCCACCACATTGTCCGGCGAGATGGGCCGTTGCCGGATCGCGTTCAGCACATAGCCGTCATTGGTCTCACCCACCACCGGGTTGATCGAGCGCACATCCTCCATTCCGGGCTGTGCGAGCAGGTCCGCGACGAGTGCATCAGCCGCTCTCCAGACGCAGAGCGTGCAGGTGAGCAGGATAGGAGTCTCCAGCTCGCCCAGCTCGGCTACCTGGGTGCTCCCCAGGAGCTTGCCGAATCCGTTGCCGACGTAGATAGAGGCGGGCACCCGATCGAGGAATAGGTTGCCCGGATGCGGGAGGATGGCGGTGACACCGGTGCGGATCGAGTCGCCGACGATGACGGTCGACTGCCCTACCAGCACCCCCCTCACATCGGTCATTGCGTTGTGGGGACCGGGCTGCAGGACGCCGGGCGCGACTCCCACCGCCCGGGCGCGTTGCTGCTGTGCTTCGGTGGGAGCGGCGGCAAGCCCAAGCGCGACAGTGGCCCCTATCAACAGTGTCAGAAGGCGGTGCATTGGCTCCTTCTCACGAGGGGGGCGGCTTCTGCCGGGTTAGCTCGGTTTCGAGCCGGTCAATGAGGGCCGCTTGTGCCGGATTGATCTTTTCGCGTGCCGCCCGGGGATCGAACCAGGCACAGCGGTCCACTTCCGGGAAGGTGAGCCAGCGGCGCGAGCCCCGCGGCCACTCGGTCTGCATGGTGTTGCTGGTGACAGCGGCCGGATCGGCATCTCCTTCCCAGGCCCAGGCGTGCACCAGCTTTCCGGCCTTCTGGCGCACGCTTCCCAGCGGAATGAACGGCCCCTGGGGGGACAAGCCGGTCTCTTCCTCGAATTCCCGGCAGGCGGCTGCCGGTGGATCCTCCCCTTCCTCAGCCAGACCTTTGGGAATGGTCCAGGCGCCGGCATCACGCCGTTGCCAGAACGGACCGCCGGGATGGGCCAGGAACAGCTCGAGCCCACTGGTTCCCCGGCGAAAGAGAAGGATTCCCGCACTGACCTTCGGTGACTTCACCGCTTCGGTGTCACTCTCAACGCGCAGAAATAGCCGGCGGGATCGGGCAACACCCGACTTTCGGCATCCATGGTCACTTCTAACCCAGGCTCCGCTTTCCACCAGCCCCAGAAACCTTCGTGTGATACAGCCGTGATCGTGAGGTGCTCGCCGTATCCGTCCAGGTTGGTCTGTCCCAACCGCACGTGGTCTCCGGCAAGCACCACGCCCGGATGCGTCGGATCTCGTGATCCGACGTTCGAGCGCCAGGCGCTGTCGCCGGCAGCCGGTTCCAGCCAGCCGGTCAAGTCGCGCACCGCTCCTCCCACCGCCATCGCACGGGCTGCCGAGTCGAGCGGCACCAGGTGAAGCCGGCCCGAGCTGGTCTCGCCGCCGACGGGCTGGGTCCGCACTTGAATGAGGTCATAGGCTCCCGCGAGCGCGGCGGCGCGAGAGGCCAAGGGATGCTGGGCCGAGCGGGGGACGTTGGGTCCGCAGCGCGCCGGCTCCGGGGTCGGGGGTGCAGCCTTATGGCACGCGAGGAGCGCGATGGCGATCGGTTGCCAGATTCTCGGATTCAGCGCCATGATGATGCGGGAAGGGAGGTTCGTGGAACCCGGCCGCTCGAACGTACGTTGCGGATAGGCCTGATGCAACTGCGCAACTGCGTCCTAGCCCACGGCCTATAGCCATAGTAGCCTTATGATTGACTCCCTCGTCGTGAGCTGTTCATGACATCTCGACTGCTCGGGCGGCGTCCGTCGACGCCGGTCCGGTTCGCGGAAAGCTCCAGACCCGGTCAGAGTCTGCCCAGCGACGTCATGCTCCAGACCTGCCGTCGGGTCTGGATCGTGAGTGTCGTTTTCGCCTCTCTCTGGTTGTTCGTCGCGTTGCTCAACAACTTCGTCGCCGGCCGCTTGGGCCATTCCGCCATCATGGACGAGTTGTGGCCCATCCCGGGCAACGTCGTTGCCGCCGTCAGCATCTCCACGTCGCTCCTCATGGCGTTCCTGGCCCGGAAGCTTGGCCACAGGCCCCAACTGCTGGTGGACGTTGGCTCGGTCTTTCTCATAGTCCAGTGTCTCCTCATCTCGATCCTCTCACAGTGGACCCCGATCCCCATCGCTCCACGGGTTTCCTGGGTTTGCGTCGCGATCCTGTTTTATCCGGCGATCGTGCCGAACACGCCCAAGAAGACCTTATGGGTCGCGCTGATAGCCGCGTCGACGGAGCCGTCGGCGCTCTTTGGACTGATGCAGCTGCGGCCGGGGCATTACGACGTGAACGCCCTCTATGTCTTCTGGAGCTTCCTCCCGAACTACATCAGTGCTTTCCTCGTGGTCATCCCGGTGAAGATCATCCACCAGCTGGGCCAGCAGGTGAGACGCGCCCGGGAGCTGGGGAGCTACCGGCTGGAAGAGCCCCTGGGAAAAGGCGGGATGGGGGAAGTGTTCCGGGCAACCCACCAGATGCTGGCGCGTCCGGCCGCGGTGAAGCTGATCCGATCCGAGATCCTCGGCTCCAGCACGCCTACCGCCGCCCGAGTGATCACCGAGCGATTCCGCCGCGAAGCCGAAGCCGCCGCATCGCTTCGATCCCCACACACGATCAGCCTGTATGATTTTGGGGTGGCGCAGGACGGGACGTTCTTTCTGGTCATGGAACTGCTCGACGGACTGGACCTGGAGACGCTGGTCGAGCGGTTCGGACCAGTTGAGCCGGAACGTACCGTATACCTGCTGCGCCAGGTATGCGAGTCCCTGGCCGAAGCGCACGCACGGGGTCTGGTGCACCGCGACATCAAGCCCTCGAACATCTTCACCTGCCGGATGGGGCTGGAGGTCGACTTCGTGAAGGTGCTGGACTTTGGCCTGGTGAAGGCGATCGGGGACGGCGACCAGCAGTCGACGCTGCTGACGGCGCCGGACAGCACCACAGGCACTCCGGCCTATATCGCGCCCGAGATAGTTCGCGGCGATCGGGTGGCCGATCACCGGGTGGATATCTACACACTGGGGTGCGTCGGATACTGGCTGCTGACCGGACGCCTGGTCTTCCAGGCGCCCACTGCCATTCAGCTGATGTATCAGCATGCTAATACCACACCGGTTCCACCATCACACCAGAGCGAGTTGGAGATCCTGCGGCGCTCGACAGCGCCATCCTGGCATGCCTGGCCAAGTACCCGGAAGACCGACCCCAGAACGCGTCCGAGCTATCCCGGCTGCTGGCGGCCGCGGTTCCCGGCGAGAGTTGGAGCGAGGAACGCGCCCACCGCTGGTGGGAGCGTCATCACCCGCAGTCCAACTGGGTACAGCCGAGCGAGTCCGATCACCGGATGCTGACCAAGACCATGGAAGCACTGTGGGAGCCGGGAGAGACCCCTGCACCCGCGCTGGATCCCGCTCGGCTCTAGACAGGCCGGGACTCTCCAAGGCATTCGTCGAATAATGGTAAGCAGCCAGCTGGCACCGCGGAGAGCCGAACGGGCCGGAGTCCTGGATCGCGCTCTCCAACCTTTGGCCGACGTCCAGCGTGGCGAGGGTGCCACGGCGCTGCTCCTTGCCCTAAACGTGTTCCTCCTGCTGGCCGCCTATTACTGCATCAGACCGCTCCGGGAGGCGTTGATCCTATCTACGACCGGCGGCCCCGAACTCAAGTCCTACCTGGCCGCAGGCCAGGCGATTCTTCTACTCGGGCTCGTCCCGGCGTACGGCGCCTTGGCCGACCGGCTGCCGCGGCGCCGACTGCTCAACACCGTCACCGCTTTCTTTGTCGCCTGTCTCGTCGCCTTCTATGGACTTACTCGGGCAGACCTGCCGATCGCGGTGATCTTCTTTCTCTGGGTGGGCATATTCAATCTGATGGTCGTGGCGCAGTTCTGGTCATTCGCGAACGATCTCTATACCAAGGAACAGGGTGAGCGCCTCTTCGCTATCGTGGCGGCGGGCGCATCGTTTGGGGCCGTGCTGGGCGCGAAGATCGCCGGATGGCTCATTCCGGTTTTCGGTTTGCCGCAGCTGCTGCTGGTGGCGGCCGGCTTCCTTGTGCTAGCGGCGGTCATCAGCAACCTGGTGGACACCCGCCAGCGAGCTCGGCATGAGACCCATCTGCCTTCCCACCTGACGACGGCCGAGCTTCCGGCAGCCACCGGCGAGTATCAGATCCAGACCATCGAGGACAGCAAGAAGCTCACGGTCTCACGCCCCGGTGTTGGTCCAATGAATCGCCCGGGCACCTTCCGCCTGGTGTTCGGGAACCGCTACCTACTGCTCATCGCGCTGCTCGTCCTGATCCTCAATTGGGTGAACACGACCGGTGAATACATCCTCGGCAGCACAGTCACCGCGGCCGCCAGGTCGGCGGTGGCCGCGGGAACAGCCGGGGGGCTGACGGAATCCGAGTTCATCGGCCGGTTCTATTCCGATTTCCTGTTTTGGGTCAGCGTCACGGCGCTGGTCCTGCAGCTGTTCATCGTGTCACGGCTGATTAAATACCTCGGTGTCCGGGCCGGGGTGCTGGTGCTGCCGGTCCTCGCGTTCACGGGGTATGCGGTGCTGGCGTTCGTTCCGATCCTTGCGCTCGTCCGGGCGGTGAAAATCGCCGAGAACGCCACCGACTACTCGATCCAGAACACGGTCCGCAATGTGCTCTTCCTCCCCACCAGCCGGGACGAGAAGTACAAGGCGAAGCAGGCCATCGATTCTTTCTTTCAGCGGGCCGGCGATGTGCTGTCGGCCGCGCTGGTGTTTGTGGGCGTCACCATGCTCGGCCTGGGAACGACCGGCTTTGCCAGAGTGAATCTGGTGCTCGCGGCCGTTTGGCTGCTCCTGGCGCTCGCGATCGGGCGGGAATACGCTCGGAAGTCGAGGGGACTCCCGGCCTCCGCGCTCAGCCGGTGAGCGTGCGATCTCGGGTCTGGCGCGTGTCGGCGCTGCTCTGCGTTCTGGCCTGCGCCGGGACTCCGCCGCCCACCCCGGCGCCGGTGCCCGCCCTCCCGCCGGACGAAGTCCAGACCAGCCTCTACCTCATCGGCGACGCGGGCGACCCCGATCCCCACGGCGAGCCGGTGCTCGAGGCCCTGCGACAAGACCTGGCCTCGTCCCCCCCCGAGCGGGTAGTGGTATTCCTGGGCGACAACGTGTATCCGCGGGGACTCCCGGCCCCGGGAGAGCCAGATCGGGCGGAGGCGGAGCGGCGGCTCTCGGCGCAGGTGGAGACGGTCAGGGAGGCGGGAGCGACCGGCTTCTTTGTGCCGGGTAATCATGATTGGGCGCGATACGGCAAGGACGGTTGGCAGTCGATTCGGCGGCAGGAAGCGTTCATAGATTCTGCGGGAAGGGGCGTGGCCCGTCTCCGCCCTGGTGGTGGATGCCCCGGACCGAGCGTAGTGGACCTGGGACACCGCGTCCGGCTGGTGCTGCTCGACACCCAGTGGTGGCTCCACGCCGGACCCAAGCCGACCGACCCGAGCTCGGATTGCCCCGAGGATGCCGAATCGGAGGTGGTGGATTCGTTGCACGCGGCGGTCGCGGGAGCGGGGGGCCGGCTCGTGGTCGTCGCGGCCCATCACCCGCTGGCGTCGGGCGGGGTTCACGGCGGGCATTTCGGTTGGAAGGATCATCTCTTCCCCCTCAGGAACGTTGCCCCCTGGCTCTGGCTGCCCTTGCCGCTGGTGGGCTCGCTCTATCCCGTGATCCGGAGCCGGGGTATTTCCAGCCAGGACATGTCATCGCGCGCGTATCGCCGGCTGATTCGGGCCTTCCGCCGCGCGTTTGTCGGGGCGCCGCCTGGCCTGTACGCAGCGGGACATGAGCACAACCTCGAGGTGATCACGCGGGCGGGCGGGCCGCTCGAGCTGGTCAGCGGCGGCGGCATCTATGGGCACAGCGGGAGAGCGGCCCGCATTCGGGGGAGCTTGTTCGCCCGGAAGGCGAGCGGCTTTGCCCGGCTGGACGTGCCCCATTCCGGTCCCGCCAGGCTGGCGGTGCTGGAGGTCGATCGTGCCGGACACAGCCAGGAAGTCTTCTCGACTTGGGTGGAGTGAACCACCATGAACCCACTGAGAGCTCTGTTCGTCGGCCTGGCGGCCGCGTGGCTCACGCCGGGCGAGGCCAACGCGCAGCAGCGCGATTCTCTGCAGCATGACACGCTTCAGGCGGCGGGTCCGCAATACCGGGCCGGCGGATTGCACAGCCTGCTGCTCGGAAGGGAGTACCGCTCGCTCTGGGCCACGCCGATCACTGTGCCGGTGCTCGATCTCCGCACCTTTGCCGGCGGACTCCGCCCGATATCGAAGGGTGGCGGGCAGCAAACCAAGTCACTGCGCCTGGCGGCGCCGGACGGCCGTGAGTTCTTCTTCCGCTCTGTCGATAAGGACCCGTCCGCAGCGCTGCCCCCCGAGCTCCGCAGCACAGTTGCCAAGAGCGTGGTGCGGGACCAGACCAGCTCCGCCTTCCCCACCGGGCCGCTCATGGTCGGCCCACTCCTCACGGCGGCCGGCATCCTCCACGGCGAGTCTCGCCTCGTGGTGCTCCCGCGCACTGGGCTCGGCGACTTCGACGCCGACTTCGGCGGG
>JBBQXQ010000153.1:0-6675 GCA_038209515.1 Gemmatimonadales bacterium
GGACGCTCAGTGGATGCAAGAAGACGGGCGAAGGACAGTATGAAGTGCAGAAGCCGGTAGTCGGCACCGAGACGGACACGGTGAATACTCCGTCTATTGAAACCGGTACGGTCAAGGACACGATCACCGTGCCCACGGTCGGAACCGAGAAGAAGGAAGTGACCTTGCCCAAGGTCGAGGTCAAGAAGCCCAAGCAGTAGGTTCGCCCTCCCGAAAACCCAGAGATATATTGCGCACACCCGCGGGGTCGATCGTCCCCGCGGGGTTCTACTTTTACGTGCTCCGGAGTCAGCATGATGCGGTTCGCCTCGGGCCTTGCAGCCGCGGTGCTCGCGGTCGGCTGTCCCTTCTCCGCCGTCACCGCGCAGAACCTGACGGCCATTCGGGCCGGCCGGCTGGTCGACGTGGAGCGAGGCGAGGTGCGCCGCGATCAGCTCGTGCTGGTGCGCGGGACCCGGATCGAGGCGATCCTGCCGGGTTCAGCCAAGCTCCCGACCGGCGCTCGCCTGGTCGATCTGTCGCGGTATACCGTCCTCCCCGGTCTCATCGACTGTCATACTCACCTCATAGGTGACGCAACGGGAGCCGATGTGCTCCTGCCGTTGGAGCGCTCGGAGGCGCAGGAGGCGTTCAGCGGCGTTCGGAACGCGCGCGCGACGTTACTGGCGGGGTTCACCACGGTCCGCGATGTCGGCACCTACCGGGCCTTCGTGGACGTGGCGCTTCGTGATGCCATCAACGACGGCAGTGTGATCGGTCCCCGGATGAAAGTCGCGGGCGCCTACGTGACGGTCTCCACCGGTGCGGGCGAGCTGGTCGGAGCCGCACCGGACGTCACCATCCCGGCGAGCTTTCGCTTTGGAGTCGCCAACTCGGCCGACCAGGTTCGCGAGCGGGTGCGCGCGATCATGAATGGTGGGGCCGACTTCATCAAGATTCTCGCGACCGGTGCCGTGTTCACTCGAGGTACCAAGCCCGGCGTGTCCGAGTACACCGAGGATCAGATCCGGGCCGCGGTGGAGCAGGCGGCCGAATACGGCACCTTTGTGGCCGCACATGCGCATGGTGCGGAAGGGATCAAGCGCGCGGTGCGGGCCGGGGTCCGTTCGATCGAGCATGGCTCGCTCGTCGATGACGAAGGTTTGGCGCTGATGAAGGAGCGGGGTACCTGGCTGGTGGCCGACATCTGGAACGGCGACTATACCGACAGCGTGGGGCGGGAGCAGAAATGGCCCGAGGACATCCTGAGGAAGAACACTGAGACAACCGACCTTCAGCGCGCCGGCTTCCGCAAGGCGGTTGCACTCGGTGTCAAATTGGCGTACGGGACCGATAGCGGGATCTACCCCCACGGACTCAACGCCATGCAGCTCCCCTACATGGTCAAGTACGGCATGTCACCCATGCAGGCCATCCAGTCCGCGACGATTTCGGCGGCCGATCTCATGCAATGGAAGGACAGCGTCGGCTCGCTCACGCCGGGGAAGTATGCCGACATCATTGCTGTCGAGGGCGACGCGTTGGCCGATCTGAGGAGCTTCAGGAAGGTAGGGTTCGTGATGAAGGGTGGGACCGTTTATAAATCGCCCCAGGGAGAGTCACGGTGAGGTGGAGGCGAGCCGTGGCGCTCGGACTCCTGTGTACGGCAGGTGTCGTCCAGGGTGCGCTCGGGCAGGACGCGAGCAAGCGTAAGCTCACGCTCGACGACCTGTACCGATTCCGGGATGTGGACGCCCCGCAAGTCTCGCCCGATGGAGGGTGGGTTGCCTACTCGGTCTCCGCACCGGACGTCGCCAAGGACCGGTCCGACAACGACATCTGGATGACGAGCTGGGATGGCACCCGAAGCCTACGGATGACCACCAGCAAGTCCGGGGAACATACGCCGCGTTGGAGTCCCGACGGGAGGTATCTGGCATTCCTCTCCGACCGGGACGACCCGCGCGAGGTGGACCAGGTCTGGTTGCTCGATCGCGCGGGCGGCGAGTCAGAGCGGATCACGGATCTCCCGGGTGGCGTGTCGGAGTATGCCTGGTCGCCGGAAAGCAAGCGGTTGGCTCTCATCGCCAGCGATCCCGACCCGGACTCGGCAACGGTGAGCCCGGATACCACCAAGCGCACTCGCCGGCCGATTGTGATCGACCGCTTTCAGTTCAAGAACGACGATTCCGGCTACCTCGACACTCGCCGGAATCATCTTTACCTCTTCGATCTCGCGAGCCGCAAAGGCGAGATCCTCACGCCTGGCCAATACGACGAGCTCGGGCCGTCGTGGTCTCCCGACGGGCGCTCGATCGCGTTTGTGAGCAAGCGGCGTCCGGAGTTCGACCGCACCAACAACTGGGATATCTACCTGGTAGATGCCCAGCCGGGCGCTTCGCCCCGTCAGCTCACCACCTTCGAGGGTCCCGACATGGATCCCGATTGGGGCGGACATGCTCCGGCCTGGAGTCCGGATGGCAAATACCTGGCTTACGTACAGGGAGGGCCGCTCAAGCTGATCTACTACGCAGGGCAAAAGCTCGCGGTGGTACCGGCTGCCGGTGGTCCTGCCCGGGTCGTCACTCCAGCGCTCGATCGTAACGTGCTCTCACCGGCCTGGTCGGCCGACGGGGCATCGCTTCTCTTCCTTCCTGGAGGACGATCGGGTGAGCAATGTCGCCCGGGTTCCCCTGGCTGGGGGCCCGGTTCAGTTGCTGACCAAGGGACGCCGAGTGGTCAGCGATTTCTCCGTTGGACGCGGGGGCAAAGTCGCGGTGCTGGCGAGCACGCCGTCAGCTCCGGCCGAAGTGTTTGCGCTGGACGGTGGTGAGCTGCGGGCGCTTTCCCGCCAGAACGACCGATGGCTTGCCGATGTCCAGCTCGCCCCCGTCGAGGAGATATCGTTCAAGAGCCGCGACGGCACGCCGATTGGTGGGTTCCTGGTGAGGCCGGTTGGCTATCAGCCGGGCACCCGAGTCCCTACCGTCCTTCGGATCCACGGCGGACCGGTCTCCCAGTTTGCCAATGAGTTCGATTTCGCGTGGCAACTGCTGGCGGCGCAGGGATACGCTGTTGTAGCGGCCAACCCGCGGGGAAGCTCCGGGCGGGGCGAGAAGTTCTCGATGGCCATCTGGGCAGATTGGGGAAACAAGGACGGCCAGGACGTCCTGGCCGCTGTGGATTATGCGGTGGCGCAGGGTGTCGCCGACCCGGAGCGCCTCGGAGTCGGCGGGTGGAGCTACGGGGGGATTCTCACTAATCAGGTGATCGCCCGGGACTCACGGTTCAAGGCAGCGATCAGTGGCGCCGGGCAGTCCAACGTGCTCGCCGGCTACGGCACCGATCAATACGTCAGGGAGTACGAGGCTGAGCTGGGCACGCCGTGGAGAAACACTGCGGCGTGGCTCAAGGTCTCCTTCCCCTTCATACACGCCGATCGGATCGTAACGCCGACGCTATTCCTCTGCGGCGACAAGGACTTCAACGTGCCCCTGCTCAACTCGGAGCAGATGTATCAGGCACTGAAGAGCCTTGGACGGGAGACCCAACTTGTCATCTATCCGGGGGAGCACCACGGTATCGAGAAGCCCAGCTACCAGCGGGATCGGTTGGAGCGGTATCTCGATTGGTATGGCCGCCACCTCAAGCAGCAGCCGGAGCGGGCATCGACGCGTTGAAGGGTTGGCCTGGATTCTGGTTGCGCTGATCCTCTTCCCGTCCGCCTGTGCTGGGCACGGGGCAGAGTCCGGCGCAGCCGCAGAATCCCGTGCTGAGATCGCGCTGGTGGTGGAAAACCATCACTGGAACGATGTAGTCGTCTCCGTGCTGCATGACGGCGTAGTGGAGCGAATCGGACTGGCCACCGCGGTTAAGACCACGACGTTCGTCATCCCCAGCCGCCGGCTCGGCGCAGCCGGCCTCATCCGGCTCCGCGGTCATCCGGTGGGAGCTCCGGACGATCACACGACCGACGCGTTCATCGTACAACCGGGCCAGGAGATCCAGTGGACGCTGGAGAGCGACTTGGCGCGCTCCAGCGTCGCGGTGCACTAGATCAGGGGCATGGGTTGGGGTCGTTCCAGTTCTGGAGCGGCCCGCTGTCGGCAATGCTGGTATTCGCGTTCCGCTCGCTGAGTGGATAGACGAAGCGAGCGGGGATGAACGTTGACCCCGGGGCCGGCACCAGGGCGGGGAGGCAAGTCCGTCGGTAATCACTCCAGGCTTCGGGGCTCTGAAACAGGCGAATGTACTTCTCGGTCATGATTGCCTGGAGCAGAGCCGCACCGCTGACCCCGCCGCCCACGGGACCCAGGCCTGCATCGGCACGAACCGCATCGAGGTTGGCGCGCGCCGTGAGATCATCCCCGGCCTGGTTGGCGGCTTCCGCGATGATCAGCGCGTTCTCCGCCCAGGTGGCGAGGGGCTGACGGAAACTGGGATCGAGGTGCGTCGCGCTCAGTGGCGAGGGAGAGATCCCGATATCATCGCCCGGGTCCGCTCCCTTGAAGACCCCATTGGCGTTCGGGTCAAAATACAGGCTCAGTCGCGGATCCGCCGTCCCCTGCAACAGATCCAGCAACGCCTTTCCTGCCGACAGATAGTCCTGCCATTGCGCGGTGAACTGAGAGTAGAGGTTGTTGCTCTGGATTGACGCCGCGCTGTGGAAAGCCAGGTAATCGCCGGATGTATCGGCGATGCCGTTGGTGGCCGCCGCAAGCGCCGCGGCGTATGCCGGAGCTCCCAGACGCTCGGCAGTGTGCAGGTAGTACCGTGCCTTGAGGGTGTAGGCCAAGGCGGTCCACTTCGCCAGGTCCCCTTCATAGACCAGATCTTCGATGCCCGGAGGACTCCCACCCGGGATACTGGCGTTCATCGACGCGATGGCTTCGTCGAGCTTGACCTGCAGGGAGGCATAGACCTGGTCCTGAGGATCCAGCACGGGCGTCGGGAAGGTGGAGTCTACCGCCTGGGAGTAGGGCACGTCCCCCCACACGTCCGCCGCCAGCCCGATATACCAGGCCTCGAGCACCTTGCCGACGCCGGCATACGCCGAGTCGCCGGTGGCGAGGGCCTGGCGCTGCAACAGGCGAAGATCGACCAATCCGCCGGGGCCGTAGATCTGGGACCACGCGATGAAGTAGTCGTCGTCGCCGACGATGTACTGGCCGAGGCTGTTGTACTGCAGCCGGGTGCCCGCGCACTGCTGCATCCAGACGCAGATACTGCGTCCGAGGTGGCCCTCTATTACCCCGGACAGATTGGTCTGCGACGCCACCAGCAGATTGGCATTGGTGGCGGCAACCGGGCGGTTGGGGTTGTCGGACAGCTTGGGGCCGGTAAGGAAGTCTCCGCAGCCGAAGATCCCCAGACTGGCGCCGAGACCGATCACCGCCGTCGCGAAATGCTTGCGCATAACATGAACCTCGAGGGGTCGGGTACGCATCAGCGGTTCAGGGTCACTGAGAACACGAATGATCGGGTCTGCGGATTGTTGAACCAGTCGACCCCGCGGGCGCCGGTGTCGGCTCCCGAGAGATTGGTCTCCGGATCAGCACCGGTATACGGAGTCCAGACCGCGAGGTTCCGTCCGGCTACCCGGACGTCCATGCTGCTGAGACCCAAGCCGCGGCTCACGAATCCCCCGGTGAAGGTGTAGCCCACCGAGACTTCGCGCAGCTTCACAAAGCTGCCGCTCTCGTAAAATGGCTGTCCCAGGAAGGTGAAGGTGCTGTAGTAGTTCTGGAACCAGTTCTGGTCCAGCACCGCGGCGGTCCCGACACCGGGGCCAGCGACGGCCCCGGGCAGAAAGTCCTGCCCGAAGACGACCGCCTTGCCGCGCAGGTCGGCGGATTCCTTGGACGTGCCGATGGCGTTGAGCGCGCCGCGGGTGCCGTTATAGACCACCCCGCCGTGGCGAATGTCCAGCAGGCCGGACACCGAGATCTTCCCGAAGCGCAGGCCGCTGCGGATAGAGCCGGTCCATTTCGGATTGGGGTCGCCGAGGATACGGCTGTCGGGCTCGAGCAGTGGATAGCCCGCGCCCGCGCCGGCATCGCCGCCGGTGTTGGCGTAGGTGCCGTCGTTGATGAAGAGCGCATGCTGGCCGTTGGCCGCTGCCCCGCAGACGTCGTCCACGTTCACCTCGGTAGAGGTGGCATCCAGGATGGTGATGCCCCGGCCGCAACGGATATAGTCGTAGTCGCGGAAGGCACCGACCGGCTGTCCCACCTCGGCCGTGGAAATTGCGAAACCGCCGACCCCGCCGTAGTTGATGAACTGGGCTCCAGCCAGACTGACGACCCTATTCCGATTGGTCCCGAAGAGAAAGCCTAGATCCCAGGAGAAGTCGCGCTTGGTGATCGGGCGGATGTTGAGGGCCCACTCGGTGCCGATGTTGCGGATCTCGGCGCCATTGGTGGCGGCGTTGACGAATCCGGTGCTGGCGGCCACCGGCAGGGTCAGGATGATGTCCTTGGAGGTACGGTGGTACCAGGTGAAGCTGAGGTCGGCGACATCGTGGAACAGGCCGAGGTCGGTACCGAGCTCGAGCTCCCGGGTGCGCTCCGGCTTGAGTTGGGTGGCGCGGGTAGTGTCGCTGAAGAGCCCGCCGAACCCGTTCTGGGATGCCGTCAGGTTTCCACCCCAGCCGTCCTGGAAGCTGCCGCCACTGAGGAAGGTGAACACGGTCAGGTA
>JBBQXQ010000154.1:0-6407 GCA_038209515.1 Gemmatimonadales bacterium
CCCACTGTGAGGCGGATGGTGTTGCGGGAGGCATGCACACGAAACCGCGCATAGTTCGTTAGGAGAACGGCCGCCTCGCCAGGAGCGATCGAGGCCACCGCTGCGCCAGCCAGCCGTCAATGCCCCAAGTTCGTCCCGCGCGGGCAAAGAAGAATGCCAGCATCAGGAAAAAGAGCACCAGGTGAAAGCCCTGTTGGCCCGGAGACATCCACTGGGTGGCCAGACCATAGTTGATCACCAGAACGAGCCCCACCAGCGAGGCCAGGACGGTAAGGATTCCCAGAGTCAGACCGAGGCCGACAACTGTTTCTCCCCATGCCGTCAGTTGGGCAAACTGGTTGCTGTTCGGGAGAACCACTCCCTCGAGGAAATGCTTGTAGAAGGAGAGCGGATTTTCAGAGGCCTGCTTGGCCACGATCTTTGGCATGACGGCGAGCCAGCGCTCCGATACCGCTGGAATCGGAAGGAGTCCGCCGAGCATCACCACGCTCATCTTGGTCACCAGCGACTTGACGAAGTACAGCCCTACGACGATCCGAAGAAGGGCCAGCCATTCTGCCGGGTGACTCATCGTTGCACTGGGAGCTTTGACATGCTGAGTCATGGATCTGAGACCCCTGTTTGAAGTTGCTGCTCAAACCTCGACTGCCAACTCCGAAAACACAAAGGTCCAGCTGTCGCTCAGCTCGTCCATCACCTTCGAAAGAGGCTTCCCCGCGCCATGTCCGGCCCGCGACTCCAGCCGCAGCAGGATGGGCCGGTCGGTCGAGGTGGCCGCCTGTAGTCTAGCCGCCATCTTCCGGGCGTGCATTGGATCCACCCGGGTATCGCTCTCTGCCGTGGCGAGGAGCACCGCCGGATAGGCTACGCCCTTGCGCACGCGATGGTAGGGCGAGTAGTCGCGCAGCCAGCGGAACTGCACCGGATCGTCAGCCGATCCGTACTCCGGAATCCATAAGCGCGCGATCAGGAATCGGTGATAGCGCAGCATGTCGAGCAGGGGTACCTGCACCAGTACCGCGCGGAAGAGGTCGGGCCGCTGGGTCAGTACGGCTCCCACGAGAAGGCCGCCGTTCGAGCCTCCCGCGGCGGCCAGCCGCTCGGGCCTGGTGTAACCCTGGGCGATCAGCCACTCGGCCGCTCCGATGAAGTCATCGAAGCTGTTCTGCTTGCTCGCGAGAATCCCAGCCTGGTGCCAGCCTTCCCCGTACTCACCCCCGCCCCGGATGTTGGGGATAGCGACCACGCCACCGTGTTCCAGCCAGAGGAGGAGCGAGCGGGAGAAAGACGGTGTCATGCTGATGTTGAAGCCGCCATAGCCGGTGAGATAGGTCGGGTTGTCGCCATTCAGCGGTAGTCCCGCACGATGCACCAGGAACATCGAGACGGCGGTCCCGTCCCTCGAGAGGTAGCTCACCTGCCGGACTTCGAATCGGGCAGGATCGATGTCGGCTTCCACCCGCCTCCAGAGCGCCGAGGCACCGGTGGAGAGATCGATCCGGTACACACTGGGTGGGACAGTGTACGATGAGAACCCGTAGAACAATTCCTGGCCGTCCCATTCGGCGGCCACCCCGAAGAGACTTCCCAATGCGGGCAGCGGGACCTCCTGCACCGTCCGGCCCTCCAGATCGGTGATCCGCAGTCGCGACGACGCTCGCTCCAGGTAGGCCAACCCGAGCCGGTGTCCGGCCACGGTCGCGCTTTCGAGCACCGCCTCCGCTCGTGGCCCCACAATCTCACGCCACCCTTCACGTTCAGGCCGTTCAGGATCCACCGTGTACAACCGGTAGGTCGGCGCGTCCAGGTTGGTTCGGATGAAGAGCCGTCCGTGGGCAATTTCCCCCTCGAATGTGGCGGGCAGGTTCTCCGCGACTGGCACCAGGGGGCCACCCGAGGCGAGATCGCGAACGTGCAGATCGGTCTGATCGAAGGTCCGGGCGACCTCGATGACAAGCCAGCGCCCGTCGGGGGAGAGGCCCACCCCAGGCCAGTATTCCTTTTCTGCCGGCCGATACACCAACGGGTCCTCGGCCGGATCGGTCCCCAGCCGGTGCAAGTAGATCGCGCGGTGGTACTGCTCCTCGCCGGCGGGCACCTCGCCCTGCGCGGGATGACGGCTGTAATAGAAGGCGCTCGCATCCGGCAGCCAGGCCAGCGCCGCGGCGCGCATGTGGGGGATCCGGTCGGGGAGGTGCCGGCCGCTTTCCAGGTCGAGAAGCTGGAGCACACTCTCCTCGCTGCCGTTCTCCGACAGGCCGTAAGCCAGCAGCCGGCCATCTTTGCTCGGGTAATACCAGTCGAGGGCGGTCGTTCCGGCTTCGTTCAAAGTGTTGGGGTCCACCGCAACCCGATCGGCGCCGTCGAGCCCATGTCGCCAATAAAGCACCGGGTGGTTCTGCCGTCCCTCACGACGGAGATAGAAGTAGCGGCCCCGTACGGGAGTCGGGGTGCCGAGAACCCCGATCGACAGCAGCTCGCCAAGCCGGCGACGGATCTGCTCCCGGGCAGGCACGGCAGCCAGGTACGACTCGGTGAGTTCGTTCTGGCGATCGGTCCACAGCCTGGTTTCAGGAGCTTCCCCGTCCTCCAGCCAGCGGTAGGGGTCATCAATCGTTTCGCCGTGGAGAACGTCGACTACGTTGATGGAGGGTGATTCGGGGTACGGTCGCAAGCTCTGTGTCTCTGTGGTGAAAATTACTCCGACTAATCCCCAAGACTTATTCCCAGCTCGCGCGCCGTCGCGATTGTATCGGAGTCCAGTGGGACGTTTTTCGGTCGGCCGACGACATCTTCCAGCGGTACCTGTTCGATTCCCGGTCCCTTGAGCCCGACCATGACGCCGAAGGCACCGTCGGCGATCGCTCGTACGGCCGCGGCGCCGAACCGGAGCGCCAGCAGCCGGTCGTATGTAGTGGGCGAGCCGCCCCGTTGGAGATGCCCCAGGACGAGAGTGCGCGTCTCTTTCCCGGTGTAGTGCTCGATGGCGCGGGCTACCTTGCTGCCGATTCCCCCCAATCGGTCCGCCGTGCCGACCCCGCGGCGCTCGACCATCTCGACCGTGCCATCCTTGGACCGGGCTCCTTCCGCCACCACCACGATGCTGAAGTGCCGGCCCGCTGCCTCGCGGCTCCGGATCTTGGCGCAGACCTTCTCCATATCAAAGGGAATCTCGGGCAGGAGGATGACATCGGCGCTGCCGGATAGTCCGCTGTACAGCGCGATCCAGCCCGCGTAGCGGCCCATCAGCTCGACCACCATGACGCGATCGTGACTCTCGGCGGTCGAATGCAGCCGGTCGATCGCCTCGGTGGCGGTGCTGACAGCGGTATCGAAGCCGAAGGAGCGCTGGGTCCCGCTCACATCGTTATCGATCGTCTTGGGGACACACACCACCGGCAGACCCTTCTTCCACAACTCGTAGGAGATCTGCAGACTCCCATCGCCACCAATCGACACCAGCGCGTCGAAGCCGCTGGCCTGGAACGCCGCCACCAGATCTTCCGAACGGTCGATCTCGCGGGTATTCCCCTCGGCGTCGCGCATGGTGTAGTGAAAGGGATTGCCCCGGTTGGTGGTGCCCAGAATGGTCCCGCCGAGGTGGGTAATGCCCCGCACCTGCGCCGGGCCGAGAGGCACGACGCCATTAAAGGTGAGCAAGCCCTCGTAGCCGCGCTGAATTCCGTAGCACTGCCATCCGCGGTGATGCGCGGAAAGCACCACCGCGCGGATGACGGCGTTCAGTCCAGGGGCGTCACCGCCGCCGGTGGAGATGGCGATGCGCATGGGTCACTTTTCACCTCTCACCTGCTGGATGGCCTTGAGGACTTCGCCGGGCTGAGCGTGGCGTCTCGTCGCTTTCTTGGAGAACACGAGCACGCCGTCGACGGTCACCTCGAAGAGTCCGCCCGAAGACTCGAGCAGCCGGATCTCGGCATCCGGAAAGGCTTGCTTGAGCTCAGCTGCCAGACTGGCGGCTCGTGGCTTGTAGTTTCAGACGACGCAGTACTGGATCGTCACATGCATGATCGCCACCAGGGCTTGCGTGTTCGGAGGACAACCGCCGCGAATCGTAGTGGCGGCGGGAGAAGATGCCAAGGGGAGAGGTTGGATGTGACGGCGATCCTTGTCAGTCTTTCCCCGGTACCGTATCTATTTTAGCCATGCTAACCTACCGATTCCCCGCCAGGGGACTGGCCCGGGGGCTGCCGCTCCTGGGCGCTCTTGTGTTGAGCGTGTCGTGTCTCCCGGCCGCTCAGGCCCAGGAACGTCGGTACCTCTTCGAGGTGGGGGCCGCCGGTGCCTATCACTCCTTCGGCGACTCCACCGATCTCGGCGGGGCGGTGGGCGGGCTTGCTCGGGTCGGCGTGTGGCTGCCACTCAATGTCTCGCTCGAGGCCGAGGCCGACTTTGCCAGTCCCAAGTCCCAAACCCTCGACCAGGGGGTAAAGGTCAAGACGTTTTCCGCATCCGCCCTCTACAATCTGCTCCTCGGCTCGGACACCTGGGCCTACGCCAAGCTCGGCGTGGGCACGACCCGATACGGAAAGGACCCCTGTGTCGGTCCTACCATTTGCGGCACGGTCAATCCTCTGATTGTCGGGCTGGGTTTTCGAGTCGGACTGACCCCTGTGGTGATGCTGCGGGGGGAAGGACTGGTCAATTTCAATCGAGCCACGAGTGATACCGGCACCGCGCCCAATATCGGAACCCGGAAAGTCAAATTCTCCAACTTCGGGCTGAACGTCGGCGTGAGCCTCATGCTCGGCAGCAAACCGATTCCCGACAGCGATCACGATGGGGTCCTGAACAACCGTGACCGCTGCGCCGACACCCCGGAAGGCGCGCAGGTGGACGGCTCCGGCTGCCCGGCGGACAACGACAGTGATGGCGTGGCCAACGGTGTCGATCGTTGCCCCAACACCGCGGTCGGGGCGACCGTCGATGCCAGCGGCTGTCCCCGCGATACCGACAATGACAACATTGCCGACGGGGTCGATAAGTGTCCCGACACGCCCGAGGGCGTGCTGGTCGACGCGAGAGGCTGTCCCAAGGACAGCGATGGCGACTCGATCGCCGATGGTCTCGATCGTTGCTCCGACACCCCGAAGGGTGCCACGGTAGACGCACTCGGCTGCCCCGGGGACGAGGACAGCGACGGCGTCCTCGACGGTCTGGATCGCTGTCCCCGTACGCCGATCGGCGCTACGGTGAATGCCAACGGATGCATGGCCGGTCAATCCCAGGGACGGGCGCCGGCCCCGGTAGCGCCCTCCGAGGCCAGCCCGGCACCGCCACGCCCGTCTCCATCCCGCACCCTCGATCTGTCACCCATCAGCGGCAGCGGGAGAGTGCTCGAGGGAGTGACGTTCGAGTCGGGAAGCGCCCGTTTGCAGGCCGGGTCCTACGTGGAGCTCGACTCAATTGCCAAGGTGCTGCTGGCGAGTCCCAGCATGAAGGTGGAGATAAGCGGACACACGGATGATTCCGGAACCCCCGCCGACAACATGCGCATCTCCACTCTTCGGGCGGAGGCAGTCCGCAATTACCTGGTCGCCAAGGGTGTGCCTTTCCAGCAGATCGTCGCCCGCGGCTACGGTGCCACCATGCCGCGCACTCCCGACACCACACCCCGGGGGCGCGCAGCCAACCGGAGGGTAGAGATCCGGACTCTGCCCCCGGGGTCGTGATCCAACTTGACCAACTCCAAGCCCCGGGTATCCTAATGGAAGGCCTCTCTACCCCCAGGAGCTTCCTCATGCGTGCCCGTGCCCGTATCGGTCTGCTTGCGTCGCTCGCAATGGCGGGGGCTGTACCCGCGCTCGCCCAGACATCCGATGCGGCTGCCACGCCGGCCAAGCCCGAGGCCTCTACACCACCAGGGGCGGCGGCGAGCTATAGCCCTGAGCTCGTCGCGAAGGGCGACGCCCTGTTCCACGCATCAGGTAACTGCTATGCCTGCCACGGGAGCAATGCCGAGGGGCTGGTCGGTCCCAATCTGACCGATGCGGAATGGATTCACAGCAAGGGGAGCTACGATGAGATCGTGGCCCAGATCAACCACGGGGTTCCCAAGGAAGAGTCCAAGAGCGGGATACCGATGCCTCCCAAGGGCGGCGCAACGCTGAGCGATGACGACGTCAAGGCCATTGCGGCCTACGTCCACTCGCTGAGCCACAAGTAAGGAAATCCCCATCCTACAGGATCCTATGGCTCAGCCAGGTCCCTGAAGCGCCCCGAGAGAATACCAGATACCGAAGATCAGACTGGCGGCGCCAAGGACCGGAACGAGGTCGGCCAACCGGCGCCTGACAGCCCCGCGGGCCAGCGCGTATCCAAATGCGGTGGACACCAGTGCCATCGACATCGCCGTTGCCGCGGCGAACACCAGCAGGGCAATTACCCCG
>JBBQXQ010000155.1:0-6384 GCA_038209515.1 Gemmatimonadales bacterium
GCCTGCGAGCACCCGTGGTTGCTCGATCGCGTGCTCAAGGGCGACTGGAGCTACCAGGGCTTCGTCATGTCCGACTGGGGCGCGGTGCATGGCGCGGCTGCCTCGGCGCTGGCGGGCCTGGATCAGGAGTCGGCCGGCGAGGTCTTCGACACGGAGGTGTTCTTCGACGGCTCGCTGCGCCGCGCGGTCGCCGAAGGCAAGGTGCCGATGTCGCGCATTGACGACATGGTCCACCGCATCCTGCGCAACATGTTCGCCAACGGCGTGATCGACGATCCGGTCGCGCCGGCCAGGATCGACTTCGACGCGGACGGCAAGGTGTCCCGGCGCGCGGCGGAGGCCGGCGCGGTGCTATTGCGCAACCCGAACGACTTGCTGCCATTGTCGCGCCAACTGAAGTCCGTCGCCGTAATCGGCGGGCACGCGGACCAGGGCGTGATGGCCGGCGGCGGCTCGTCCGCCGTCACCGACGTCGATGGCGACCCGGTGCCGGGACTCGCCCCGCTTGCCTGGCCCGGCCCGCAGAAATACCAGCCGTCGGCGCCGCTGAAGGCGATCGCGAAACTCGCGCGAGGCAGGGTCGCCTACGCCGACGGCACCGATGTCGCGGCCGCGGCGAAGCTCGCCGCGGCATCGGAGGTGGCCGTTGTCTTCGTCACCCAATGGTCTGCCGAATCCTTCGACCGTCCCGACATGACGCTCAGCGACAACCAGGATGCGCTCGTTGCCGCGGTCGCGAAGGCCAATCGGCGAACCGTCGTCGTGCTGCAAAACGGCGGCGCGGTGACGATGCCGTGGTTGAACAAGGTCGGCGCGGTGCTCGAGGCCTGGTATCCGGGTTCGCGCGGCGGTGACGCCATCGCCCGGCTGCTGTTCGGCGAGGTCGCGCCGTCCGGGCGTTTGCCGATGACCTGGCCGAAGGACGAGGCGCAACTGCCGCGCCCAACGATCGAAGGAGCAGGCTTGGGCGCGACGACCCAACCGGCCGATCACGTCGACTACAACATTGAGGGCGCCGATGTCGGCTACCGCTGGTTCCAGCGCAAACAACTGACGCCGCTGTTTCCGTTCGGCTACGGCCTGACCTATACGCATTTCGAGTATGCCGACCTCAAGGCGACGATCGCCGCCGCCGGCAACCTCACGTTGAGCTTCCTGGTGACAAACGCCGGCAAACGCGCAGGCGCCGATGTGCCCCAGATCTATGCGATCTTACCCGGCACGACCGCGCCGCGCCGACTGGTCGGTTGGAGCAAGCTCACGCTCGAACCGGGCGAAAGCCGTCGCGTCGAAATCGTCGCCGATCAGCGCCTGCTGGCCCGCTACGACGACGTGCGTCACCGCTGGCATGTCGCCGCCGGTGCCTATCGCATGCAGCTCGGCCATTCAGCCGTGAACGTAGCGGGCGAGGTGACGGTGAATCTTGCGGAGTCGATGCCGGGGAGTCCTTAGCGGCGCGCCTCACGGCCCTTCCTTGATCCTGGGCGAAGCGGGCAGCCCGTCCAGGTAGCTCTGCACTTCCCTCGCTCCGAAATGCTCCGCCCATCCTGCCGGCCTGCTGTGGTACAACCCATCCTTCACCGAAGGATCGGCCCCGAGCGCGACCAGTAGCTGCGCCGTCGCGAGATGATTCCTCTGGGCCGCCAGGTGCAATGCGGTGACGCCTTGTCCGTGGGACTCCCCACCGAACGTGGCCGGTTGATCGGGATCGGCCCCGTGCTCGGTTAGCCACTGAACCGCTTCGACCCGTCCGTTCGCTGCCGCCCAGAGCAAGGGCGTCCCCCGATAGGGATCGCTTGCGATGTGGGCTCCCCCTTCGATCAGGAGTTGCATCACTTCCACCCGGTTGCTCTTGGCCGCCCAGACCAGCGCCTCGTCCAGGATCTCTTGAGGATTTGCCGACGGCCGCCACACCGGGAAGCCGCTATGCGGCCGGTAGAATCCGCGGGACGCCCCTGCCTCGGGAGTGAGTTTACCCTCCGGGGTAAAGCACTCCCGAATCAGGTCGGCCCGGCCGAGCCCGGCCGCAACGCGTAAGTTCCGGGGAACAATCCCGGCGGATGCGAGAACTTCCGCCACCTCCCGATGGCCCCAGAACAGGGCCACGACGAGCGGGGTGCCACCCTGGCCATGCGCTTCGGCATCGATGGCCGCTCCCGCCTCTAGCAACAGTGTCGCGACCAGGGTCTGGTTGGTGTACCCGGCCTGATGGAGCGGGGTCCAACCTCGATCGTTGGCCTGGTTGACGTCAGCGCCTGATTCCAACAGGAGCTGAAAGAGGGTGCGAATCTCCTGGTCCGATACACCTGGTCGCGAACCCTCGCACAACAGGCCGCAGCCGAGGTTGAGCAGCGTATTCCCGTTGGTTCCCCGCACTCTGCCCAGCTCTGGATGGGCCCGGAGCAACGACCGGAGTCGGTCTCGATCCCGGCGCTGGATCGCCTGAAACGCTTCCATGAACGGCTCCTCGGCCGACTTATCGGAGAGCCGCTTGAGGTACCCCAGGAATTCGGCCCAGCTCTCGAAGCCATGCTCCCGGGCGTAAACCAGTCGCGCATCATCGAGGGTCAACCTCGCTCCGGCAATCTCGTCATCGGAAGCCTCGGCATACGCCGGATGCCACTCTCGAATCTGCGCCAGCGCGTTGGGCAGCCCGCTCGCGTGCATGCTGAGCAAGCCTCCCGCGCGATCCTGGTAGTAGGAAGGATCGGCGACGAACGGGCGAGTGTGGCGGATAGTTTCGATGTGCTTCTTGAGCCGGGGCCAACTGGGGAAGCCGTATTCCCGAGCCAGCACCAGTTGCGCGTCATGCAGCGAGAGTTGGGCCCCGGGTACCCCGCCATCCGGGTTGCCGGCAGCTCCCGGGTGATGGTTGCGAAAACGGCGCACCGCGTGCGGGTCGCCCGCACGGGCGAGATTCAGTAACTCGCGGGCCTGCTTCTTCTGCTGTTCGAGGTTGGGAGATGGCGGTAACGACCGCGCGGGACGCGGTGGAACGGACATACGGCCCCCTTCAAAGCGCCTGGTTGTCCGCGGATCAGGCTGAAAGAGGCGGATGCTGGAAACTGCGATCGAGAGTGAGGTGGGCGCAGCCCTTTCCGCGGACGGGACGCGCCCTCCAGCGCGTGGTCCGAGTATACAGCGACAGCGGAAAGGCCGTCAAGCCGAGAGGGTCTTGCTCCCCTCGGTCGGGAGACGCCGCCTGGCGACCCCCAACCGCGACCGCTAGGTTGGGAGGTACAGAGGAAATTTCTATCCCGACCCCACCGATGTGTTCTGCCGCGGTTGGCGGTTAACAGGAATAGCACGAGCGATCCGGGGGGACCTACTCGGCAGTGATCCGAAACCGGCTAAGTAGGTCCCTCGTTGCGCTCGGGCTGACGGCCAGCGTCGCTTGGCTCGCCGCTCCGCCGCCCGCCGCTGCCCAGTACGTCTTCCTCGGGGAGCTGCGGTCCTACGAGCGCAACGCCTCTGGCGTGACCCTCCGTTGTGCCCCGGACGCGACGCTGCGGCTGCGCTTTCTCACTCCGACGATGGTCCGAGTCACCCTCCTGAGAGCCGGCTACAACGAGCCGCTGCTCGACCACGCCATCGCCAGGACCGAGTGGGACCCGGTCGCCCTGCGGGTCACGGATAACCCTCGCGGTATCACCCTCAGCTCAGACAGTCTCACCCTGATGGTTCACCGGAGGCCCTGCCGACTCGACCTGCTCGATGCCCGGGGCGCCCCGGTAGTCCAGCACGACTCGGCGATGGCCATCGGGTGGGACGGGAACGAGGTGCGCGCGTGGCAGCGGATCGCCGACGGCGAGCGCTTCTTCGGGCTGGGGGAGAAGACGGGGGAGCTCGACAAGCGGGGCAAGGAGTGGGTCCTCTGGAACAGCGACAACTTCGCCTACGGCCCCGAGCAGGACCCGCTCTACCAGAGCATTCCCTTCTTCGTGGGCCTCCGCGACGGAATCGCCTACGGCATCTACTTCAACAACAGCTCTCGGACGACCTTCAACTTCGGGGCCGGCAACCACCGCTACTACTCCTTCGCCGCCGACCAGGGTCCGCTCGACTACGTGTTGATCTACGGGCCCACCGTCGCCGGGGTGGTACAGACCTTCACCGAGCTGACCGGCCGCACTCCGATGCCGCCCAAGTGGGCGCTCGGTTACCAGCAGAGCCGGTGGAGCTACACGCCCGCCTCGGAAGTACTCCGCATCGCCCGGACCTTCCGGGAGAAGCGGATCGCCGCCGACGTGATCTACCTCGACATCGACTACATGGACGGCTACCGGGTGTTCACCTGGAGTCCCGAGCGGTTTCCCGACCCCGCCGGAATGTTGCGCGAGTTGGGCGATATGGGGTTCAAGGTCGTGACCATCGTCGACCCCGGGGTCAAGGAGGACACCACCTATCAGGTAGCCCGCGAGGGACTCGCCGGCCGCCACTTCGTCCGCTACCCCGACGGATCGCTCTACGTCGGGTCGGTCTGGCCGGGTCGCACCTGGTTCCCCGACTTCAGTCGCCCGGCCACGCGGGCCTGGTGGGGCGGCCATCTCGCCGGCCTGATCGAGAGCGGAGTGGACGGGATCTGGAACGACATGAACGAGCCCGCGGTGTGGGGGAAGGCGTTCCCGTTGGAGGTGGTGATGGAGGACGGGGGACGCCGGTCGAGCCAGAAGCGGATGCACAACCTCTACGGCCTGCTGATGTCGCGGGCGGCTTACGAGGAGCTCCGCCGGGCGCGGCCCGACGAGCGGCCGTTCGTGCTCACCCGCGCGGGCTTCGCCGGGATCCAGCGCTACTCAGCGGTGTGGACCGGCGACAACGTGGCCTCGTGGGAGCACCTCGGGCTCGGCATACGCATGCTGCAGGGGATGGGGGTCTCGGGCGTTCCCTTCGTGGGAACTGACGTGGGCGGGTTCGTCGGTACCCCTTCACCCGAGTTATTCGCGCGGTGGGTGCAGGTGGGCGCCTACTCGCCGTTCTTTCGCACCCACACCTCCGCCAACACCCCCGACCAGGAGCCGTGGTCGTTCGGCGAGCAGGTGGAGGAGATCAGTCGAACGTTCATCACCCGGCGCTACCGGCTGCTGCCCTATCTCTACAGCCTGTTCTGGGAGGCGCACCGCAGTGGCGCGCCGCCGATGCGACCGCTGTTCTGGCACTACCAGCGGGACTCAATGGTGTACCGCCCGGAGTATCAGCAGCAATTCCTCCTGGGCGAGCGGCTCCTGGTCGCACCGGTCGCCCGCGAGGGCGCGACGATGGTCCGTGTCTACCTGCCGGCGGGCCGGTGGCTCGACCTCGACACCGACAGCGTCTACCAGGGCGGTCGGAGCGTCGTGGTGGACGCGCCGCTCGAGCGCCTGCCCACCTTTCTCGCCGCCGGAGGCATCCTGCCCCTCCAGGAGCCGGTGCAGTACGTGGAGGAACAAGAGTCTGATGCGCTCACGATCGACGCGTTTGCGAGCGAGGGTCCGGAGCACTTCGACCTGTATGAAGACGACGGAAAATCCTATGCCTACGAACGCGGTGGATACCGGCTCACCCGGCTCGAAGTAGCTGGCCACGGCGGAGAGATCGTGGTGAAGCGGGATGTGCGCCACGCCGGGTACGAACTGCCGCCGCGGAAGCTCAGGCTCCGGATTCACGCGGTCGCCGCGGCTCCGCAGGAGGTGACGCTGGACGGACGCAGGGTGGATTCAGTGGCGGACGAGAGGGCTGAAGGTTACGGCTACGATGCCGGACGGCGGACTGTGACGGTGCGCGTACGGGAGGCGGGATCGACGCAGGAACTGCGGATCCGGACGGGCGGCCCGTAGGTCCGCCTTACGGCGACGGGTCCCGCGCGCAGGCTCGCCTTGCTGCTATGTCTCGCAACCCACCGGACTCACTTTCGCTGCACCGCCCTTTCAATGGCCGGCTCCACCAGCGCCGCCATCACCCGGTAGCCGGCCTCGTTCGGATGCACGCCGTCACTGGAGTACTCCTCCCGTATTCCCTGCCGAGCGTCGGCCATCGCCGAATGGAGGTCCAGGTACACCGCGCCATGGGAGGCGGCGTACCGCCGCACCCAGTGGTTGAGCGCGACGATCTTGAGCGCCGGGGCAAGGCCGGGACGCCAGGGGTAGTCGTACACCGGGAGCACCGACGCGAGCAGAACGCGGATCCCGTTGGCCTCTGCCATCTCGGTCATCGCCGCGAGGTTGTCCTCGATCATCTTGAGGGTGGACGGGCCGGTGTTGCCGGCGATGTCGTTGGTGCCGCCGAGTATGACGACGACCCGCGGTGCGAGGGCGATGACGTCCTGATGAAACCGCAGCACCATCTGCGGGGTGGTCTGCCCGCTAATCCCCCGGCCGATGTACGGCTTGCCGGGGAATTGCGTCG
>JBBQXQ010000156.1:0-6306 GCA_038209515.1 Gemmatimonadales bacterium
CTTCCACTGTCATCAGGGTCGGGCTCGCCACGCCCTCGGCATTCACCGAGAGGCTCTGGCGTCCCGGCGCTCCGCCCAGCGTCCACGCCGCCCGGACGATCCCCTGGGCATCGGAGGAGTCGGCCGTCGGCTCAATCCGACCGGAGCCCTCCTCGAGAACGAATCGCACCGGCACCCCCTCGATCGGACGCCCGCTGCGAGACACCACCTGAACCATGACCGGCTGGCTGACCCGCCGGCCGGCCGGAGCGCGTTGTCCATCGCCACCGAGCAGGGTGAGCGACGCGGGCACCGGATAGACCTCCACCGGGAGCTGCGCCACCAGGGTGTTATATGTGGCCACCAGGCTCGTCCGGCCCGGGGCTATCCCCGTGGCGTTGCCCACGCTGTCAATCGCCACGATCGACGGGTCGGCGGACCGCCACCTGGTGCCGAGGCCCGGAATCTCGTGACCCCGCGCATCAACCACCTGGGCGACGGTCTTTCCGCGCTCGCCTTCCGGCACGCGGAACATGCTTTCGCCTACCACCCGGAGGTCCGCAGGCGCCTGCTGCACGTACACGTGGGTCAGCGCGGACTTCCCTCCGATCATCACCGTGACTGCCGTGGCTCCACCACCTCGGGCCACCACCGTCCCCGCGCTGTCTACCGATGCCACCGCTGTATCCGTGCTGCTCCAGGTGGTCGGCGCACCCAGCAACGCGTTGCCTCTCGCATCAGTGGCCGTGACGGCCAGCTGGATCGTATCCCCGATCGAGGTTGCCGTGTCCGCCGTCGGTGTAATCCCGACCCAGCGAACCGAGGCGTGAGCCATCGCGTCGGTCGCCACTGAGTCCAACCCCTCGAGCTTAGCCTTGATCGAGTGGGTGTAAGACAGGATCGAGACCAACCCCGCCCCGGCGGAGATGACACCCGCCCCCCACCGCCATGCATTGCTGATCAGCCCATGTGGCCGAAGGGCTGGGGTCGTCGCTGGCTTGGATCCGACTACCGGACCAGCCTTACTCCATCCGATCACAGAGTGGCACCCTTTCCTCTCCGGCCATTTCGCCGTCGCCGTCGGTTTTCGGAAGCTCCAGCCCGCTCACTTGTCCCACGAAGATCACGCAGCTCCGTCCAGGCCGTGCCCGGTGCGTGGCCCTGGCGCGCCAGCCATTCGGCGTCGCGCCGAGGATCTGGAGCCTGACGTCAGACTCCGCCGGCACCTGCAGTACCTCGATCGAAGTCGCGAAGACAGGGTGGGTGGCTCGATAGCGGTCCTGTGCCGCGACGACATTGCGCAAAGCATTCTTCAGGATCGAAGCCAGCGTCGACTGCCACGACGCTCGCAGTCTGGGCCCGGGCGGCATCCGGCGCGCCCAAGCTCAAGCCGAGCAGCAGTGTGAGAGCCGGTATGTGTCCAGCTCGACGCATAGCTTCCTCCTGCTCCGGACAACGAGGTGTACGTGCGCCTGCGGCAAGCAGCGCGCCACACGCCACTTCCCGCTCGCCCGCCACGACTGGTACCCGAAGACTTTGAGGCACTTGTATTTTCGGAAGGATGCCTGGAACTAACAATCCGTAGGAATGCGACGGTGTCTAACAATCATGCGTAGGAGAATCGGGCAGATCGCAGAAAAGAGTTGAACCTGCGGCGCGCGATATGATTAGCCCCGCGCAGCAATTGCATCCCACTCATGCAACGGCTTGCGCTTCACGGCTACATGAGTCGATATCTCGGTCCGCTGCCTCCTTCCCGGGGAGTCCATCGAGGTCCCAGCACATCGGTCGCCTTGCAGTCCACACAATTCGCCGCGTTTACCCTCAGCTCGCCCCCGATCCGCTCGTACACCCCGGCCGGGCACATGTGGCTGTAAAAATCGGCTACCTCGCCAGTGATATCTCGTCCGACGAGCAGGTGAGAGGGTATAGAGTCACGGGTCGCATTTCCGGACTTGAACACCGCGTCCACCTTGCTGAAGGTGAGCCGGTTATCAACCGCCAGTGGCCGCACGGGCGTCACCGTCCGGGGAACCTCGGCGTCTGCCGGCATGTCGATCTTTCCACCAGGAAAGCGGCCGCCGGTCAGCGTCATCAGGCCGGCTCTGGCCCCGCCCGCGAAGAACCCGTGCTTGAACGCCAAGCGCATGTTCCGGGTTCGATAGAGATCCTGGGCGAGGTAGCTGTCGTCCACCATTCGATCGTAGGGAGCGAGCGCGCCAGCCGAGCTGTCGCCCGCCTTGAGCGCGGCAAAGGCGGCGCGGGCGGCAAATATTCCCGATTGCATGGCGTAGTGGATGCCTTTGAGTGAAGGCACATCGACGAATCCCACCGCATCCCCAGTCAGCAGAATGCCGTCGCCGTAGCGGCGCTGGGGAAGTGAGTAGTAGCCGCCTTCCGGGATGGTCTTTGCACCCCATTCGAGCAGCTGACCACCCTCGAGCTGCCGCCGGAAGAGCGGATGCAGCTTCATCCGTTGCAGCAGCTCATGCACATCGAGAGCGGCGTCGTGATAGTCGAGGCCCACCACCAGGCCGATCGCCACTTGTTCCGGACCGAGCGGATACATGAAGCTCCCGCCGAACGCGTTGGTCGGGAGCGGCCATCCCAGGGTGTGTATCACCCGGTCGAGCGGACGACTGGTCTGCCACACCTCCTTCACGCCCAAGGCGTAGAGTTGTGGGTTCGAGGAGCCGATCTTTTGCCATTGCCGATAGGCCTGAGAGAGTAGGCCGCGGGTGCCTTCGGCCACGACGGTTATCCGGGCCGTCAGGTCGGTCGGCTCGGTGTAGCTCCCGGTGGGTTTCCCCTCCCGATCCAGGCCCGCCGGCGACGTCCGTACTCCTCGTACCGCGTTGCCTTCCACCAGCAGGCCATCGGCTGGGAATCCGGCGAAGAGATTGACTCCCTGCTCCTCGGCCCGCTCGCCGAGCCAGCGTACGATCTCACAGAGCGATGCGGTGTAATAGCTCCTGTTGTGCATCGTCGGCGGCGTGGGGATCCGCTGTGCCCTGCGCTCGGTCAGGAGGTACACCGCCTCGGCGTTCACCGGCTGGCGAAAGGGGAGGTCTTCAGGCTTCAACTCGGGAAAGAGCTCGCGGAACGCGCATGGGTTGACGACCGCGCCAGACAAGCTGTGCTCGCCCAGACTTCCGGCCTTCTCGAGAACCGCGATGTTGACGTCGGGTATTCCACCGCCGGCTTCCTGGTCCTGCTTCACGAGCCGCGCAAGCTCGATCGCACACGAAAGACCAGCCGGGCCCGCGCCCACGATCAACACGTCCATCTCGATTGCCTCTGCGGCCGGCGGGTCTCGCAGGATCACGCGATCGAGTGGCAGGCCGGGCTGATGGCGAATGGGAAGAATCTTCGTCACAGGGATACGCTCCTGAACGTTCGGAGGACGGCGAACGAGGCGGGTTGAATATAACGGTGGTAAGCTTACGGCCATGGACCTCCGGAAAGCGGTGCACGATCCATGGGTGTGGGGACAAACCATCCTCATGCTGTCGGTTCTGTTCGCCGCCCCGCTGGTCCCTCGGCACATCAATCTCGGCGATGCCGACTTCACGCTGAATCGGGTGGACCCGGCATGGATCCGGTGGCTTGGCGGCATCATAATGGCGGGCGGGGTCGGCGTGCTGGTCTGGGGAGTGCGCTCGCTGGGACGCAACATCACGCCGGGCATCGAGCCGCTTACCACGGGCGAGCTGGTCACGTCCGGTGCCTACGCCCACACCCGCCATCCGATCTACAGCGGAGTAGTCCTGGTGCTCACCGGATATACTCTTGCGTGCAGCAACTGGACCCTGGCACTCGTGGTGGGGTTCGTGACCCTCCAGTACTTCAATGCCAAGGCCGGCGCGGAAGAGCGCTGGATGCTCCAGCGATTCCCCGGTTATGCGAGTTACCTGCGTCGCGTTCCCCGGCGCGTACTCTGGTGACCATTCCAGGATTTCGTTCGGTCCCATTCACCGGGGTCATCTTCGTGATGGCCGAAGCCGGCCGCCTGGGCTACCGCTACGGTCACCCCGACTGGTGCAACCTCGGCCAGGGCCAGCCGGAGACCGGCCCCCTCCCCGGCGCGCCTCCGCGCCTCACCGAGGTGAACATCGGATCAGGCGACCAGGACTACGCGCCGATCCCGGGGCTCTGGGAGCTGCGCCGCGCCGTGGCGAACCTCTACAATGAGCTTTACCGCCGGGACTCGCGCTCCAAGTACACCGAGCGGAACGTCTGCATCTGCGGCGGGGGCCGAGCCTCTCTCACCCGCGCCGTGGCCGCGTTGGGCCAGGTGAACCTGGGCCATTTCCTGCCCGACTACACGGCGTACGAGGAGCTGCTGGACGTCTTCAAGCTCTTCACCGCGATTCCCATCCTGCTGGAGGGACAGAGTGGCTACCACTTCGGGCTCGACGAGCTGCGCCGGGAGATCACCGGCAGGGGACTCTCGGCGCTGTTGCTCTCCAACCCATGCAATCCGACGGGCAAGGTTATTCAGGGGGAGGAGCTGAAGGGGTGGGTGGACGTCGCGCGCGAGCTGGGGTGCTCGCTGCTGATCGACGAGTTCTACTCCCACTACGTCTGGGGCACAGCGGCAGACGATCCCGGTCTGGTCTCAGCGGCCCGATACGTGACCGACGTTGATGCCGATCCGGTCGTGCTCTTCGACGGACTGACCAAGAATTGGCGCTATCCCGGATGGCGTTGCACCTGGATCGTGGCGCCGCAACCGGTGATCGAGGCGGTCTCGAGTAGCGGGTCGTTTCTCGACGGCGGTGGCAGCAAGCCGCTCCAACGCTCGGCCATCCCGCTGCTCACGCCGGATCTGGTCCAGGCGGAGACGGCGGCCATTCATCAGGCTTTCCGACGCAAGCGCCGGATCCTGGGCGAGGGTCTCAAGCAAGCAGGGATTCGATTCGATGTCGAACCGGAAGGCACCTTCTACTGGTGGGGGGACGTCTCGGCCCTGCCCGCGTCCATCAACGACGGCATGTCGTTCTTCCGGGCGGCGCTGGAGCGCAAAGTCATCTGTGTCCCCGGCGAGTTCTTCGACATCAACCCGGGCAAGCGCCGCAGCGGCCGGCCCTCACGGTTCCGGCATTACGTGCGATTCTCGTTTGGTCCGGAGGAGGGTGCCGTAGCCGAAGGCGTGAGACGGATTCAAGCCATGGTATCGGAGCTCCACTGACCCAGGTTTAGTGCCCCTTCCGCAGCTTCCGAATTTCCTCGATCAGCCGGGGAACGACCTCGAACAGGTCTCCCACGATACCGTAATCCGCCACCTTGAAGATTGGGGCATCCTTGTCCTTGTTGATTGCCACGATCGTCTTGGCGGTGCGCATGCCGGCCAGATGCTGGATGGCACCTGAGATCCCCACGGCGATGTAGAGATCAGGACTCACCAGGCGTCCGGTCTGGCCTATCTGATCCGTCGCCGGCCTCCAGCCGTCATCGGTGACGGCGCGAGTGGCACCGACCGCCGCGTTGCCGATCGCCTCGGCCAAGTCCTCCACCAGCTTGAAGTTTTCCGCCGCCCGGAGCCCGCGCCCGCCACTGACGATGATGGACGCCTCACCCAGATCGAGTCGGGTGGAAGCGCGTTGGGAAAGCTCGGTCACGACCACCCGGGCGGCGGCGGGGTCCATTGCCGGATCAGATGTTTCCACTCGCGCTTGCCGGGGCTGCTCCGCCGGCGTGATCGACCCGGGGCGAAGCGAGAGCAGCGCCGGCGCTCCGGTCAGGCGCAGGGTCACCACGACCTTCCCGGTATAGGCGGGATGCTGAGCGGTCACCGAGTCACCGTGGACCTCGAACCCGGTGACGTCGGACGCCAGGCTCACACCCAGCTTGGCCGCCACCCGGGGTGCGAGGTCCCGTCCCTCGGCCGAGGCCGCAAAGAAGCCGGCGCGGTAATCGCCGGAGCGAAGCCGTTCCGCCACTGTCGCGGCGAACGCCTCCGGGTTGTAGCGCGCCAGCGCCGGGTGCTCGACGACGATGACGACATCGGCTCCGTGGAGCCCGAGCGCTTCGGCCCGGGCCGCGACACCAGGCGGGCCGATGAGCATGGCATGCACCTCTCCGCCGCCTGACGAAGCCGCTGCCTGCCGCGCGGCGGTGACGGTCTCGAGCGCCACCTTCCGAAGCTCCCCTGCCCGAGTTTCGGCGAATGCCAGGACCGCGGGCATCACAGGACCTTTGCTTCGGTCTGAAGCAGACGGAGGAGCTCGGGAACTGCGTCCGCGCCTTCGCCAACAATGCGCCCGGGCGGGCGGTCCGGCGGGAGTGCCATGGACTCCACCACCAAGTGTGCGGCGCCGAGCTGGG
>JBBQXQ010000157.1:0-6073 GCA_038209515.1 Gemmatimonadales bacterium
CATTTTCGACCAGGCGGATTGCCTCCACCCGGCCCACCCGCACTCCGCGGAGGGTAACCGGCCCTCCGACACCGAGGCCACCAACAGTGCGGAAGCGGGCCGAGTATGAGACCTTCTTCTGGTTCACATCGGTCTCGCTCAACCAGAGCGCGCCCCCGATCACCAGTGCCAGTGCGGCAAGCACCGCCAAGCCAACGGCGAATTCATTGCTGCGCCTCACCCTGCCGACCTCCGTACCGCCGGCTCGATTATCGTAGGACTGGGCCGGCCTTCGATGAACTGCCGCACCACCGGATCGTGGGACGCCTGGATCTGGTCCACGCTGCCGACTTGACGGATGGTCCCGTCGTGCAGCATGGCTACACGATCGCCTACAGTGAAGGCGCTGCGCATGTCGTGGGTAACCACGAGCCCGGTGACGCCGAGATCGCGGGTGCGCATGATGAGCTGGTCCATCACCGCGGCAGTGATGGGATCCAGGCCGGTAGTTGGTTCGTCATAGAGAATGTAGCGAGGCTTGAGCGCAATCGCCCGCGCTATGCCGACCCGCTTGCGCATGCCCCCGGAGAGCTCGGCGGGGAACTTGTCCCCTGTGCCGCTCAGGTCCACGACGGCGAGGCTCTCCTCGATCCGCGCCCCGATATCGGCTTCATCGTAGCCTCGCCTGGCCAGACCCAGCCTGATGTTCTCGGCGACGGTCATCGAGTCGAAAAGCGCCGCGAACTGAAAGACATACCCGATCCGGCCGCGGAGGGCGGCGAGCTCTTCCCGGTCCAGCTCATGTACGGTGGCATCATCCACCGCGACCCTGCCGGCGTCGGGCTCGAGCAGTCCCACAATGAGCTTCAGGGTAACACTCTTGCCCGATCCGGAAGGCCCGATGACGACAGTATTCTGTCCATCCGGGATCTCCAACGAGAGCCCCTGGAGAACGCCGCGGTCCCCGAAGGATTTCGAGAGGTTCTCGAGGACGATCACAGCAGCACCAACGCCCAGAAGGCATCCAGCACCAGGATCGCTTCGCAGCCGAGCACCACGGCCCTGGTCGTGGCCTGGCCCACGCCTTCGGCGCCACCCTTGGCATCGAGCCCGCGGAGGCATCCCATCAGCGCCACGGCCGCGCCGAAGCTGGCGCTCTTCACCAGGCCGAACCAGATGTCCTTGAACTGGTAGAAGAGCTTCAGCCCCTTGAGGAACTCGGCACTCGAGAGATCCAGCAGGTTGATCGCCGTGAGCCAGCCGGAGGCGACGCCCACCGCCACCGCAAACGCCGTGACCACCGGAAACATCAGCGCGGCGGCCAGCACCCGCGGGACCACCAGGTAGGAATAGCGGTCGTACGCCAGCGTCTCCAGTGCATCCACCTGCTCGGTGACCTTCATCGTCCCCAGCTCGGCCGCGATGCTGGCGCCCACCCGGCCGGCCAGGGCCATGCCGGTGAGCACGGGCCCGAGCTCCATCATGATCGTCTTCCCCACCAGCGCGCCCACGAAGTACAAGGGGACCGTGCCGGTGAAGATGTAGGACGAGAGGAGAGAGAGGACGATGCCGGTGAACACGGCGATGAACAGCGCGATCGGCACTGAATCGACGCCGAGGCGCCGCATCTGACCGGTCAGGAGGGGGAGCCAGGTCCTGACGTCGGCGAAGGCGCGCCCGGTCTCGATGCTTCGGCGACCCACATGAGAGATGAACCCTTCCCGGGTGGGAGCACGGGATGCCGCGAGGGGTGACACGGTGGGAAGCTACCCGGACACAAGTAGGGATGTCGAGCGTCTAGGGTCAAGAGTCATGACCACTACGCAGCGAAGCTCGCGAGCGCCCGGCCAACCTGACCCTCACGGAGCCGCTTGAGCGCGCGGTCCCGGAGCTGCCGCACCCGCTCGCGGGTGACCCCCAGCATCCCGCCGATCTCCTCGAGCGTGTGTTCCCGGCCTCCGTCGAGTCCGAAGTAGAGGCGAAGCACCTTGGCGTCCCGAGCGGGCAGCGTTCGAAGCGCGAGATCGATCTGCTCCGCGAGAAACCGCTCCATCGCCTGCTCCTCCGGATCTCCCTGCTCGTCGGCGATGAAGCGGTCGAGCAGCGAGCGCTCGCCCTCCGGATCGAGCGGAGCGTCGAGCCGCACATCGGCCGTGTTGAGGGCGGCGAGCGACCGGACCACATCGACCGATAAGCCGAGGTTGGCCGCGATCTCCTCTGGAGTCGGCTCGCGGCGCAACTCCTGACGGAGGGTCTCGGACGTGCGGGTGATGCGAGAGAGATCGGCGGTACGGTTGAGCGGGACCCGCACGGTCCGGCCGTGCCGGGCCAGTGCCGCGAGGATGGACTGGCGTATCCACCACACCGCGTATGAGATGAACTTGACCCCCTGGTCGGGGTCGAATTTCCGGGCCGCGGTGAGCAGACCCAGGTTCCCCTCGCCGATCAGGTCGCTCAGACCCATGCCCCGGTTCTGATACTTCTTGGCCACCGAGATGACGAACCGGAGATTGCGCTTGACCAGCTCCTGCATCGCATCGGGATCGCCGGCGCGGACCAGCCGGGCGACAGCCATCTCCTGCTGAGGCGTAAGCAGGGGGGTCTTGCTGACTTCGAAGAGATACTGGTCGAGGATGTCGCGGTCGGAGTCGTACACGCCAAGGTTCCTGGCGGGTCCGTTCCGTCGCCGCCGGCCCGGCTTGGCCGGGAGCGACTCGGCGACGATCTCGGCCGCGATCAGATCATCGGGAAGCGCGTCGTTGGAACCCTTCTCATTCATAGGTGCAAGAGTACCCTTCGATCCTGCGCGAATGGCCGCAATGCGGCCGCTGTCCTCGTTGACACTCGCTGATGCGCGGGCTACGTTTCCGTGCTGCCGCGGCGCCGTTCGAGGGCGGGACAATAGTAACGGGGGCGTAGCTCAGTTGGGAGAGCGCGTGAATGGCATTCACGAGGTCAGGGGTTCGATCCCCCTCGCCTCCATGGCTCCCCCTTCGGCCGATTTTGACCCCGAGTCGCGGGTCGTTGCGCCGCGGCGGACCGGACACTAGAATCCTCTCCGTTTCGCGGGAATAGCTCAGTTGGTAGAGCACAACCTTGCCAAGGTTGGGGTCGCGGGTTCGAGTCCCGTTTCCCGCTCTTCGAGCCCCGCCCGCTGATGTGAGTATCGGCGCGCGTGGTCAGGTTTTCGAGGCGGCAGGGCTGCAAATCCGTGCGGTGCCACAACAAGCACCTGGGCCGGAGTATCGGTCCAAAGTCAAAACATCTGAAGGACACGTCGCGGGGTGGAGCAGTCTGGTAGCTCGCCGGGCTCATAACCCGGAGGTCGTGGGTTCAAATCCCACCCCCGCTATGAAGACGGAGAGGGCGGAGAGGACTGAGAGGACGGAGACGGGCTCGCAACAGGAGTCCTCCCGGACGCGGAGCAACCTTCCGCATTCTCCGTCTTCTCCGCCCTCTCCGTCCTCCCAGATGGGCGGTTAGCTCAGTTGGTTAGAGCGCCACGTTGACATCGTGGAGGTCACAAGTTCGAGTCTTGTACCGCCCATGAGCGCCCTTAGCTCAATTGGATAGAGCATTTGACTACGGATCAAAAGGCTGGGGGTTCGAGTCCCTCAGGGCGCATGACGGCAACGGCGTGAACGGTGAACAGTGAGAACGGTGAACGGGGCCGCTCCGAACCACCCTGTTCACCGTTTACCGTTTACTGTTCACGCTTTTTAGAAGGACGGGGCGTAGCGCAGCCCGGTTAGCGCGCCTGCTTCGGGAGCAGGAGGTCCCCGGTTCAAATCCGGGCGCCCCGATTGATGGAACATCGCCCCATCACCTCTGACGGTGACTGGGGCGGGTTTATTTCCCCACCCTTGCCGACCCGCCTATCAGGCGGAATATTCTGCCAGCCCTGACAGGCGCCTCCCACCCACGTCGACTCCCGGGCGCGGATCCCCCCAGACCGCTCCCGACCGCACGTCGCCCCAACCCCGTGAGGTGAGCGGTGGCCCCGACCGAACTGAGCAGGGAACAGCAGATCCAGCAGGATGTGAAAGACCTGCACCGGCTGGGCTATGCCCAGCAGCTGTTCCGGCAGATGGGCGGATTCTCCAACTTCGCCATCTCCTTCTCCATTATTTCGATCCTGACGGGCGCCATCCTGCTCTACGGCTACGGTCTCAAGTTCGCCGGGCCCATCATCAACACCGTCGGCTGGCCGCTGATCAGCGTGCTCACGCTCTGCGTCGCGGCGTCGATGGCGGAGCTGGCGTCCGCGTACCCGACGGCGGGAGGGCTGTACTTCTGGGCCTACCGGCTGGGCGGCCGGGGCTGGGCGTGGAGTACCGCCTGGCTCAACATGATCGGCCAGATCACCATTACAGCCGGCATCAACGTCGCCGCCTCGATCTACATCATCGGGGCCATCACCCGCATCTTCAACGTCCCAGCGGACGCCCCGGTCCCGATCTTCGGGTCCACCACGAGCTGGTACTTCCAGATCCTCGTGATGGTGCTGATCATGATTCCCCAGGTGCTCATCAACATCCAGGGCATCCGGCTCACGGCCAGACTCAACGATTTCAGTGTCTACTGGCACATCATCGGCGTCGCCGTGATCGTGGCACTCCTGGTCTTTCTCGGCCAGCACCACAATAGCCTGAGCTTCCTGTTCTCGAGCTCCACCAGCGTGAACCCGCTCGACGCCTCGTCGGCCGACCTGGGCAAGGGCGTGCCGGAGCCGGCGCTGGTGTTCGGTAACTTCAAGTTCCCGTCGCCCCTTTTCGCGCTGGTCCCGGGCCTGACGGACCTCTACCGCGCGGCGCCGTTCCTGCTGTGCTTCCTGCTGGCGACCCTGCAGGCGCAGTGGACCTACACCGGTTACGACGCGTCGGCGCACGTGGCGGAAGAGACGGTCATGGCGCGGCTCAACTCCGCCTGGGGCGTCTTCCTCTCGGTGGCGGTGTCAGCGGTGGTAGGGTACGTCGTGCTGCTGGCGTTGACCTGGTCGATCCCGGAGGGGAAGGTGGCCGAGACCGCGGCCGACGCCTACCCGGTGCTGTATATCGTCTACAACAACCTGTCGACCTTCTTTGCCAACGTGGTGGCAGTCATCATCGGCGTGGCCATGTGGCTCTGCGGGCTCGCCTCCATCACGTCGATGGGGCGGATGTGGTACGCGTTCGCCCGCGACGACGGGATGCCGGGCTCGGGCCTCATCAAGCAGGTGAGCCCGAAGTACCGGACTCCGGTCTGGTCAATCGTCATCACCAGCGTGCTCGCGGTGCTGATCTGCATCTACGCGGCCGCGTTCTTCGTGGTGACCTCGATCAGCACCATCACGCTCTACCTGGCGTACATGTTCCCGATCTACCTCAACTGGCGGAACAAGCGCCGCGGCCAGGGGGAATTCACTACGCGCGAGACGGCGCCTTGGAGCATGGGCAAGTGGGGGCCGCTGGTGAACGTGATCGCGATCGTGTGGGTGGTGATCACTTCGGTGATCTTTAGTCTGCCGCCAAACGAGCTGGTGCTGTGGACCATGCTGGGCCTTGCGGTCGTGCTCGTCCTCTATTGGCAGCTGTCGGCCAAGAAGAGCTTTGCCGGTTCCACCAAGACCGACGAGGCCGCGCTCCGGAAGCTCGAGGCGGCGTTCGCGCCCGGAGCGGCGAGCTAAGCAGGCGCATGCAGAATCTGCTCATTGGGGACCGGCGCCCAACTGGCGCCGGCACGATCAGTGTTACCGAGCCCGCCCGGGCCCGGCCAATGGCCGAGGTGGCCTCGGCGGGGCCGGCGGAGCTGGATCAGGCGGTTGCCGCAGCAAGCCAGGCCTTTCCCGACTGGTCGGGGAAGACCGCCGTGGCGCGGGCGGAGATCCTGTTTCACTTTTCGGCCGTGGTGCGGGCCCACGTGGAGGAACTGGCGACGCTCGAGGCGCGCAACGTCGGCAAGCCCATCGGCGATGCGCGGTGGGAGGCCAACCACGTCGCCGACACGCTGCGCTATTACGCGGGGGCCGCCGACAAGTTCTTTGGGGAGACGGTGCAGGTCGCCAAGGCCGGCCTCGATATCACGCTGCGCCAGCCGCTCGGTGTAGTGGGATTGA
>JBBQXQ010000158.1:0-6035 GCA_038209515.1 Gemmatimonadales bacterium
AATACGCCTTCGCGAGAGCCAGATAGCCTCAAGACGGAGGCGACCGGGGAGAAGGGCTACGCCGCGTACGAAAACGGCGCTGGCCTCGAGCTCAGACGAATCGGACAGTGGACGCGGACCGGCGTCGGCGAATCCCGTCGCCTGATCATCCGGGACGCCAACGCCTGGGCTGGTTTCTGGTCCGAGCTGGGTGTGGGTGATCGGCCGGCCGTTGATTTTACTCGCGACGTGGTCGTGGCCGTCGCCGCCGGACAGCGTCCAACTGGAGGATACGAGATCGCGGTTGATCGGGTGCGCCAAGTCAACGGCGAGCTCACCGTAGAGGTGGTCGAAACCACCCCGGGACCCAACTGCATGACGACGACATCGCTGACACAGCCGGCGGATGTCGTTGTGGTACCTGCGCCTACAGCCCTTAGCTGGAGCTTTGTAGAGCGGAAGGAAGTGCGGGGCTGCTGACAGGCGGCCTATCTTGGTGCGGTGACCGAACATCCGCACTTGCGGCGGACGTGGCCTTGAAACGGCCCGGGGGGAGCGCGCCGTCGAGCAGACGTAAGTAATTGCAACAGCATCGTTTACCTGATACTTGACTTGCTTCCCCCGCCGGTCGTAATTCACCGCAGGACCTACTCTGGGGTCCACCTCACGCCAGTCCAGTGGACCACCGAGTCTCCGGGGAACCAGACTTTAGATGTCGTCCAATGCGAGCCGCACCGTAGCGCCCCTTACCGCTCCCTCCGGCACGACCGCAGGCTTCGACGAGACTGAGACTCTCACCCCGGCCGCCGCAGGAGAGCTGGCGCCCCCCGTGGCCCGAATCGTTCCCCGAGTCGAGACCGTGCATGGTGAGCTCCGGGTGGACGATTATTTCTGGCTTCGGGACCGCGGCGATCCCGAGGTGGTGGCCTACCTGGAGGCAGAGAATCGCTACACGGCTGGTGTCATGCGGCATACGGAGGGCCTGCAGGAGCAGCTCTACCAGGAGATGCGGCGGCGCATCAAGGAAACCGATCTCTCGGTCCCGGAGCGGCTGGACGACTACTTCTACTATAGCCGCACGGAGGCCGGCGGCCAGTATCCGATCCTTTGCCGCCGGCACGGCGAGCGCGGGAGCGAGGAGATTCTGCTGGATCAGAACCCGCTGGCAGCGGGCCACGGCTATTTCCGTCTCGGCGCGAGCGCGGTAAGTCCGGATCACCGGCTCCTGGCCTACTCGGTGGATACCTCGGGAGCCGAAGAGTTCACGCTGTTCATAAAGGACCTCGCCACTGGAGCGCTGTTCGCCGAGAGCATCGCGAACACGTCCCATGACGTGGCCTGGGCCAACGATAGCCGCACCCTCTTCTATACGGCCCTCGACCAGGCGCACCGCCCTTGCCGCCTGTACCGGCACCTTATGGGAAGGAACCCTTCCCAAGACGTGCTGGTGTACTTCGAGCCGGATGCGTCCTTCTTCCTGGACATCAGCCCCACCCGGAGCCGCGCCTACTTGCTGCTGGACATCTCAAGCCACTCGACCTCCGAGGTGCGGTTTGTGAGCGCGGATTGCCCGAAGGACCCCTTCCGCGTAGTGCAGCCGCGTGAGCCCGGCATCGAGTACACCGTCAGCCACAATGGCGACCGGTTCTTCATCACCACCAACGACGCTGCCCCAAACTTCCGGCTGGTACAGGCACCCGTCGCTACACCAGGCCGGGAACACTGGTCGCCCGTGCTACCCTACCGTCCTGAGGTGAAGCTGGATGCGACTGATGCATTCAGGAAGCACCTCGTCGTCTACGAGCGCGTGTCGGGCTTCCGGCAGATCCGGGTGCTCGATCTGGCGGCGGCTGAGGAGCACCTCATCTCCTTCCCGGAGCCGGTGTACACCGTTCGTGCCCACGCCAATCCGGAATTCGACACGACCCTGCTCCGGTTCACCTATACGTCGCTGGTCACGCCCAGCTCGGTGGTCGACTACGACATGGCCGGGCGCTCCTGGACTGTACGAAAGCAGACCGAGGTGCTCGGCGGGTACGACCCCTCGCTGTATCGGAGCGAGCGTCTCACCGCCACCGCCCCGGACGGGACGGCAGTCCCGATCTCCCTAGTCTACCGGATCCCGCTTCAGCTCGAGGGACAGCGCCCCCTGCTGCTCAATGCGTACGGTGCTTACGGCATGAGCTACGACCCCACGTTCTCCTCAAACACCTTGAGTCTGCTGGACCGGGGCTTCGTGGTGGCGATTGCCCACGTGCGAGGGGGGGAAGAGATGGGGCGGGCATGGTATGAGGGCGGACGTCTGCTCAATAAGCGGAGCAGCTTCACCGATTTCATCGCGGCGGCAGAGTATCTCATCGACGAAGGCTACAGCAGCGCGGACCGGCTGGTTATCAGGGGCGGGAGCGCCGGCGGCCTGCTGATGGGCGCGGTGACGAACATGCGGCCGGAGCTGTTTCGTGCCGTGCTGGCCGAGGTGCCGTTTGTGGACGTGGTTAACACCATGCTCGACGCGTCGCTGCCGCTCACCGTCATCGAGTACGATGAATGGGGTAATCCGAACGACCGCGCCGCGTACGAGTACATCCGCTCGTACTCCCCGTACGACAACGTGGAGGCGCGGCACTACCCCCATATGCTCATGACTGCCGGTCTCAACGACCCGCGGGTGGCGTACTGGGAGCCAGCCAAGTGGACCGCCAAGCTCAGGGCCAAGAAGACCGACGACAACAGACTTCTGTTGCGGACCAACATGGGGGCAGGACACGGCGGGGCATCGGGCCGGTACGACTACCTACGCGAGATCGCCTTCAAGTACGCGTTTGTGCTTGATGTGCTGGGAGTTGGGAGCTCGGAGCTGGGAGCTGGGACCAATGTCTTCCGCTCCCCTAGCTCTTAGTCCCAGCTCCCAGCTCCCAGCTCACCACAACGCCGATCGCGGCCAGCGCTTGGCCAGCATCGAATCCAGACCCAACGTCCGCCCCGCAGCACCGATCACCAGCGCCAGGGATACGGCAGCGAATGCCGCGTCATTACTCGAGGGTGTCCACGGCCAGGCCCCTTTGGCGAACATGTAGTTGAGGGTGAGCAGCAGCGCGACCGTGGCCGAAAGCCGGGTCAGCAACCCGAGGATCAGCAACACTCCCACCAGCAATTCTCCCCAGGTAACCAGCGCCGCGAACAGCTGCGCATTCGGAAGCACCACTTCCTGCAGGAACCCCCGGTAAAACGGGTGGCTCTGCTCCATGGCTCTCTGCTCCAAGAAGGCCATCAGCCGTGGGGTGAAATCCCCCCGCAGCTGGGGCACGGCCGCGATTAGAAAAACCACTCCGAGGTACACCCGTAGCAGGACCAGTGCGGCTCGAGCCAGGATGCCCTGAAGGATCTCGCCGGGAAGCCTCATGGGCCAAAGTTACGCACGTCACCGCACGGTTGGGGAGACGACGCAAATTGGAGACGTCTCGATACCCTGGAGGAAAGCGTGAGAGTGTCCCAGATCATGACGCCCGACCCGGCCTGCTGCACGCCCGACAGCACGGCCCAGGATGCGGCTTTGCTGATGAAAGAGCACGATTGTGGCTCGATCCCGGTGGTGGAAAGGCTCGAAACCTTGCGACTGGTCGGGACAGTAACCGATCGCGATCTTGCCATCCGCGGCCTCGCGACCGGCAAGGGGCCGAACACCCCGGTCCGCGAGCTGATGACAAACGACCCCATTTCCGCTGCCCCGGATGACGAGGTCGAGATCGTCCGGGAGGTCATGGTCGCACAGCAGGTCAGACGGGTGCCTGTCGTGGACGAAAACGGAGCGGTGGTGGGCATCGTGGCCCAGGCGGACCTCGCACTGGAGGCTGGAGCAGCGAGCGACCAGGAGGTCGGCCGTATCGTCGAAGCGATCTCGGATCCGAAGCGCGAGCTCGCGGAGTAGCAGGAGCAGGCGCCCATCAGCGCCGACGCGGGCGAAGCGCCGTAAACCCGAGCCCGATGCTCCAGATGGCCTCAGTCTCCCCGGTGTCGAAGTACAAGTGCCGAGCAGCGTCTATCCGGATTCCGGTTCGCTCATCGATCCGTACGACGATGCCGGCTCCTACGTGGGCACCAGGGACGAACACCACGTCGCTCGCGAGGCCCGTGAGAGCACTGCCACCAGCCTTTAGCAGCAGGGTCGCATGTGGTATCGGGACGTTGTAGGCTGCCCCGAAATCGGGGGCCAAGAGCAGCGCCCGCGCAATGAGCGATCCAGGCTTGCACCCTTGGAGATGCCCTCCAGCCGTGCGCTGGAAGGCTCCTGGGCCGCCAGTCGCTGGGGCGCGATACCGGCCAGAGAGAATCCCAAACCCGCGAGCAGGGCCGTTTTCACGGCAACCTCGGGAACCGAGACATACGCCGCTGCGGGAACTCGCCTACGGCGCCGGAGAATCCCGATTAACGTGACGATCCCGGATCCCGCCGCAATCGCAATCGCAGTCCCGCCACTAGGCATCCAGTACGAGCCGACTGCTGCGAGGAGCCAGAACTTGGGGATCCTCCCGACGACGAATGCCGCCAGGTAGCGGTACACCGGATAGCGTGAATGAGCCGCCAGAATCCTTGCAGCCCAGTCGGGGAGTGGTGACCAGGCACAGATCCAGATGGCAAGGAACGGGCGCCGTGCGAACAGGGCCGTCACCGGGCGGGCTCCGTTGCTCCTCATCAACCGGTCCAGCGACCGGCAGTCGAGCAGCGCCCTATAGAGGTAATAGTTCAAGTACTCGGCCGCCGTCGACGCCACGGCGCCGACCAGCGCCACCGCTAAAGGTGGGGAGAGTTGTCCATAGAAAAGCAGGATTGGCTCGTAGGTTGCCGGCAGAAGCGGCGAGAGTGGGCCGTGACAAGCGAGCGACAGGAGCACGAATACAACCAGCGACGTTGCCTCAACCACGGGCGGCCTCCATCGCGGCGAGGAACAGCCCCGCCCAGATGGCGGCGTACGGCAGCACGAAACGCTGCCTGCGGGACAGCATCTCCGGATAGCGGACCGGTTTGCCGGCGAACTTGCCGCGCGGTTTCGAAGGGAAGAAGAAGGTCTTGTACGTCTCCGTAGTCGCGACGGTGTAGCCGGTTGCGGCGAGTGTCACCAACAGCAGACTATCGGTCAGGCCTGCGAGTCCCCCGGCAAAGAGCACCGCCAGAACGGGGCTGCGGAAGAACTCTAGGATTTGAAACCCTTCCGAGGGGGCATCCTTCCAGGCACCCCCAAACGCGCTGATCCAACCACCCAGGCCGCCGACGAGCAACACGGCTCCGATCGAATGGGTGCCGGCGGTGATCCAATCGAGATGGGCCACGAACCCGATCAGCCCGAGCAGAAGCATGGTGTACAACGCCCCGGCAATCAGTCTTGCCCTCCGGCTCCTGACCACCTTGCCGAAGACGTGGAACTGCATCGGGATGAAATACTTGGACTGGTCCTCCTCGCGCAGGAACGTCTTGTAGATCTCCGCGAGAGCGCGCTCGACGGCATAGACCACGCCGAACAGCATCACGGCGCCGCCGGCGTGACGCGGGTCGAGTCCGGTGGCCGCTTGGACGACAGCGCCCAGGGCGGCGCCCAGGATTGGGCTGCGGGCGTACTTGCGGCGGGAGAAGCCCTCGTGGGGGGCGTCCTTGTACATACCCCACGTCGCCGAGTGCACACCCGCCATTAGGCCAATCAACGCCGATAGAACGGTGATCATGGAACGGTCTCCAGTTCGGGGTGAGCCGTCACGTTCTTGTAGGCGGCCTCGATCAGCTCGAGATCACGCTGCGCGCGGGCGAGGGACATGACCGGCTCGGTCCCGGTCTGGAGGGCGGCGACAAAGTCGCGGAACATCGCCTGGTAGCCATTGATGTCACGGATGCCGGGGAACAGAAGGCGGAGCCTGGGACCGGTAATCAGCACGAAGAGGCCGTTCGACTCGAAGCTGACAGACCCACGCGTGCCGTAGATGTGGGAGAACCGGAGACCTCTGAGGGGCGATGGTATCTCCCACGAATGGGTGAGGGTGCCGATGGCTCCTTCCTCGTACTCGGCG
>JBBQXQ010000159.1:0-5973 GCA_038209515.1 Gemmatimonadales bacterium
CCCAAGATCAAGATCCATCCCCTCGAGGACCGGGTCGTCATTTTGCCGTCGGACGAGGCGGAATCAATGCGTGGCGGCTTGTACATCCCAGACACCGCCAAGGAGAAGCCGACCCAGGGTGAAGTGCTCGCCGTCGGGCCCGGGCGACTGGAGAAGGGCGCACGGGTCAAGATGGACGTTCAAGCGGGCGACAAGGTGATTTACGGTAAGTACAGCGGGACGCCGTATGAGGTGGGTGATGATGAGCTGGTCATCATCAAAGCGTCCGACATCCTGGCCAAGATCGGCTGATTCAGATTTCTCAGAGAGTAGAGGACATATGGCAGCGAAAGAATTGCTCTTCAGCACCGAAGCCCGCGCGAAGCTCAAGAAGGGCATCGACCAGCTGGCCGAGGCCGTCCGGATCACGCTGGGACCTAAGGGCCGCAATGTCGTCATCGACAAGAGGTTCGGCTCGCCCACCATCACCAAGGACGGCGTCACCGTCGCCAAGGAAATCGAGCTGAGCGACCCGATCGAGAACATGGGGGCGCAGATGGTGAAGGAAGTCGCCACCAAGACTTCCGATCTCGCTGGCGACGGCACCACCACGGCCACAATACTGGCCCAGGCGATTTTCCGTGAGGGGCTCAAGAACGTCACTGCGGGCGCCAACCCGATGGAGCTCAAGCGCGGCATCGACCGCGCCGTCGACGCCGTGGTCGAGCAGCTCCGCAGCGTTTCGGTTCCCTCGGCCGGGAAGAAGGAGATCGCCCAGGTCGGTACCATCTCCGCCAACAACGACAAGGAGATCGGTAACCTGATCGCCGAGGCGATGGAAAAGGTCGGCAAGGACGGGGTCATTACCGTCGAAGAGGCGAAAGGCCTGGAGACGACCCTGGAGACGGTCGACGGCACCCAGTTTGACCGGGGCTATCTGTCTCCCTACTTCGTCACCGACCCGGAAAAGATGGAAGCGTTGCTCGAGGATCCCTACATCCTGATCCACGACAAGAAGATCTCCTCGATGAAGGAGCTGCTTCCGATCCTGGAGAAAGTGGCGCAGTCCGGCAAGCCGATGCTGATCATCGCCGAGGACGTCGAGGGCGAAGCGCTCGCGACTCTGGTGGTGAATAAGCTTCGGGGTACTCTGAAGGTGGTGGCCGTCAAGGCGCCTGGCTTCGGTGACCGCCGCAAGGAGCTGCTCCGCGACGTCGCCGTCCTCACCGGCGGGCAGGTCATTTCCGAGGAGGTTGGCCTCAAACTGGAGAACGTGACCCTCACCGATCTCGGCCGCGCCAAGCGGGTGGTGATCGACAAGGACAACACAACCATCGTCGATGGGAAGGGCAAGCCCAACGACATCCAGGGCCGGATCGCCGAGATCCGCGCCGCCATCGAGAAGAGCACCAGCGACTACGATCGGGAGAAGCTGCAGGAGCGGTTGGCCAAGCTCGCCGGCGGTGTGGCCATCATCAGTGTGGGGGCGGCCACCGAGACCGAGATGAAGGAGAAGAAGGCCCGGGTCGAGGACGCGCTTCACGCCACCAAGGCGGCGGTCGAGGAGGGTGTCGTTCCCGGTGGGGGAGTGGCTCTACTCCGGGCGCAGAGCGCGCTGGACAAGATCAAGGGCACCGAGGACGAGAAGGTTGGTGTCGAGATCGTGCGTCGCGCGTTGGAGGAGCCGATCCGGATGATCGCCCAGAACTCGGGCGCCGAGGGGTCGATCGTAGTAGCCAGGGTCAAGGAGTCGAAGGACAAGAATTTCGGCTACAACGCAGCGACCGACGTATACGAGGACCTGGTCAAGGCGGGCGTCATCGACCCGACCAAGGTGACCCGCACGGCCCTACAGAACGCCGCGTCGATTGCCGGCCTGCTCCTCACCACCGAGTGTGTGCTGGTGGAGAAGAAGGAAGAGAAGCCGGCCATGGCCGCCCCCGGTGGCGGTATGGGCGGGATGTACTAGGTTCAGCCAGACTTACGGCGGGGCTGTATCCGCCGTAAGTCTGGTGCCGACCTTGTATCCTGAAGCGGCGAAGCCGCGGAAGGATCTGCTCACTACAGCCGCTTCAGCTAATCCACAGCACTTTGTATCCAGCAATAGACTCCACCCCCGCCGAAAAACTCGAGCCAGGTCCCTCCTAGCCCTACCTCCGCATCGGCTGCGGCCTTCCATAGGTAAACGAGCGCCAGAGCCACTCCGCTGGGCCCAGGCGATGGTGAGCGAGCCAGAGCCGCGTGACCCCGACCTCGGCACCGAAGATCAGCGCTGCTAACAGGGGCACCACGGCAGGCCGGACCCGGAGACCGACACCAGGATAACACGTCGAGCACCGCGATTTGGATCAGGTAGTTGGTGAGCGCCATCCTTCCCGCCATGCCGAATGCCGCCAAGCGCCGCTCCCACGCCGGCCGGTACGCCAGCAGAAGGACGATGCCGCCGATGTAGGCGAAGGCGAGCCATTGCTCACTCAGAATTCCGAATCCGTTGCGGAACTGGGCGGTGATCCGCTGGGGAACGAAGTTGGTATTCAGGTTACGGAGGAAGAGCCACCACACGGCCCAGGAGAAGATTCCCACCGCCATGAAGACCAGGATTATGCGGGTATGCTTCTTCGGCGAATCGAATACCGCTCGGCGGAGCGCCAGGAATCCGAGAATGAAGAGGGCCAGATTTGCGCCCGGGATGAGGAAGGCCCACCTCAGATAATCCGCGCGCATGGCCCGGAGCCTCGCCCTGACAAGCGCCGGGTAACCCGGCTGCGCCTGAGCGGTCTTGAGTGCGGTCCAGGTGGGGTTGGGACTCGCCCTTCGCGCTTCAGCCACCGCATCCGCTCCCTGCCGACCCAGAGTGAACCATTCGTGCGCGCCCTTCGCGGTCTCGACCAGCGAAAGAGCGGACATGCTGACGAGGGCGGCGACAAGGAGAGACCGGGTCGACCATCGCCGCATAAACAGCAGCGGCACGCCCCAGAAGGCGTAGTCTAGCAGTATACGAAAGCTCCGGAAGAATGGGGCAACGACCATAATGCGCTCGTTTACATACCGGAGCAACCGATCTACGTCCTGAGCGGTCGAGCCACCATGATCCCGGTCGAGCGGCGAATCGCCGCGACGTACTCGGGCAGCGTCGTGCGGGTGACCTGCACCACTCCACCGGACAGCGGCGCGTGGAGCACCCGGAGAATCCCCTCCGCACTCCGGTGGGCGAAGGCGGCGTGGGTGACGTCCAGACCGGGAATCTCGGTGGCGAATGCGAGCACGTCCCCAGTCTCGATCCGGTTCACCACCCCGGGAATGCGCTTCGTGGGTATCACCCGGCGCGGGCGCCGGTCGAGTTTCCGCTCGATCGATTCGATTTCCCGGAACACACCCTCATCGGCCAGGGCGGGGTATTTCGCCCTATGCTCGGTCATGAACCGGAGCGGGCGCGCATCTTCCGCCCCACCCAGCTCCGCGCCGAGGTCCTTCACCAGGCCGCGCTGCTCGCCATCGGTGATCCACTCGCTGAAGTAGTGCAGCCGCGAGGTGTAGCCGCGGCGTTCTCCGCCGCGGTAGCGCATGCGCTCGATTTCCCGCCCGAACCGCTTCCACGTGGGGGCACCTGTGTCGCCGGCCAGGCGAGCCACTGCGAGGCACGACTCCACCAGGGTCACGCAGTCGAAATGGGTGAGTGAGAGCGTCAGCGGCTCCTGCAACGGGCTGCCGCCGGTCTTGAGGTACGAGTCGAGGGTGAACGGTACATAGGGAGTGCCGCGAGCCAGCTCACCGGCCCGGATCGCGCTCCGTCCGAGCGACGCGTCCTTCGAGGCCATCCCCTCGGCCCGAAGAGTCGCGGCCCAGGCGGCGAGCCGCATGTGGTCTGGATCTTCCCTCCGGCACGCGACGAGCGGGGCGGGGAACACGATCGATGCCGCGGCCAGGCAGCCGGTCTTGAGCAGCTCTCTTCGAGAGATGTTCTCGCTCATTCCGATGAGCCGACCTCGCGGAGAAGGAAGCGCTCGGCGCCGAGCGCTTCACCGAGATGGGGGTGCATAACCTTCAGGGCGACGAGGCGATCGTGCCTCAGATCGTGAGCCGGTGAAGATGTTTCCGGAGGCATGCCTCTTACCGTAAGCCCGTCACCTCGGTCATCCAGATGTCGCTCTCTGGGTCGCCGAGGGTGAAGTAGAACCGATTCCCATGCACCTTGAACCAGGCGCGGTTCAGGCCATGTGATGATTCATCGAACCACGCCATGGGCCGGGGTGCTCCGCCGGCCGCGGACACTCGCCAGATTCCGGTTTTCGGACCCGTCTGCTCCTTGGCGAGATAGTAGATGAAGCGGCCGTCGGGCGACCACCCCCAGCTAGACCAGAGCGCCCGGGAGTCCTCCGGGGGGACCACGACTTTGGGAGCTCCTCCCCCAATCGGGACGATCACCAGCGCCACTCGTCCTCCATCGGCTCTCATCTGCGTTTGCACCCGGCGGCCGTCGGGGGCCCAAATCCCTACCGAGCCACCCTTGAGCAACGTGCGTGGAGCGCCCCAATTCCCCTTGGGGTCGCGGCTCACGATGTCGGTCTCCTGGGTTGGGGTCCTGAGATCCTTTACGATGGTGAGCGACCGGCCGTCCGGTGACCACTGGGCAACCCGGTAATGCGCGGTTCCCGTGGTAACCTGGACCGGAGTGCCCCCTTCGGCTGGCATCACGAAGACCTGCCGGATGCCGTTACGGAAGCTGTGATAGGCGATCTCCCTGCCGTTCGGAGAGGGCGCTGGAGCCAGGGCTGGCTCGGCGCCGTTGGTGAGCTGCTCGACGTCTCCGCCCGCGAGCGGCATGCGGTAGACCTGCTGAGTCCCACTCCGGTCCGAATCGAACACCAGCCAGCGGCCATCCGCCGAGATCTCGAACGCTTCGACCTCCTGGCTCCCGGCCGTCACCGGCTCGGCCCGGCTCGCGTTCACCGGGCCGGACGCGGGAATCGGTAGCGACCACACGTTCGAAGTCCTGGTGAACGCCGCGTATGCCAGGCGCAGCCCGTCGGCCGACACACTGACAGTCGCCGCGTTCACGCCGGTAGTGAGCCGGACCGGGTCGTGAGCCGGTCGCCCGGAGCGGCTGAGCGCCAGCTGGTAGATGTCCCGCCCTCCAAACCGGTTCGAAACGTAGAGCAACGAGATCGGCCGGGGAAGCCAGGCGGGGCTGGTGTTATGCGACTGCTCATCGGTCACCCTCACCGGTGAGCCGCCCGCCGCGGGGATCACCCACACGCTGCTGGCCGCGATGTTGCCGAAATCCTCGTTCCCCACGAACTGGCGGTTGCCCGAGACGCAGGCGATCCAGCGCCCATCCGGTGACCAGGTGCAGGAGTGGGCCTCGGCGAGCCGAGCCAGGCCGCGGGTGGTCCCTCCGTCCACCGCTCGAACGAAGACCGAGTCGCCCGACGGGTAGACGATCGATCGTCCGTCCGGTGACCAGGCCGCGTCCAGCCATCCCTCCGGCGGGAGGGGAACCAGCAGGCGCGGCACCCCACCGAGTGCTGGCATCAGCTCGAGGCCGCGACCCGAACCGAAGACGAGCCGTCCGCCATCCGGAGACCACCGCGGCATGCGGGCAAAGCCGCGATTCTCCGGCGTGATCGCCACCGGAGTTCCGCCGTCCACCTGCCGCACGTAGAGCCGGGTGGCGAAGAGAGGCCCGGCCACGAACGCCACCAGCTTGCCATCGGGAGAAAGCGCGGGATCGAGCTCGAGCCCCGGTGACAGCGTCAGCTGCAACCGCCGGCCGAGCCGGGCCTCCGGAGGCTTACGGGTGAGTGCGAGGGCGACGGCGCCGGCGATGGCAAGGAGCACCGCCGCCACTACGAGCCAGCGGCCCCAGGCGCCCCGCCCCGGCGCAGGCGCCGCCACTTTGATCGGCTGAGTCGAAGTCGGAGTCGTCCCGCCACTCGGGGTCGCCAGGGTCTCGAGGTGGCTGAGCAGCTCGTCGGCCGACTGCCAGCGGTCGGC
>JBBQXQ010000160.1:0-5893 GCA_038209515.1 Gemmatimonadales bacterium
GCCGTCGAAATCGGGTGCCGCCTCGAGGGCATTGATCCCCGCGTCGAGGGAGCGCTGCAGCTCTTGCCACCCGGTGGGGTCACGCTGGCGCATGACAGCTTCATAGGCGTCCAGGCCATCCTGTACGCCTCTCAGCGCTTCGGCGGACTCATGGATTCCCTCCTTCGACACTGTCGCGTCAAACCCCGCCAGCCCCAGAGTGACGATGCGGGCCAGCTCCATGCGTCCTGCCTCGAACGGCGTCTGCCACGTTCGAGAGGCCCTGGAGCTCGAGTCACGTCGGATGAACCCAATCACGCGCCGCATGTTCTCCACTTCACCGCGCGTGACCCTCGCGAAATTCTTGGCCGGTCGGGGGAACACCGAGGCCTCAATGACCTGGAGGCCGTGGGGAAGTATGACATGGGTGTAGTCGTCCTCGTCGACCAGGGGAACGAGTGGAGCATTCAGGATCGTAGCCCGAATGTGGTCCTCGAACTCAAGCAGGTATTCCAGCCTCTTATAGGCTACCCGGGCGCGTCGGAAGGCGAGCTGGGCGGAGCGGGCATCCGGGTGTGCTGGCAGATTTGATAGGGCGGCCAGTGCCAGGTCGAGCGAATCAAGGCCGGCGGCGTACACGGCATCAAAGCGACCCGGCAGGACCTCTGCGCCAGGAGGAAGGGAAGACCTGTTCCGGCAAGCGGCGGGAACGCCGGTGCCGAGGAGGATGAAGGCGAGCCAAGGAGAAAGTCTGCGCATTGGACACGACCCGGTCGAGGCGCGGCCAGTCAGGCCCACCTGCAAGAGGACTCGGAAGCTTAAGGAACCTACTCGCCGGCCCCAACGACAGCAACGAATCCTGCAACCCTTGACAGTGGCGTCGTCCGCCGGGTTACCTTCTCGATAGCGCGAGCTATTGGCCACGAGATGGCGCCGATTCCGGTTCCATTCCTCGCGCTCTGCCGGCGTAACTTTTGCGGCCTCGGCGGTACCCGGCAATTCCTAAGTACATCGCACTACACAGCGACTGAGTTCAGCATTGATTCGTCCGTTGGGCCAGCGAGTTGCGGCTTTTCGCGCAACGGCGTGACCCACCCCATTCATGTTTGTCGCCCACCCCCAGGCGGCACTCGACCAGCGAGGTACTTATGCTCAGCAGGTCTTATCGTGCCACTCTCCTGGCTTGTCTTGGGCTCGCCTGCAACGAGATGGCCAGCTCACCCGACCGATCCGATGAGACGGGCACCGGGGTTCCGGCATTTGCCACAGTGCGCTCCGTGTCGGTTCAGCCCGCGAGCGCGACTCTCGAAGCGGGCCTTACGCTGCAGCTGACCGCCAGGGTCAAGCCACGGAAGTACGCGTCGTTCACCTGGACCAGCTCGAACGGCTCGGCAGCTACGGTGTCGTCTACCGGCCTGGTGACCGGCGTGGCGCCCGGCTCTGCGACTATTACGGCCACGAGCGAAGGCAGGAGTGGCACTAGCACCGTGACGGTAACGGGCGCTCCGACGTCGGGAGGCTCGGCCGTGCTGCTGGCAGCTGGCGACATCTCCTCGTGCTCCTCCAGTGGAGACGAGGCCACCGCGACCCTGCTGGACGGCCTCGAGGGGACCGTGGCCACGCTCGGTGACAATGCCTACCCGGACGGCACGGCGAGCCAGTTTGCCAACTGCTATCATCCCACCTGGGGCCGGCACAAGGCACGCACCCGTCCCGCCCCGGGCAATCACGACTATAACACCTCGGGCGCTGCCGACTACTACAGCTACTTCGGCGTCAATGCCGGCCCCAGTGGCCGCGGCTACTACAGCTATGATCTGGGGGGCTGGCACATCATCTCGCTCAACAGCAACATCAGCATGAGCGCTGGCTCAACCCAGGAACAGTGGCTCCGGGCCGACCTCGCCGCGAGCACGAAGTTGTGCACACTGGCGTATTGGCACCACCCGCGCTTCAGCTCCGGGACCAAGCACGGGGACTTCAGCGCAGCGCAGCCGATCTGGCAGGCGCTCTACGACTACAAAGCCGATGTGGTGCTGTCGGGCCACGAGCACAACTACGAGCGTTTCGCGCCTCAGGCGCCCACCGGGGCGGCCGACCCGGCAAAGGGCATCCGGGAGTTCGTTGTGGGCACTGGTGGGGTCAGTCACTACGACGACCTGGGGACGCGGCAGTCCAACAGCCAGGTTTTCAACGGCACCACGTTCGGCGTGCTGAAGCTGGCGCTGGAGTCTTCATCGTACAGCTGGCACTTCGTTCCAGTGGCAGGGCAAGGCTTCACCGACAGCGGCACCGCCTCGTGTCACTGAATGCGCACTCTTTGGGAGCGGGGCGTGATGCCAGAGCGTGGAGGAGACCGGAAAGAGGACAGAAATGTGATGGTACGGAAATTACGGCGAGCAACTTCGGGCACTTCAGTGTGGATCTGGTGGGGAGGCGGTGGGTGCACGGACCAGCCTCAACCTCCGCGCCTAGGCGCGGATCAGTGCGCCCCGCGACGAGACAGGATCATGGGCACGGTTCGCATAAGAATTGCGACGTCCTGCCACAAGTTCCAGCTGCGTACGTACTGCAGCTCCAGCTCGGCCCGGTGGGGGTATCCAACCTGGCTCCTGCCGCCTGCAACCCACGCGCCGGTGAGCCCAGGCTTAAGCGCCAGCAGGAGGCATGCGGTCGAGCCGTAATAGTCCAACTCGCCGGGTACGATTGGACGGGGGCCGACGATTGCCATCTCGCCCCGCAGCACGTTCCAGAGCTGGGGCAGCTCGTCCAAGCTGGTTTTGCGAAGGAACCGGCCGAGCGGCGTTATGCGGGGGTCTTGGCCCTCCGGCAGCTTGAAACCGTTTCTCCGGTACTCGTCATGGAGTACTGGCGAGTTGCGCAGGAGGGCGTCGGCGTCCACCCGCATCGACCGGAACTTGTACATCTTGAAAGGGCGCTTGCCCTTCCCGAAGCGCGTCTGGCTAAAGATCGCCGGCCCGGGGCTGGTCACCCGGATGGCGATCGCGATTCCGAGCATGCGAGGGGAGAGGAGGACGACCGCGATCGTTGCGTAGATGACGTCCAGGACGCGCTTGAAGACGAGGTACTCTTCCTTCGGCACCACAGTAGTTGTTACAAATGGGGCGCCGCGCGAGGTGTCGAGGCGGGACGGGGTCGGTCCGTGGCGGAAGGCGTCGAGCTGGTAGATGACCGGCACGCCGGCGATCTCACACACCTGGATCACGCTCTGGAATTGGTCGTAGCACGACTTCACCGGCAGCGCGATGTGGACCTCGTCCACGACCGACTGGGCTAACACGGTTTCGAGGTGCTCGAGGCTGCCCAGCATGCGCCTTGTGAGCTCCGGCGGCCACTCGCCGGCGTTGCTGTCCACGAACCCGAGGACCTCGTACCGGTTGCCGGGACGAGAGCGCAAATCGTCGTAGCACGTGACGGCGCGCGGGCCGCTTCCCACGATGATAACGCGACGCCGCGGGCCGCCGTAGCCGACCTGAGTCACGACCACCGCGAGCCGCCGGAGAAGCAAGGTGCTGGCGGTGACCCCCAAGAAGAACAAGCCCAGAGTTCCGAGGTCGAACCGGCCGCTGGTGCTCGAGAGAGGGAAGATGAGGGCGCAGAGACTCCCGAGGGTGCAGGCGGCCACGACCCGCGTGGCCTCTTCCCTCCAAGAGTCGAGTCGGGCGGCGTCGTAAAGTCGCAGGGCGGAGAACACCAGGCGCCAAACAAAGGCGAATACCGTCAAGAATAAAAGGCTTCGCAGGGTCACCCGCACGGCGAGGAAGGCCGCGAGGCCGCGCGGCATATGGGCCAGGTTGGTTACCACGAAAATGAAGATCAATGTCGTGAGTGCCGACGCCGTGTCCATGGAACGGCAAAGGGCGGCCCAGATCGCGATGCGGTGGCGGGCGACGGTCAGCGGGGTGATGGCGGACGCTCTGCCCCCGCTAGCCCGTGTCCCCCGCTCGTTGTCGAGAGACGATGGGGCAACGTCGGTCGAGGGCATCGGGACGGTTACTGACGCCATGTGATTACCTCGGCGTCGGGTGAGGAAGCTGCTCCCATGCGCGCCCTGGCAGGTCCGAGTCCCCTTCGCTCCAGCAAGACTTGCCGGTACACCGCGAGCGTCTGCTCTAGGGTGCGCTCGAAGGTGAACCGCTGCTCGTATCGCACTCGTCCGCTCGTGCCGAGGCGGGCGCGGAGCGCCGGGTCGGTCAGGAGCTGCTCCAGCCGGTGGCGCCAAGTTTCGCGGTCTCCGCGCGGCACCACGAAACCGGTGACCCCGTCTTCCACCGACTCGCTGACGCCCGCTACGTCCGAGGCAACCACGGGGAGCCCGGCCCGCATTGCTTCCAGGATGCTCCGCGGGAAGCCTTCCCAATTGGAGCTGAGTACGTACACTTGAGACTCAGCGAGCCGGGCCGGGACGTCGCTGCGCTGTCCCAGGAACCGCACGCGGTCAGCGACCCCGAGCTCGCTCACCAGGGTCTGCGTCCGGCCGAGGAGTGGGCCTTCTCCGATGAGGTCAAGCTGCCAGGGGAGCTGCTTCAGTCGCGCCAGTGCGTGGAGGAGCGAAGCATGATCCTTTTGGGGCTCGAAGCGGGCCACCATTGTCAAGAGCACAGGCGACCGCTCCGGCTTGGCCCGGAACTCCGGCGGCACGTCAGGCATCCCGTTGTGCACGGTGACCAGCTTCCCGCGTGATGCCACGCGCTGACGGATGGCGAGCTGGCGGTCGAACTCGCAGACGGTGATGATCCGGGCGCCGAACGGGGTCAAGAATCGCTCTCCCCAACGGTACAGCAGTGCACTTTTCCGGGGCACGCCCTCGGTGAAGGACCAATAGTGCGGGGTATAGATCACGGGCAGGCCCAGCGACGACGCGGCGACGCGCCCAAGGCATCCTGCTTTGGCGCAATGGGCCGAGACCAGGTCGGGTCGCATCGCCTTGAGCGCGCGGCGGACTTCGAAGAACGCCCGGCAATCGTCGATGCCACTGATTGTGCGGCTCATGTGGGAGATGACCGCCCAGGGAACGCCGCGCTCAGTCAGCTGACGGGTAAAGGTCCCCTCGGCGCCGGTGAGTACGGTAACGTCGTTTCCTTGGGTGAGCAGCGCCTGCGATAGGTCGCGGATATGGATCTGCGACCCGCCGATGGGATCGGACCGGGTGACAATGAAAGCGACTTTCACGATCTACGTTCCCTAATACGAGCGAGCGGGGGAACTCGCGTCCCGGCGGGACTAGGTCGGCCGACAGCGTTTGAAAGAACAAACGCGACAGCAAACTACGAGGCGTTATGCTCTACACTATTGTACTCATGGAAGACTGGGATACCGACTAGAAGGCTTTGCATACCCGCCAGGGTGTCAGCCGGGCAGAGCCATATTATGATCTTGTATCAATAAAGTAAAGCGTGAAAAACAATAAATCGTGAAAAAAGTCGGAGGTGACAGCAGCGAGGTGCCGCTATATAGGCAGAGTCTGCCTATATGCAGGCTTGGAGAGTTCGTTCATTTTACCAATTGAGCCGTCATCTGCAGCACCGAGTTGGCAACGATCTGGACTCCAGAGCGCACAATTTGCGAAGTGTCGTCGCCGCCATTGGACGCGACCCGCAAGTGAGTGCGGTTTGGTGCGTACGGATCGGGAGGATCCGCTTCCCCTCCTATTGGCTCCGGAGCCAGACTGAGTCGGGCGCCAGCGCTTCGACTTTCCCACTTATTTCTACCGATCATCGGCACCCTCGGCTCGCCGTCATCTGCCGGGCTGCTCGCTGAAGGCGCGACGAGGTAACGAGTTTATGTCAGAGTCAGAGCCATCTCGCGAGAGTCGCCAGGCCAACCAGGACCGGTCGAGCGACTTGATCCCGCGCGGGGTAGACAGGGTCACGAGGCGGGGGGCTCCCGACGC
>JBBQXQ010000161.1:0-5871 GCA_038209515.1 Gemmatimonadales bacterium
CGGGCGCCCCCTGACCCTCTGCGCGGGGGGCGCGCTCGCGCCGCACCCGCTCCATCAACAACCGGGTCTCCTCGCTGGGCTCGGCCCCCACCTCCTCCGCCAGGCGGGAGTGGAAGCGCTCGAAGAGGGCGAGCGCCCCAAATCGGTCGCCTGCCAGGGACCGGCAGCGCACCGCGCACCGCAGGGCCGTCTCGGACATCGGTTGGAGGCCAAGCGCACGGCCCGCAAACCCGCAGGCCTCCTCCACCTTTCCGACCTGCGCGTGGGCTTCTGCGCAACTGACCAGCACCTCCACCCCCCGCCGGCCCCACTTTTCCCGCTCCGCGGCGAGCCAGTCCTCGAACTCCGAGGCCTCGGCCAGCGCGAATCCCTCGAGAAACTCACCCGAGACCAGTTCAGCTGCGGCCGCCCAGTCACCGGCTGCCGCGAGCTCCTCCAGCCGGTCCACATCCAGCTGCACCGACCCGGGCTCCAGCCGGACCTGTCCCACCGTCACCTCCACAGACCCCTCGCCGGCGTGATAGCGGATAACCCTCAGCGCCTCGCTCAGCGAGTGCCGGGCTGCGGCCTCAGTCCGGTCGCCCCAGAGCAGGCCGATCAGGTGCTCGCGACTTCGTCCCCGACGGGGTGAGCGGGCGAGATAGACCAATAGGGCGAGGTGTTTCCGCCAGAGGAGCTCGGGAGGTGCAGGCCCCCCGTCGACGCTCAGGTCGACTGGCCCCAGGGTGCGGCAGAGAATCATGAGCATCCGCCTGTTCTCAATGCGGGAGAACGCGCTTGACAACGGCTTGATAGCGGTGGCGCAAACTCGAGGTCGGGAGGCACCCTCTGACATTCCCAGCCAGGAGTCTGCATGTCAAGCCGAGACCGTACGCTCTTCGACAGCTCCTTCGCCGCCCTTGTGCTGGTCAACGCCCGCAATGGAGCGGAGCGGCCGCTCCCGGCCCGGACGCCAGGCCGCACCAGCCGGCTCACGGGTGGGAGCTCCACAGCTATGTCTATCCGGTTCGCGCCGGAACCAGCGCCGGCCGCGAACATGACCGACCTGGGCGAAGGCCAAGCGACAGGACCCCTGCCCCTCGGCTTCGAGTTTGAGTTCTTCGGTGTGCGGTACGCCTGGTTCGACCTCTCGGCGGAGGGGTTCATGACGTTCGGGACCCACGCGTTCCCCTGCTACCCTGGCTCTCATCCGAGACGCTGCTTCGTTCCTTTGAGTGCCGATCTCGACAACTTTATCGCCCTGGGGTGGACCGATGGGTGCACGCCCAGCCGAAGGCAGGTCGCCTATGAGGTGCGCGGGGCGGCGCCTCGACGCCGGCTCATCCTCTCGTTCACCCTGATCCCACAGTCCCCCGAGAACGGACTGGGGACGATGACCGCTCAGCTGGTCCTCCACGAGCGAACCGGCATGATTGATATCCACACCACGCGCCAGGACCCGGTTGCGTGCAGAGTCAGTCAGGAAGCAGTCCGCTTCACCACCGCCGCTTGATGAACGCACGTATCCCCGCTTGACAGCCGTCCCAGCTGAGGGATACTCAAAGGGGGGCTCATGGAGGTCCCTGCCGTGGCGTTCAGATGCGGCGCCTGGCATTGTCGGAATCGAGTGAGGGCCCGAGTGCCTCTCATGCAGTTCTTGTACGCCCTTCCGGGTCGTCGACCGCGGCTCTCGCCGTTCCTGGTGGGGACCGTAGCGGCGCTCTCGCTCCTGAATTGCGGCGGCGGTGAGGATCTGTGTGGTGGCCCGTTCTGCGTTGCGCCGCCCGGTCGCCAGGAGGCAACCAAGCTGCAAGCCGGCTCGGGTGATAGGCAGGTTGGTGCTCCCGGACGCGAGCTTCCCCTGCCGCTGGAAGTTGTTGTCACAGACGATGATAACCGTCCAATCCCCGATGTCGAGATCAGCTTCACCGTCGTGGGTCAGGGCGGCGGCACCATCTCGGACCCGGCGATCCGATCGGACCACCAGGGCCGCGTGCAGGTAACGTGGACGCTTGGCGCCCAGATCGGAGCCCAGACGGTCAGGCGGTAGCGGCAAACTCCTCAGGGTCTGCCCTGAGTGGCTCGCCCCTGAACTTTACGGCCGAGGCCGTTAGGCCTCCGCCAGCCAGAATCCTCCTGCTGCAGGCCCCGCCCGCCTTGGTGCAGAACGGCATCCTCTTCGACCGGCAGCCGGTCATCGGGATTCTCGACCCCGACAATCAACCGGTCGCGGGAGTCGGCGTCACGGTCTCCATAGCCTCCGGGCCCGGCACCATGAACGGAACAACGACCGTCTCCACGGACGCCGCCGGGCGGGCGGCTTATGGCGATCTGACGATTCAGGGGCCCACAGGCCCGCGGACGCTGCGCTTCAGCGTGTCAGCCCCGGCGCTGGAGATCGTCTCCGCGGCCGTGCTGGTGGGAGCCGGAACCGCCACCAACATGGTGGGCAAGCAGCCCCTTGCCTACCAGGGCACAGTAAACTCCCCGGTCAGTCCCGCGCCTTCCGTGATAGTACGCGACGAATCTGGCAACCCGGTGCTGGGGGTAGAGATCGCTTTCGGGGCGGATCGCGATGGCTCGGTATCCCCATCGACCGCGACCACCAACGAGCTGGGTGTGGCTCAGGTGTCCAGCTGGACCCTCGGAAAATCTGCTGGCGTTCAGTATTCGCTCACGGCCCGGATTCAGTCTGGCGGGAACGTTCCGGTCGTCTTTTCTGCCACCGCCCAAGCAGGAGCGGCAGGCAAGCTCGAGATCACGGTGCAGCCGAGTCCGTTGGCACAGAGCGGCGCACCGTTCGGTCGGCAGCCTGTCATTCAGGTGGCGGACGAACTGGGCAATCCGGCACCCCAAGCCGGTCTGGCGATCACGGCGACGCTCTTGTCGGGTCCAGCCGGAACGCTCCAGCACGCCTCTGCGACGACGAATTCCTCGGGTGTGGCCACCTTCAGCGATCTCTCACTCTCGGGGCTCGTCGGCGATTACAGGTTGTCTTTTAGCGGGCCAACCCTCACGGGGGTAGCTTCCGACCCGATCTCGGTGGCGGCGGGACCACCGTCCCGGCTCGCCCTGACGGTACCACCGTCACCAGCCGCCCGAAGCCGGGTGCCGTTCGGCACACAGCCCTCAATCCAACTCCAAGATGCGAGTGGCAACCCGGTCGCGCAGGCTGGGGTCGAGGTTGCTGCGTCTATTGCGTCGGGAGCAGGAACCCTCGGCGGTCAAACCACTGCTCTCACCAACGGCGAGGGCCGCGCTGATTATGCGGATCTTGCCATCGTCGGAAGCCCCGGCGCGCACACCCTCCTCTTTGCCAGCACGAGCCCGGCGAGCGAGGTGGTTTCTGCGACGATCACGCTGCCGAGCGTAGTAGCCATCTCCCTCCTCACTGCTCCACCGAGCACGGTGGTGGTCGGCACTCGTCTGGCTACTCCGGTATCGTGGACGCTCACCGACGCGGCAAACCAGCCGGTCGCGGACGCTCCAGTCGTGATCTCGGTTTCCCCGGGTGGCTCAGTCGAGCCGGTGAGCGCGAGCGACCCCAGTGGCATTGTACAGCTTTCGTCCTGGACCGTCTCCCAGATGGCGGGCAGCCAGTATGTGGATCTCGCGGTCCCCGGCGCTGAGATTTCCCGCGTCAGTGTCGAAGCGGTACCGGACGCCGCGTTCCGTCTGCAGAAGATATCCGGCGACGGCCAATCGGCTCTGGTCAATGACGATCTCCCTCAACCGCTGGTGGTCCGGGTGGTGGACCAGTACGGTAACGGGGTGACCGGCGTGGCTGTGGAGTGGAGGACCTGCGACGGTGTCGGCGATTACAACACCGCCACCGACATCGATGGGTACGCCAGCGCCTTCCAGCCGACAGGGGCATCTCCCGGCGCGTTTTGCGCGATGGCGTCCAGCTCGGGTCTGGCCGACTCACCGATACAGTTCTCCTATACCGTGAACCCAGGGACTGCCCCGGCGAGTCCCTCGGCAAGCGGGAAGCTGCAAGCGAAGCCGCCGGCCTCGGCACGCCAACACCCGCGACCATGAATGGTCTTAAAGCTTGCCCGTGGGTGGTGCCTTGGGTCGTAATCGGAGCACTCTGCGGCGATCTCGAGGCACAATCGGCGCAACCATTCTCACTCCAGGCATCGGGGCTTGTCAACGGAGTGTTCGGGGACGTGTTCACCGGCCTGAAGGACGGCGTCGGCGCGGAAGCACAGTTCCGCTACACACCCGGGGCGCTGTCGGTGGGCGCAGGCTTCCAATTCACGGTTCATAGAGTGAAGGGCCGGTCGGAAGACGCGCGGCTCTACGGGGGGTTCATCGAGCCGCGCCACCGCATCCATGTGGGCAGCAACGTGGTGGCCCCCTACGTGTCGGGGCGGTTCTCGCTGCTGAAAGTCGGGTTTTCCGGCGGAGACCTTTCGCTGTCCTCGACCTTCATGCAGCTGAACGGCGGAGGTGGGCTCCTCGTCCGAATCGGTCCCCGTCTCAATCTCGACGTGGGAGCTACCTTCGGGTACAACCGTCTGGGACACGGCACGCTGACCAGCAAATTCAGCGGCACCGCGATACCGGTAGAATCGAGCTCCGGCTCAAATGTCGTAATCCGTCTGGGTCTCGCGATTGGGCTCCGCGACTAAGGCGGGGGGTTAGAGCTCAGGCGATCCTACGATCCGGCAGCTGGAGATCTCCCACTCGTTCCCGTTCTTGGCGAACTCGGCGCGGAAGACCGGACGGCTGGTCAGGCGCCCCCCGAACGCGTCTTTCCACGCGAGCGCAAAGCTGAATTCCATCGCCGCCGCCTTGGCGCCGAGCTGTCGAGTACCATCGACCCTCTTCCCCACGACGGCTCCCCACTCCTCAGTCCGGAGAATGCGCGTCAGTTTGTTCAGCTGGTGCACGTCCGACTTGTTCGTTGGCTGGTACAGCTCTGACACGCGGGCGACATTCTTGGAACGGAGAGCGTCGTAGCATTGCTGCACCCCGGTCAAAATGCCGAGCTCGAGCCGTTGGCGCTCCGCGTCACGGTTCCCAGTGAGGGTAACGGCAGGTTCGGCGACGGTTTCTTTCGGCTCCGCGGGCGGGGGCTCTGACTCATAGCCCTGAATGGCGAGCGTATCAGTGGATGGGTCGGCCGGGAGGACAGTCACCTGCGATCTCGCGGCTTTCGACCCGCTCGTGGCGATTATGGTCGCGGTGCCGGGAGCATATGCCCGCACCTGTCCGTTGAGTGAGTCGATAGCAGCGAGCCCGGGCTCACTCGAGCTCCAGGCGACCTCCGCTCCGGCCAAGGGGGCCCCACTTCCATCGAGCACCGCAGCAGTCAGGGTGATGGTGTCGCCAACCCGTAACGACCCGAACGGAGAGATGGACACCGAGGCCGGCGCCGGCGGTTCAACTGTGGGCCGTCGCACCACGATCGCCGCGCTGTCCCGCCACTCGCCGCTCGCCGCTACCACCAGCGCGCGGCCGGGACGGACCGCGTGTACCCATCCGCTTGCCGAGTCGACCCGCGCGACGCTGGAATCGGTCGAGGCCCAGCTTACGCTGGAGCTCGATACCGCCCGTCCAGCAAGATCCCGGACCTCGGCCAGCAACCTGGTAGCAGCGCCGGGACGCATGGGTCGGAGAGGTCGACGCTGTATGTTCACGGAGGCGGGCGCACCCCTGAGAATCGCCGCTACCGGTTGGGCGGGCGAGGCCGCCACCTCCACTGTCCGGACCGTTGGGGACAGCCTGAAGGGATTCGGCACCACGACGTCTCGCAACCCGGCGTAGAGCCAAAGCACCGGCGTCAGAAGGAGGACGCCCACCGACGCGGCCAGGAACCGGCGCTGGCGGGAGCGCGACACACGCCGGCGTCGGATCGGACGATGCTCCTCCACAACGGGTTCG
>JBBQXQ010000162.1:0-5864 GCA_038209515.1 Gemmatimonadales bacterium
CATGGCGAGCGAGCCGGATCTCCTGCGCGAATTCGACGAGTGGACCGACGCCTTCGTCGAGCACGTCGCCAAGAAAGGCAAAGTGAGCCCGAACGCATATCGCGCCTTCGGCTACCGGGCACCCCCCCATCTCTGGGCCGACCTCAAGACCAAGTGGCGTGGCCTCCGCATGGCCTTGGGCTTCCCGATCCGGGGGACCTCGCCGGCAATCCAGCAGGAGCGGGGCTTGAACCGGGACGCTACAATCTCTTACAAAAAGGGCGAGGGCGCGAAACTGCGGGACAAGAGTGCCAGCCCCGAGTAGAACCGCGGCTAGGCCGGAGCTTGCACGGACGGGAGCTGCTGCGGCAGGAGTGGGTAGACTCTTCCTCAAAAGGAGAAGGCCCCGCAGCGGAACCCGCTGCGGGGCCCCGGTCTAGCAAGTGGAGCGGACCGGGATCGAACCGGCGACCCCCTGGTTGCAAACCAGGTGCTCTCCCAGCTGAGCTACCGCCCCGAAGGTACTACAAGTCTACAAGTTAGCGGTTTTCCCGCCCTGCCCCAAGTGAGGCCAGGCGTTCGATCGATGGAGCGACGTCGTCGGTTGACTCCATTCCGAATCGGTTCGCGGTGGATGCGGAGAATACTCGTACTCGACTACGCGCACAGTACCCTACCTTTGCCGGCTCACCCGGTCCGCTTGACAGCTGCTTGACCCTCCTGGGCCAGCTTGGATTAGCACATTGGTTTGGATTAGCCACGTTGGTTTGGATTAGCACATTGGTATAGATCAAGGCGAATTTCATGCGGCAGACCCCCCGTTTCGAGCTCGTACGTGATCCGGCCTCGCTTCTTCTCCTCGCCATCGTCGTGGCCACCATTGGTTGCGGCGACTCTCCGGTCGCGCCAGCCAACCCCGATGCGAGCCCGGCTCTGGCCGTTCAGGCAACCGCAGCGCTGTCCTTTCGCCAGATCAGCGCCGGCATGTACCACAGCTGCGGGGTGACCTACGATGACGTCGCCTATTGCTGGGGGGCAGATGGCGTAGGCCAGCTCGGCGATGGCGCAGTGAACACGTCGCAGCGCACCAGACCGGTTCCCGTTGCCGGTGGTCTGCGCTTCCTGATGGTCAGCGCCGGCTTCGACCATAGCTGTGGTGTCACCACACAGAACCAGGTCTACTGCTGGGGCGGCAACGCGCGAGGGCAACTGGGAGACGGTTCCTTTCATGACCGCTCGACGCCAGTCCTCGTGAGTGGGCAGCCACCCTTGAGTCTGCGCTTTCGCTTCGTGAGTGCGGGGTACGTCCATACCTGCGCCATCCACTTGTCCGACTCCGCCTGGTGCTGGGGCAACAACGACAACGGCCGGCTGGGTGACGGCACCACGACCGAGCGTCTGACACCTACGCCCGTCACAGGTGGACTGCTGTTCCGGCGGATAGCGGCCGGCGGCTTTCATACCTGCGGCGTGACCACCGACTCCCGGGCCTACTGCTGGGGACGGAACGAGCAAGGCCAGCTGGGAGACGGCACGCTGAGCTCGCGTCACAAGCCGGTTGCGGTAGCCGGCGGGCTCAGCTTCCGCTGGGTGACGACCGGCTCGGCCAACATCTCCTTCAAGTGGCAGTCGGCCACATGTGGTTTAAGCAGCGGCGGCCGGGCCTACTGCTGGGGCAGCAACCTGCATGGGCAGCTGGGCGATGGATCCCACACCCAGCGTAGGAGGCCGGTGGCGGTGAAGGGTGGTCTCAGCTTTGCCCAGGTGAACACCGGCGGTGGCCACACCTGCGGTGTCACACTCAGCAATCTCGCCTATTGTTGGGGCTGGAACGGCAGGGGACAGCTGGGCGACGGCAGCTTGACGGAGCGGATCAGTCCACGCGCGGTAACCGGCGGGCACCAGTTCCGCGCGGTCACCACTGCAGGCGGGTATGCCGGCGGGCACACCTGCGCTCTGACCACAGGGGACGCAGCCTTCTGTTGGGGATTCAACGGGTTTGGGCAGCTGGGCGACGGTTCGACCACTAATCGCTCGACCCCCGTCCCGGTTCTCGGTCCGAGTTGAGCTTGCCGCGCCGCGGACCCAAAAAAAACCTCACACCGGCGGCACTTTCTGCGATGGTGATAGACCGGACCATCCTCCGCGTGTGCAAGGTTGTGTACAAAGACGGGTGCGCAAACGGTGCGGAGGCCCTAACCGGGCAGCCGCACCGCTTACGTGATTCCCTCTATAACTCCGGACAGCGGGCAAATCTCGGGACGGGTGGCGCGGCTTGCAAACCAGGTGCTCTCCCAGCTGAGCTACCGCCCCGAAAGCGCGACGAGCACGCAAGTTAGCGGATTGGGCGGTCCGCCCCAAGTGGTGCTTTCCCTCGGCCAGGACAATCCGCTACAGCCCTGCCCAGTCCCGCGGCTCCAGCATGCCCAGCAACTCGGCCTCGAACGATCCCGGTGGATAGGCCGGCGCGTAGTCCCACGCAGCCAATGGGGGCAAGCTCGTCAGCACACTGTCGATGCGAGCGCCGGTCGAAAGGCCGAACAGCGTCCCCCGGTCATGGACCAAATTGAATTCCACGTAGCGTCCCCGCCTCGCCAGCTGAAATCGGCGCTCCCGCTCACCATAGGGCGCATCCCGCCGCCGTTCGACGATCGGAGCATAGGCATCAGGGAGCACGCTGCCGACATCGCCGATGAACTGCAGAAGGCGCTCCAGGGGGAGTCCGCTCTCTCCGGCACGCAGGTTGTCGAAGAAGATGCCCCCGACACCGCGTCGCTCCTCATTCCGGTGGGTGTTCACGAAGTAGTGATCGCACCAGGTCTTGAAGCGAGCATAAAAGGCAGGGTCGTGGCGGTCGCAGGCCGACTTGAGAGCTCGGTGAAAGTGAGACGCGTCAGCCGGGAAGGGGTAGGTTGGCGTGAGGTCGGTTCCCCCACCGAACCAGGCGTCGATCGGCTCTCCAAGGGGACCGGTGATCTCGAAATAGCGGACGTTCAGATGAACGGTCGGGACCATGGGACTTCGGGGGTGAGCCACCAGGCTGATGCCGGTAACGAAGAATCGTGAGGGTTCGGAGGCGGTGGTATGCGCGCCGATCCGTTGCGCCAGCGGTGGCGACAGCACCCCTTCGACCGCCGAGCGGTTGACGCCTGCCTTCTCGAACGTGGCGCCATCGGCCAGCATCCGGCTCACTCCACCACCACCCCCCGGCCGATCCCACCGATCTTCCCGAAAGGACCCCCCACGATCCAGCGCCGTGAAGAGCTCGGTAGCCTGGTCGTGGAGCTGCTCGATCCGTGACGCCACTCGCTCGCGCATTAGGAGCGGGTCCCTCACCGTTTTCGCCATTCCCTCACCGCGTCGATGAATGCCTGAGCGTGGCCGACCGGCACATCAGGCAGAATCCCGTGCCCGAGATTGGCGATGTATCCCTGGCCTCCGAACTGGTCGAGCATCCGCTGGGTCCGCTCACGGATCATGGGTGGTGGAGCGTACAGCCAGCATGGATCCAGGTTACCCTGCAAGGCTACCTGCGAGACCGGCAATCGGCGCCTGGCTTCGCCCGCGTCCGTCTGCCAGTCGACCCCAATCACATCGGCACCCGACGCGGCCGCGATCTCTTCCAGCGCCCACCCGGACCCGGGACAGAAGGCGATCACCGGGGCACCCGCCGTCTTGGCCAGCCGGGCAGCCTGGCTCAGATACGGAAGCGCGAACTCGCGGAAGTCTGCCGGTCCCAACGCGCCGGACCAGGAATCGAAGAGTTGGACTGCCTGAGCACCCGCCTTTACCTGGGCCACCAGAAAACGGCCGACTGCCTGAGCCAATCGGTCGAGAAGCGCGTGGGCACGGGCCGGATCCTCCACCAGCAGCCGCTTGGCGATCGTGAACGACTTAGAGGCGCCGCCTTCGACCATATAGCTCATGAGCGTCCAGGGCGCACCCGCGAAGCCGATCAGCGGAACTCGTCCGGCCAACTCCTTCCGGGTCAACCGGAGCGCCTCGAGTACGTAGGCTAACTCTTCTTCCGGCGTGACGTCGCGAAGGCGCCCGAAGTCCGCCGGCGACCGCAGTGGGTCCGGAAAGCGGGGGCCGATGCCGTCCTCGACCGTCAGCTGCATTCCCATGGCTGCGGGAATAACCAGGATATCGCTGAAGATGATCGCTGCGTCCACACCGAGTAAATCGACCGGCTGGAGCGTGATCTCGGTGGCCAGCTCGGGTGTGCCTACCATCGTCAGGAAGTCGGCTCGCTCCCGCACGGCACGGTACGCCGGCAAATAGCGCCCGGCCTGGCGCATCATCCAGACTGGAGGCCGTTCCACCGGCTCGCGGCGGCACGCTCTGAGGAAGAGATCGTTCACCACGTCAGCGACTTGCCAGCAGCGATCGGATGGCAACGGCGAGAGCACGGGCAGTGGGTTCCGACGCGACAGCAGAAGGCGACCAGCCGGCGGCCCGGGCCGACGCTGCCGTCGTCGGCCCGACAGCAAGGAGCTCCGGCCGAATGCCACGAGGACAGGCGCGCGCCAGCAGATCCGCGACGCGTGGGCTGGCGACAATGAGTACGCGGCCTCGCGAAGCTGTCACCCGCGCTTCCGATTCCGTCGCGAGGACCGACCGGTAGCACATGATCTCATCTACGGTGATACCGTTCTGCCGAAGCTCCGCGGGGAGCTCATCACGATGCGCCTCCCCGCAGGGCAAGAGCACCGGCCCGGCCACCCTCTCCTCGAGCATTACCCGCGCAAGCGCCGTTGCCGCGCCCGGCTGTCCCCGGCCCCGCGCCAGCGGTAGACGAACCCGACCCAACGCTCCGTGAAGCGCGGCAGCCGTCTGGGGTCCAGACGCCCAGACTGCGGGCTTGCTCTGTTCCGCTGGCCACTCTCTGCGGCGTTCCTTGAGTCGTGCAGTGAAGAACTCCGCAGCCCTGGGAGAGGTGAACACGATGGCGCCGTATTGGGCAGCCCGGTCGATCGCGGCATCGAGCGGGGTCCAGTCAGTCGGCGGCGCAAACTTCATCAGCGGGCGTTCCTCGACCGTGACGGGAATTTTTTTGAGCGCTGCCACCAGTCCCGGAAAAGCCCCAGCGGAGGCCGTAACCACCACAGTGTCGGTCATCAGGGTTCGGTAACCGCCGGCGCCACCGCCGACCGCACCTCGACCAGGATTTCGGATGCACCCTGAGCGAGCAGCCGGTCGGCCAGGGCAGATCCCAGCGCACCGGCTTCGTTCTCATCGCCCACAACGGCTGCCTCCCGGCCTTCCACCATTCTGTCGCCCCGAAGAGAGACGACTCGGCCGTGCAGCCGGAGCGATGGGCGCGCGCCGCCCTGATCCAGCTCGGCGTATGCCGCGACCGGGACCTGACATCCCCCCTCGAGGCGGCGGAGAAACCCTCGCTCGGCTGCCACCGAGAGCGCAGTTTCCGTATGGTGCAGGGCCCGGCGGGCTGCGGTCCCGGCCGCCGTGTCCCCCGCGCGCACCGTGACCGCCAAGGCGCCCTGCGCCGGCGCCGGAAGCATCAGCGCAGGGGGCAGTCGTTCTCCAATGCGTCGCTCGAGGCCCAGCCTCACCAGTCCCGCTGCCGCCAGCAGGATCCCACTCCAGGCGGGCTGATTGTCGAGCTTGGCCAGCCGAGTCTCCACATTGCCGCGAACGTCAACGACGGCGAGATCGGGTCTCCAGTGGAGTAACTGCGCCCGGCGGCGAAGGCTGCTGGTCGCGACCACGCCACGCCGGGGCAAATCCTCCCACTCGAGTGGCCCCCGCCCGACGAGCGCGTCACGCGGATCCTCGCGCTGCCCGACTGCGGCCACAGTGATTCCGTCCGGTAGCTGCGTCGGCAGGTCTTTGAAGGAGTGCACAGCGAGGTCGATACGGCC
>JBBQXQ010000163.1:0-5776 GCA_038209515.1 Gemmatimonadales bacterium
TCCCCTGACCCTGAGCGGGGCGGCGGGGAGCACCGTAGAGCTTACGCTACTCTCGCCGGATGGCTGCCGGGTCTCGGCTCCGAACCCCCGCACGGTCAGCCCCGGCTCCGACCAGACCGTCGGCGTCGTGTTTGATGTGCACTGCGGATAGGGAAACCGCGATCCGGCCCCGGGTAACCCAGATCCATGCCTGATACCAGACTGATCGGCCTGCCGGCCCGAGACACCCCTCCCGAGTTCAAGAGCGCCACGGGACACGCCAAGCCGCTCCCGGCCGATCTACTGCGCCAGGCTTCCCGGCGGCTCCAGATCATGGCCCTGGTCGGTGCCGGGCTGTGGACCCTGGGAGTGGGGCTGGGCCATTTCGCCTTGCACTCGATATCTCCCGACGATCCCCGCTGGGCCCAGCTCAACATCAGCGACCTGATCGCCGTAGGCAGCGTGAGCCTGTCTCTGGGCCTGTTCTTCTACCTCCGAAAAGGCGACCGCGATCCTGCGGGGGTGGTGAATCTCAGCCTGGCTTACATGGTCGTGACTGCGCTGGCCCTCGCGTTCATGCTGCACTGGGGACTGGCTCCAAGGGACAAGTTGGACGTAAGGCCCATGATCACCTGGATCGGGCCGGTGATTCTCATGTTCGCCGCCATCGTCCCGGTGCCGCCGTGGAAGATGCTTGTGGCAGGATTTCTCGCGGCCTCGATGGATCCCCTTGGCATGCTACTGGCGCAGGCAGCTGGCGTGTACCAGTTCGGGTCGCTTAGCAACGCGCTTTTCATGCACTATCCCAGCTACCTGCTGCTCGGCGTGGCAGTCGTGATCTCCCATGTGGTGACCCGTCTGGGCCGGCAGGTGGCCAAGGAACGGGAAATGGGAGCTATCGCCTGGGCGAGCTCCTCGGCCGGGGCGGGATGGGCGAGGTGTACAAGGCCACCCATCGTATGCTCGCTCGCCCGGCAGCGATCAAGCTGATCCATCCCGAGGCGCTCGCCACCCAGGACCGGAAGAGTGCCGGGTTGGCGGTGGCTCGGTTCAGGCGCGAGGCGGACGCCGCGGCCAAGCTCCGCTCGCCCCACACCGTCGAGCTCTACGACTTCGGGCAGACCGAGGACGGGACCCTCTACTTCGTGATGGAGCTACTGGAGGGGATGGACCTCGAGAGCCTGGTGCGTCGGGAGGGCCCGCTGCCCCAGAAGCGGGTGATTCACATCCTGCGGGAGGTGTGCGAGTCGCTGGAGGAGGCCCATGCTTCCGGCCTGGTGCACCGGGACATCAAGCCGGCCAATATCCACGTCGGACGGGTGGGCCTGCGGCACGATTTCGTGAAGGTGCTCGACTTCGGGCTGGTGAAATCGGTGATGACCCCGCCAGGCGAAGACTCGATGGCCACTGCGGCCGGGCTCACCCCGGGCACCCCCGCCTACATGGCGCCGGAGATGGCCCTGGGCGAGACGGTGGATGGCCGAGCCGATCTCTATGCCCTGGGCTGCGTCGCCTATTACCTCCTCACCGGCCAACTGGTGTTCGAGGCGACAACCGGGCTCCAGCTCATCGCCAAGCACATCCAGGAGGCTCCGGTGCCGCCGTCGAGGCGCACCGAGCTCGACGTGTCGCCCCAGCTGGAGCAGGTTGTCCTCGCCTGTCTGGCGAAGCCGCCCGAAGACCGACCCCAGACAGCCACGGAGCTGGACCGGATGCTCGCGGAGATCGAGATTGAGCCGTGGAGCGAGGAGGAGGCAACGCACTGGTGGCGCATGCATCAACCGGCCTGATGGGGACAGCTCACCGTCTTGCCCGCACTGCCTCAGGGGTACTGATAGCCTGGCTGGCTGCCTTTGACATTGGGTGTCACGACCCGGTCGATCCGACTCGGGACCGGACGATAATCGAGGGGTACGCCATCTCGGGCCAGGCGAACGGCACCGATCCCGCCACCGGAGAAACACTGGCCTGTGTCTTCATCATCAATGAGCTGCGTACCGGGGGTCCACTCATCGGTACCTGGACCGACACGACAACGATCAAGGTGATCCGGAACCGCACGAGCCTGTCTCAAGGGGTGACGTACGATACGACCATCGTCGCCCAGGAGGCGACGATCACCGTCTCCGACAGCAGCCACATCCAGTTCTCCGTCAGCGGGCCGCTGACGGAAAGCCTTTCAGCCGACATGGTTCCGGCCTATCCGGGATACGGGCAGGGCGATTGGACCTGTGGTCCCGGGCACCCGCTGGGAAGGGTGCAGCCGGATGCGACCCTGACAAGTCGTTGGAACACCCAACCGATCATCAACCTGCCGACAGGGTGAGGCAATGCGGTGATCGAGGTCGAGACCCTCCACCACGTCAGCATCTCCGTTACCGATCTCTCCCGGGCGAAACAGTTCTATGGCCGGGTGCTAGGGCTGCGGGAGATTTCACGTCCGCCGTTCGACTTTCTGGGAGCCTGGTACCAGCTCGGCGATCGTCAGCTCCACCTGATCGTCCATCCGGGAACCCGGACGCTCCGGGGGACCACCGAGATCGAGTCGCGTGAGGGACACCTGGGTATCCGGGTGCGGAGCTATCGCAAGACGCTGGAGCACTTGAAGGCGCAAGGCGTACCTGTTCGGGACCGGCCCCACAACCTGACGCCGTGGCCCCAGATCTACGTCACCGATCCCGACGGCAACGTGATCGAGCTCAACGCGGAGCGGCTCGATTGAGCGAGATCGCCGAGCTCTTTCACCGGCTCTCCTACGGGGTCTACGTCGTGGGCGTCGCGGCCGGCGATCGGCGTGACGGGTTCACCGCCGCATGGGTGATGCAGGCGTCGTTCGATCCTCTGCTGCTGGCGTTGAGCATCAACTCGAGCAACGCCTCCTACGAGCTGCTCCACGCGGGCGGCGGATTCACGGTGAACGTATTGAAGCAGGGACAACTGGACCTGGCCCGCTGGTTCGGCACCCGGTCCGGCCGGAACGAGGACAAGCTGGCGGGGATTCACTGGAGACCCGGCCGCACCGGCGCCCCTATCCTCGAGCAGGCGCTCGGCTACCTCGACTGCGATCTCGCGGGCCGGCGCCGAGCGGGCGATCACGAGCTGGTGCTCGGCCAGGTAGTGGACGGGAAGATCCTCGACCCGGGTGCGGCGCCGCTCACCTATGCCGACACCGGCGATATGGATGGAAGCGCCGATCTCTACCCCACCAGCTTCTGAGAGGTCAGAATGAACCTGCGTATCTTGGCCTGGGGGCTCATTGCCCTGGCGCTGCCGGCTCGTGGAGCAGCGCAAGCCGCTGACACCTCCTCCCACCGCCTCGCCATCCGCGCAGCCCGGCTCATCGACGGCCGGGGAGGCGCGCCGATCCTGAATGCCGTGATCCTGGTGGACAGCACCCGCATTACGGCCGTGGGAACCCGGCTGCCGATCCCATCGGGGACGAGGGTCATCGATCTCGGCAACGCCACCGTACTCCCTGGCCTGATCGACTGCCACACGCATATCACCGGAGGAGACCCCGGCGACTACTACGAGAGCCTCTTTCGCCGAAGCCCCATCGATTACGCCGTGGCCAGTCCTACCTTCGCCCGGCGTACGCTCGAGGCCGGCTTCACGACGGTGCGGGACGTGGGGAGCGGCGAGTTCATCGACGTGGCGTTGCGCCGTGCCATCGATTCCGGGTTGGTGGTGGGCCCCCGCATGCAGGTCGCGACGCTCGCCATCGGCTCGACCGGCGGGCATAACGACATCGTAGGTTTCTCGCCCTACATCAAGTTCGGCCAGTTCTCCGGGGTGGCCGATGGAGTGGATGAGATCCGCAAGCTGATTCGCTTCGAGGTGAAGAACGGGGCGGATGTCATCAAGCTCATCGCCAGCGCCGGTGTACTTACCGAAGAGCAATCGGTCGGCGCCCCCCAGTACTCTCAGGAAGAGATGAATGCCGTCGTTCAGGAAGCCGCCCAATGGGGGCGCAAGGTGGCGGCACATGCCCATGGCGCCGAGGCCATCAAGCGGGCGGTGCGGGCCGGGGTCGCATCGATCGAGCACGGCAGTCTGCTCGATGATGAGGGCATCCGGCTCATGAAGGAGCGAGGCACCTATCTCGTGGCCGACATCTACAACGACGACTATATCCTCACCGAGTACAAGCGACTGAACTTCCCCCAGAAGATCCTCGACAAGGAGGCTCTAGTCGGAAAGCAACAGCGGGAGAATTTCCGCCGGGCCGCGCGCGCCGGAGTCAAGATTGCCTACGGGACCGACGCCGGGGTGTACCCGCACGGCTGGAATGGGAAGCAGTTCGCGTTCATGGTCCGCTACGGCCTCACCCCGATGCAGGCCATCCAGTCGGCTACCACCAGCGCGGCGGACCTGCTGGGCTGGACGGACAAGGTGGGCGCGGTCGCACCCGGCCTTTACGCCGATCTCGTTGCGGTTGGCGGAGACCCACTCTCGGACATCACCGAGCTCGAGCGGGTGAAGTTTGTCATGAAGGGTGGAATCGTCTACAAGGACTCGAGGGAGCGCCTCGCCGGTCGATGACGTTGCGCCGGCTCGCGCCGGCCTGCAGGTTATGCGTTACACAGAACGTCCAGCAACGGAGGCGCCATGAAGGAACCCCACTACCCCGCGCTGAACACCCGCGAGTTTATCGCCAAGTGGCACAGCGCCCTCGAGGAGCACCTGATCACCGAGCTGGCCGAGATCCTGCCCCGGCTGGCAGCCGCACCGCGTGGCAGCGATCTCGGGGCGGAGCAATACGCCGCGTTGGCCCACCACCTGGCTTACGCACTACAGGTGGCGGGGAACTCGGACAGCGGCGGCGTGCAGGCGGCCTTAACGTACTTGAAGCAGGCTTCCTCGACGACGGACGAGATACCGAAGCCCGACTGAGATCTTGGCACCGGAGACCCACCCAATGCGTCTTTATCTCTCGCTGCTCGCGAGCCTGGTCATGCTCGCTCCCAAGCTCCAGGCCTCCGGTGATCCCCACCCACATCGGGTGACCATCCTGTACGATGCATTTGGTGGACGCCCCGGACTCGTCCGGGACTGGGGCTTTGCCGCGCTGGTCGAATACGGCGGCAAACGGATTCTCTTCGACACCGGCAACAACGCCGAGATCTTTGCCCGGAATGTCCGGGCCCTCGGCGTCGATCTGCGGCGGCTCGATTTCGCGGTCATCTCGCACCGCCACGGCGACCACACATCCGGGCTGAGCTATCTGCTGCGGGTGAACCCGCAGGTGAAGATTTACGCCCCCAAGGAAGGGTTCGGCGTCTTCGGCGCCGCGCTCCCGAGTACGTTCTATCGCCGGGACGCGAGCCTGGCTGACTCGATGCGCTACTACCAGGGCAGCCCACCGGAGGAGATGCGCTTCGGAACTCCCTGGCCGCAGGCGAACATCCAATGGATTGACAGCCTCACCGAGGTCGCCCCCGGGGTAACGATCATCTCGACGGTCTCCCAAAACCCCGGCACCCTCGAGCTGCGGGAGCTCTCGCTGGCGGTGCGGGGCCCGGAAGGGCTAGTGCTGCTGGTGGGGTGCTCCCACCCCGGTATCGAGACCATCGTCGAGGCGGCTCGCCCGCTCGGCGATCACGTCGCCATCATTTTCGGCGGGCTTCACCTGGTCACGACGCCGGACACGGCCATCGCCCGGACCGCTTCCGCACTCCGGGACCGGTGGGGGGTCGTCGAGATCGCTCCAGGCCACTGCACCGGCGAGCCGGCGTTCGCCGAGCTGCGGCGGGTCTTCGGCGTTCGATACCGGTATGCCGGTCTGGGAGTCGTAACC
>JBBQXQ010000164.1:0-5702 GCA_038209515.1 Gemmatimonadales bacterium
CGTCGATGCCGAGCTCGGCCATCGCCGTCAGGAACAGCTTTCCCTGCGGAGCGTAACCCAACCCAAGCACGGCCGCGGTGTCCAGCGGAATGTCCCGGCTCTCGAGGTACTCCCGGGCCAGCTTTGCGTCCGGCAGCTCGAGCAGCTGGCGGGTAAACCAGTCGTGCGCGGCAGCCACCGCCCCGTAGAGCGGCTCGTGCGGGTCGGGGCCCGCACGACCGGGCCGGTCCGGAATCAGTATTCCGGTGCGACGGGCGATTTCACGCACCGCACCAGGGTAGTCCATTCCGAACCGCTTCATCAGCCAGGAGAACACGTCACCCGATTCGTGGCAGACGAAGCAGTAGTACCGGCCCTTCTTGGGAATCACGGTGAAGTTCCGGTGGGTTCCTCCGTGGAAGGGACAGGGGCCACGGTAGTCCGTTCCGGTGCGTTTGAGTTGCACCGACTCGCCGATGAGTCCGACGATATCGGCGCTGTCGCGGACTTGCTCGATGGTCTCGTCCGGAATCATGCTCATGCGAAGAACTCGACGATGGTGACGCCGGTGCCGCCCTGATTGCGGGTGGCGAAGCTGTAGCGCGAGATCCGGCGATCCCGTGCCACCACCCGCTGTACCCTCTCGCGCACTACCCCAGTGCCCATGCCGTGAATGATGCGGAGGAAGGGCTGCTCCGCCAACACGGCCGCGTCCACGGCAGCCACGGTGGCCACTTCCGCTTCGTCGCCCGTCATGCCGCGAAGGTCGATCTCGAGGGAGGACGGAGAGGACGGGGAGGGTGGACGGATAGGCGGACGGGCGGACGGTGCGCCCGCGGTTAGCGCATTCGGTTCGACTACCATACGTATCGCCCCTGAGGCAACGACAAGCTTTCCGTCGGATCGGACTTCCAAGACCTGACCAGTTGGACCTCCGGACACCTTGACCCGATCCCCGGGCTGAAAACCGTCCGGCTGTCCGCCCGTCCACCCGTCCGCCTTCTCCGTCCTCTCCGTCCTCTCCAACGCCTCCCCTTCCTCCCGAATTCCGTCCTCCACCAGCCTTCGCGCCTCACGGGCGGCGGCCTCGTCGGCGGCGCCGCGAGCCGCACCGAGCGCCTCCTCCACTCGTTGCCGTGCCTCCATCAGATAGGTGCGGGCCTGTCGACGACCCTCACGCTCGGCGTCCTTCTCGCGGCGCTTGAGCTCGGCTTCCCGGACCGCCTGCGACGCCTCCTGGACACCCAGGCGTGCGGCGAGCGAATCCAGCTCTACCGTCCGCTCGGCGGCCGCCACTTGCTCGGCCCGGAGCTGATGTTCCCGCTCCTCCGCGACCGCCAACAGGGCGTCCAACCTCCGCTCGGCTTCCGGCACCCGGGCCTCGGCATCATCCAGAATGTCCCCCGCCACACCTAGACGCCGGGCGATCGAGAGGCCGTAGGAGCGCCCCGGCACCCCCTTCATGAAGCGGTATGTGGGCGTCAGTGTTGCCGCATCGAACTGGAGCGACGCGTTGACCACACCGGGTTCATGACTGGCAAGCTCCTTCAGCGCGCCCAGATGGGTCGTCGCCAGCGTGACGGTTCCCCTCCGGGTGAGGGAGACGAGAGTTGCCGCAGCCAGAGCCGCTCCTTCCACTGGATCGGTGCCGCTCCCGACCTCGTCGAGCAGCACGAGCGTATGATCATCAGCCTCCTCCAGCACTCCGCGCAGCATGCGGATGTGCGCGCTAAAAGTGGAAAGGCTGGCCGCGATGGACTGGCGGTCGCCGATGTCCGCGTACAGCTGCCGGAAGATCGGGAGCCGGCTCCCCACACCAACCGGAGGAATGACGCCGCTCCCCGCCAGCGCCGTCGCGAGGCCCACGGCCTTGAGGAGCACTGTCTTGCCGCCGGTGTTCGGTCCACTGATCAGTAGGGTTCGCTCCTCCTGGTCCAACTCGAGGTCGAACGGCACCACCGACTGCGCACCGGAGAGGAGTAGCGGGTGGCGGCCGTTCACGATCCGGAGTGTTGCCGGCGCGGGGTCCACCTGGGGCATTTCGCCCGAGACCGCGACGGCATAACGCGCCCGCGCAACCAGGTCATCCACCGCGACGCACATCTCGACTGCGCCCCGTATGACGGCGAGCTCGAGCCGAAGCAGGCCGGTGAGCTCCCGCAGCACCCGCAGCGTCTCCCGCTCTTCATCCACCTCGGCCTCACGCAGCGCGTTGCCTAGCTCAATGGTTTCCGATGGCTCGATGAACAGCGTACCCGCGCTGCCCGACTCGTCGTGGATGATGCCTGGTGGACGGCTGCGGGAATCGCGCCGCACCGGAATCACGTAGCGGTTTCCCCGCACCGTCACCGATGCATCGGCCGGTGCGGCACTGGGCCCGAGACCGCGAAGCAGGCTTTCGAGGCGCCGAAGCAGACGCTGTCGGGCCGCCTGGACCTCACGCCGCGCCGCGGCGAGTCCGGGACTCGCGCTGTCGAGCAGGTTGCCGTCAGAGTCAAGCGACTGCTCCAGCCGACGCTCGATCGCCTTGTCAGGAAGCGCTTGCATGAGCTGCGCGGCGCGCGGCGCCAGCTCCGTCACCCGCCTGAGGTCGAGGGATACGCTCCGCGCCGCACCGAGTACGCGGTGCAGCGCTGCCAGCTCGACTCCTTCGAGGACGCTGCCCTCGATCCGAAGGCGGGCCAGCGCTCGGGTGACGTCGGGGATCGGCTCGGCCAGAAGGCTGTCACCCCGGCGGAAGAGGGCGGTAACTTCGGCGACGCGGGCCAGTTCGGCACCGATCCACTCGATGTCGGTGGTCGGTCTGCGGCGGAGCACGCGCGCCGCGCCCAGCGGGCCGACCGCATGGGCGGCCACCAGCTGGAGCACGGACTCGAACTCGAGCGTATCGAGGGCGTCCTTGCTGTGCTCGGGCGGCAATGGCAACGGGGTGCCGCCCTGGATCTGGGCCTGCACCCCGTCGGGAGAGAGAGAATCCACCTGAGACATCAGCCTGCCTGGAGCTCCTCGCGCACGATCTGATTGATCAGCCTGCCGTCCGCCCGCCCCTTGTACTTCGGCATGACCTGCGACATCACCTTGCCCATGTCTTGCGCCCCGCCGGCAATTGCGTTCCGCACCGCTGCTCGGATCTCCTCTGGGTCTACCGCAGGGGGAAGAAACTCATCGAGCACCTTGATCTGCGCGGTTTCGACCTCGGCAAGGTCCTGCCGCCCGGCTGCCGTGTACTGCTCGACTGCCTCCCGCCTGATTTTGATCCCCTTCCGCAGCACGTCCGCGACCTCCTCGTCCGAGGCGGGTCGCCGTAGCTCGATTTCGCGGTTCTTGAGATTGGCGAGAATGGTACCGAGTACGAGGGTGCGCTCTTTGCTGTGGGCCTTGCGCGCCGCATTGAGCGCGGCTCGCAAATTTGCCGAGAGGCTAGGCTCGGGGGACACGGGGACCATGACGGGTTTTGCGGACCGCGGCGTTCATCTTTCGCTTCCGCTTTTCACTGGGCTTCTCGAAGTGCCGGTGCTTGCGAAGGTCCGACAGGATGCCGGCTTTTTCGCATTTCTTCTTGAACCGTTTGAGCGCCCGCTCGAAGCTCTCGTCATCGTGATGATGACTTCCGGCATTCGCTGACTCACCCCTCTCAAGCCCGGTAAGGGCATCGATCTGAATAACTTCGGGAAGTTATCGGGTGGCAGGAAGTCGGGCAAGCGGTGAAGCGCCTTATCGTCTATCCCGGTGGCCAGGTCATCTTCCGCCCACCCAGAACATGGAAGTGGAGATGATCCACGCTCTGCCCCGCGTTCTTCCCCGTGTTCGTCACGATTCGATACCCATCGCCGTCGAGACCGAGCTCGCCAGCCACCTCAGCCGCGAAGGCGAGCAGCCGCCCGAGCAGCCGTTCGCCATCGGCTCCCTGGGTGTCGCGCACCGCGGCGACGTGACGGGTGGGAATCACCAGCACGTGCACCGGCGCCTTGGCATCGGTGTCGCGAAAGGCCAGCGCGTCACCGGAACGCTTTACGATCTTGGCGGGGATCTCGCCCGCCACGATCTTGCAGAACAGGCAGTCAGCCATGGCTCCCTCGCATTCTGGCCGTCGTCGCCAAGGCGGCCGCAGCCAGCGCCGCCGTCTCGAACCGAAGCGCATGGGGGCCCAACACGATCGGCAGGTAACCCGCGGCAATGAGCCCAGTGCGCTCACCGTCGGCGAGCCCGCCCTCGGGACCGATCACCACGGTCAGGGCGTTACCGCCGAGGCTGGTGGGCGGCGATGTTCCCGAGCGATCGGCCAGCCAACCCGAGCCGGCCAAGGGGCGCCCCCGAAAGTCATCGAGCGAGAGGGGATTCTCCACCTGCACCGCCCACGTCACCCCACACTGCTTGGTCGCCTCGAGCGCGTGTCGCCGGAGGCGCCGGAGGTGGGCATCCCTGATCCCAGTGGCCACCCCGGAGCTGCGTGCAGTCTCCAGCGGGACTATCCGGGTGACGCCGAGCTCCACCGCCTTCTCCACCATCCAGGAAAACCGGTCGCGGTCCCCTGACGCAACCGCGAGTATCAGCTCCGCGGGTCGGGGCTCGTGGTGCGCGCTCTGGACCTCCACCGCCCACTGCTTGCCGGACTGCACGAGGCGGCCAATTCCTCTAAGGCCGGTTCCATCCAACAACTCAACGAGTTCCCGATCCCGGGCCCGGCGCACGCGGAGGTGATGTGCCTCGTTGTCGTCCAGGCTTATTCGCTGCCCCGATGTCCACCCGCCCGGAGGGAACCCGCCCGGAGGGAACCCGCCCGGCGGAATCAGTACCCTCATCGAGGGAGCTCGGCCGCGACCCCCCACCAACCTGCAGCGAGCGTTTCCTGCACCAGCCTGAAGCCCGCATCGGTCAGCGTCCGGCGGAACTCCTCTCCCTCGGGCTGCTCCATTCCCGAGAAAATGGCGGAACCACCGGGACAGAGTGCTCTGACGATGACCGGCAGCAGCGCCGTGTTGACGGCCCGCAGGATGTTGGAGAGGAGGAGATCGGCCGGACCAACCAGCTGCGCGAGGGTCGCCGCGTCGCCCTCGAGGAACTCGACGCGGTCCGATACACCGTTGCGAGCCGCATTGCGGCCGGCAACCTCATTCGCCTCGGGGTCGATCTCGATTCCGATCGCGCGGGTGGCGCCAAGCTTAATCGCCGCTATGGCCAGGATGCCACTTCCGCTTCCGAGATCGATCACTCGGTCGCCCGGCCGGAGTAACCGGCTCAACAGCGTCAGCGCCGCTCGGGTCGAGCCGTGCTCCCCGCTGCCGAACGCGGTCTCCGGGTCGAGCACGATGGTGAGGGGATCGGGCGCCGAGGCTTCGGGGAGCCACGAAGGGATGATGGTGAGCCGCCCCAGCTTTCGAGGACCCAGGCCTTCGCGCCAACGGGTGGACCAATCGGTGGACTCGACGCGTCGGGGCTCGATCACGACCGGAGCATCCACTTGACGACCCAGCTCCTCTACCAGCGCCGCGACGGCCTCCTCGTCCGCTGCGAACGCGACCAGGGTGCCGTCGGCCCGCTCCTCCACTGCCTGGCCGGTCCGGGTTACCAGCCAGGCACCGACCGAGTCCCGTTGGCCAGCGGACGTGCGGACGTCAATGGCCCACCAGGTCATGCGCCGAGGGCTTCCTTGAGCTTGGACCAGAATCCGGGCGCTCGCTTGGGCGGCTCCCCCTCGTGGTTGGCCAGCTCGCGGAAGAGAC
>JBBQXQ010000165.1:0-5699 GCA_038209515.1 Gemmatimonadales bacterium
TACCGTGCTGGAGGGTCAGAAACGGTGTCCCATTCCCCATCGCGCCGCCGGTCCCGGACGTGGCGGCCGGGTGGCAGGCCAGTAAGAGCACCAGGCCGAGGCTAAGGAGTAGCTCGCTCCACCTCATCGGGTGAGCCAGCCGGCAAACGCCAGCCACGCCGGTGTCCCCGAGATCATCAGCCGCAGCGGCTGGGAGACCACGATCAGCAACCCGCCCCAGATGGTGGCGGGATGAATCCTCCTGCGGGTGACGAGATCATAGATCAGCGTTGCCACGATGAAGAGGTCGGTCAGGCCGAAGAACGTAGGCGGGCCGGGCGGGAGCATAGGGAAGTGCAACCGGGCGATCGGTGCGCTCGTCAGCGCGATCATCCCCAGGGTCATCAGCCGCTTGTGAGCCTCGAGCCGGCGGCGGAAGTAGAGCGCCGCGCCCACCAGAATCGCGAACACCAGCATGTCGAACAGCGGGACCGCCAGGAAGGATAGACCCGAGACGCCGGGGATCGGCGCCGCGCCGCCCTTGACCCGGAGGATGGCGGTCGTGGTGCCCAGGACGACGACGAGTGCGGCCAGCACGGCCCCGGCGACGCCCATCCGGCGGTGAATGTAGGTCTTGCCGGCGGCGACGAGGGTGGTCTGGGCCAGGAAGAACAGGACCCAGGTGGTGAACACCAGGCCGTGCAGGTGGAGGAGACGGCTCAGCTCCGGGGTGCCGTAGTACGCCTTGAGGAAGTAGGTCCGGGAGAAGCCGGCGAAGACGGTGATCGCGATGGCAATCGCCATCCCCACGTAGAAGCGCCGAGTCCGTTGTTTGGTGCGGATAGCTGTCGTGCTCACCGCCATATGCATCTCCTCATATTGTCATCCTGAGCGCAGTGTTTGTCATCCTGAGCGAAGCGAAAGATCTCTACCCGTGATCCAGCGCCACGTCGAACGTGGCCGCGTAGCCGTCCTGGACCGGTGCTACCGCCAGCATCGTCTGCCGGCCGCCGTCCTGATTGTAGATCCGGTCGGTGATGTTGGAGACCGTCCGCTTTCCCCTGCCGGCGTAGGGCGGCTTGGCGTAGATCCGGTCGCTGAGCCCCTCGTCGAAGTAGAGCTGGCCGGTGAACTCGTAGTGCGACGGGGCCGAGGCGGGCGAGTGGATCTTGTAGTGAATGTGCGGCGTGCGCTCGGGGTACCAGCCGGGGTAGATCGTGGTGAACCTCGTCACACCGTGCTTGTCGGTGACCTGGTAGCCGCGGAGGAACTTCCTTCCGGCGGTATTGAAGTACTTGGGATCTACCGCGTCGGAGTACACCCCCTCGGCATCGCACTGCCAGACGTCCACCAAGGCGCCCTCGAGCGGCGCGCACGTGCCCTTCGCAATACTGGAGACATTGAGTGTCAGCGCCAGGAGCGCGCCTTGCTTCACGGTGCCGTCGGTCGGGTCGCTGCGAATGTCGGCCCGGTGGAGCTTCTCGTCCACGTAGTAGGGGCCCGGGGTGCTGGCCGGGCGGACCACGCAGGGGTACCTCGCCCTCGCGACTCGGGTGCTGCCGGCGCTCGAGGTCGGGCCGCCGAGGAGAAGGAACGTGCCACCGGAGGCCAGCAGGGTCATCACTTCCCGGCGGGTGAGCACTCGCCCGAGGGGGAGGTCGTCGAGATCCATACGAGTCGCTTGTTTTGGGTCAACAGAAATTAGTGCCGCGCGGCCGGATGGATAGGGTGAAGCGGGTCCGGTCCTCAACCCATGATGTCGAAGAGTGGTCGCCAGCGGCGGTCGAAGAGGCGGTAGAGGTTCCACTCACCGGCAGGCAGCGGTTCGTAGGGATCATATACCAGGTAGAGTGGCCCCATGCGCAGCACGATCACTCTTCGCGGAGGATCATCCGGCTCGCCATAGAGTTTACCTGCCCGAAGACAGGCCTTCTCATCGTGAACCAGTGTAACCTGGGAAGAATCGAAGGGTGGCAGCCGGAAGGTCTTTTGCGATTCCGGCTGGGCGTAGCGTTTGGCCCATTGGAGCATGAGAGCGGTCTCGAGGGAATCGGTGACGCAGGCAGACTCACCGACCTGCCGAAACCGACGCGGGCGACAGTTGTACTTGTTGCGGTAATTGTCGTTGGAGTTCTGGAGCCACACCAGGATGGTGTCGGTGTATCCTACCCGGACATCCAGAGTATCAACGAATCGGCCATAGCCGATTCCGCGCAGAGACAGCACGTGCGGGCCCGCCCTGTCGGCTTCCAGCACGCGGATTCGGGTGGAGCTCTCGGGGGTGATGCCCCGGATATTTGGCAGCGGCTCTATGACGGGCACCAGGTCGGCCTGAACGAAGGGAGGGCGGCCGGCTTCACCCAGCACCTCGAGGATCACGATCAGCCGCGCCTTGCCTGCCGATACGAGCTCAGGCTCGGCAACCTGCGACGGGCCCCACCTGGGCTCACACTCGGGTGCCGGCGGGAATCGGTCGGCCCAGTCCTGGGCCGGAGCCGGCTCCAGGAGGCTCACCAGCAACCCGCCGGCGAGCATGAAGCGAGCGATTACTCGTTGATCAGTTTCCACTCCCTTCCACCTCTTCCAGGTGAAGCCTGTGGATGATCCGGTGAAGCACCGGGGCGAACGCCACGGCGGCGGCCCCAATGAACACCAATCCCGCATACAGCGCGTACGCCGCCCCGAAGAGCTTGCCTGCGGTGCCGCTGATCGTTCCGACGGGCCCCATTCCGCCGAGCAGCATCGCGGCGTTCAGGAGCGCATCCAGGTCGGATTGTCCGGCCAGCCAATGAAATCCCGCGACACCGATGGCGAGGGAGACCGCGAGCAAGGCGGCGGCGTAGGCTCCATACCTCATCAGGTGCCGCCGGAACTGCTTCACGGGAAGGAGCGGGCGTGCGCGAGTCTGGGCCATCAGTCCCTCCGACGGTGTTGAGCTACAGCCTGGGTGACGAGACGCCAGTCTGGTGAGAGCGCCTCAGGAGCCAGGCCAGGGAGGCGGCAGCTGTGACGTCATAGGCTAAGCAGAACGCTGGCCACCATGCGGGGACCCCTGGATTGGCCACAACGCGACCGTGGCAGAAATCAAAAGACTCCATGGGCGACGAGAGCCACTACGACGAGCCAAAGGTTCCTCTTGAAGCCGACCAGGGCAACCAGAAGAAATCCGGTCATCACGAGAGTTTCCACTACAAGGGCATGACCGGAGCCTCCCATCACGGCAAACAGCACGTAGAAGGAGGCAATAACCATGAGCACCGTGGGATAGAACGCACGATTCCGGTCGAGACCGGTGAGGGTAGCGAGCCCCGAGACCATGAGCGCCAGAACGATTCCTGCTAGATAGGGCATTTCATCCCATCAGTCCCGGCAGAACTCAACTCCTCTATCCCCGCCGCGTTGAGCGCGAGGTGATTTGCACGACTCTTCGCCACTCCCAGATCGATGGATCCGGTCACCTGGGACAAGGCCACGTCGAACTCGAGCACCCGGCCGTCATTGGTGCCCAGATAAGCGGTCTGGCTGTCAGGCGCTGTCACCGCGGAGAACGCCGGCACGTCGAGCGGAACCTGGGCCAGGACTCGCCCGGAGGACAACTCAATCACGCTGGCGTCGCTGGTGTCGGGCCCGGTGGGCGTCACCAGCGCGGTGCCCTTCCCGAGCAGCGCGATGGAGGTGGGGCTCCCGCCCAGGTCCCGGGTCGTGAAGCCGGTCACCGGATAGAGGCCCGAGGCGACACGGCCGCTGTTCGTCTGGGAAATGAAGATCTGGCCATCCCCGTCCACCGCTGCTCCAAACGGGCCGTCGCCCCGGCCATCGCCCGGCAAGCGCGTTGACATCGTTGCCGTGCCGAGCGGGTGTCCCGACCGCAGCCCGGTGTACGGGACGACGGCGAGCAGGTCTTGACGGCTGGCCCTGATCTCCGCCTCACCGATCCCGATGTAGCTCACCAGTCCCTCGGAGGTGACCGAGGCTCGGCTGGGATCGCTGGACAGGAAGCTGACGGTCGCGCCGACAACCGGTACACCCGCCTCATCGACGACAGCGGCCGAGAGTTGACGTGGCATTCCGAGCCCCATGACCAGCCTCGCGGGTGTGACGACCAGGGTGCTCGTAGGCGTTGGCGCCGTCGTCTCGTCGGAACCGCACCCCGCGGCTATCGCGCCGAGGATCGCTCCCGCGAACACCGAGCGCATTACTGCACGAAGTTCACTCATCCGCCCTCTTCGCTGATAACGCTCGATCCCATCCCTTGCCTAGCGCGCCATGGTCGAATCCCCGTGCTCGAGGTCCAGCATGAAGCCGCTGTTCATGCGCGAGACACCCAAGCTAATGGCCGCGGACGGCGGCGACGTACGCCGCGGTATCGTAATAGTTGCGCACGCGCACAATCTTGTCGCCGTGGAACGTGTAGAGCCGGACGATCTCACTCTCGAACGGGCGGCCGGTCGCCTTGGCCACGCCGGCCCCGAGGAACAGCGCGGCCACATCGTCCCCGCTGACGAGGTAGCGGCGCAGCTCCACCCGGTCGTAGCGCATGGTGCTATCCAGGCGGCGCTCGAACTCCGCGATGCCGGCGATCCCGCGCCAGGTGCCGGCATAGGGCAGCACCTCAGGCGGTCCGGGGACCCACCACTCGACGCTGTCGACTAGGATACCGGACTCGCGGGCGCGCTGGATGATGCCGCGCCCCTCGTGGATGGCGCGGATGACGGCGAGGTGCTGCTGCTCGAGCGGCGAGAGGTGGCCCGCAAGGTGGGCCGCCGCGGGCGGCAGCGCCGGTGCCGGCGCCGAGGGAGAGTGCGCCACGGGAGCCGTGCAAGCTGTGACCCAGAGGAGGTAGCCGATCGCAGGGATTCGCATTCCTACCTCCGAGAAAAGGACGTGTTAGGCAGCCCTTCCACACTCATCGGAGTTTGCCGATCTGGTCGGCGAGCTCCCGGGCAATGAGCTGGAGCTCGATGTGCTCGGGGTGGAGCGTACCGCCCCCCCAGCGAAGTGAGGCTGGCGCGAACCGCCTTAATGCCTTCGATGGCGCGGCGGAGCTTCAGGCGTTCGACCCGAACCGGGGCGGAGGGCCCCTGGCCTGCAGAGAGGATAGCCCACATGTTCGTGCGCAGGGTGTCGACCGAGCGCTTAAGGTCCTCCAGCCCCGCTGGGACCGCTGGGGCACGCGTAAGGCGGGCGTCGACGTCGTCGAGCAGACTGCGGAGCGCGACCAGTTGTTGGGCGAGCGGCTCGTTCGCCATACGGGAGTCTCAGTCAAAGAAGGGGGCTGCTTAACGGACCGCGCATCAGCTGCGGCGACTTGCCGGCCTGAGCACTATCCTATGTTCCTTAAGTCTGAAGCGCCGTCGGCTGCATGCGCGTGTTAGGCAGCAGCTCGGTACATTCTCAGCTGATCGGTAACACGTTGTTCTCACCTGATGAGTGACACCTCCATAACCTAGGGGCCTCAGAGGAGGCTCCGATGCCCTGGAGAGAGTCACGTCACCCATGCATGAGCGCCAGCGGTTTGTCCTCGATGCCCAGTATGCGCAGTGTGCGTTCGCCGAGCTCTGCCGGCGCTACGGCATCAGCCGGAAGACCGGCTACAAGTGGCTCGATCGGTACGCCGCTCTCGGACCCGACAGCCTCGCCGATCGCTCCCACCGGCCGGGGAGCTGTGCCCACGCCACCGACCCGGCGATCATTCGCGAGATCCTTCGGCTCCGCCGGTC
>JBBQXQ010000166.1:0-5669 GCA_038209515.1 Gemmatimonadales bacterium
GGGAACAATCTCCGTATCGCCGCGCAGCTGATCGATGCGGCCAACGACACCCACCTCTGGGCGGACAAGTATGCCGGGACCATTGAGGACGTGTTCCGGATCCAGGAGACCCTCTCCCGGACGATCGTCGATGCTCTGGAGATCACGCTGACGCCGGAGGAGAGCCACCGACTCAAAGAGCGGGCGATGGACAACCCTCACGCCTACGAATGTTATCTCAGGGCCCGGCAGCAGATCTGGCTTTTCTCACCGAGTGGGTTGGACCACGCGATCCATCTCATCGACAATGCCCTGAGAATCGTTGGCGACGACCCGTTGCTCTACGCGACGAAGGCATATGTTACGGCCCACTATCTGCACTCCGGCGGTACCCTGGGAGAGGGGTACCTCGAGAGGGCGGAGGAGTGCGTCGCCAAAGCTTTCGCCCTGGCGCCCGACTCCTACCACGGCCATCTGGCGCGGGGCCTGTTGCTCCATATCAAGGGGGACTTTCAAGGTGCGGTTCGGGATCTCAAGCAGGTGCTTGCCGTAGATCCGAACAATCCAGACACTCTCGCCATGCTGGGGTACATCTACGCGCTATGTGGACGGGAAGCTGCCTCGAAGCCGCTGCACGCGAGGCTGCTTGAAGTGGACCCGCTGACCCCGCTGAACTACGCCTTCTCTGGGTTCGTGTCGTTCCTGGAAGGACATCCCGAGGCGACCCTGGCTCCCTATCGGCACTACCATGACCTCGCAGGTGATGATCCTGCGGCCGACTGGTTCTACGCGTGGTCGCTCGCGATTAACGGGCGAGTGGACGAAATGGCTCAGGTTCTCGACCGGGTCTTCGAGCTCGCCCCGGACACGGTGTTCGCGCGATTCGGTCTCCTGATGAAGCACGCGGTGCATGGTGATCGCGAGGCGACGGTGGCAGCGTTGACACCGGAGCTCCGTGCCGCGGCATCGGGTGCGGAGCTGTTCTCCCGCGAGCTCGCTCATTTTCTTGCTCTAGTAGGGGAGAAGCAGGAGGCGATCTCCTGGGTCGAGAACGCCAACCGGCTCGGTCTCATCAACTACCCCTTCCTTGCGGAGCACGATAGGATGCTCGACAACGTCCGGGCCGAGCCGAGATTCCAGAGACTGCTGGATCACGTGAAGCAGCAGTGGGCCGCGTTCGAACCGTAAGCTCAACCGAATACTTCTGACTGCTCGCCGCTCACCGTTCACGCTGCTCGTACCCCCTCACGCCTTGTTGGTTCTCAGCGCCAGCGTCTCAGCGCTGACACACAAACGGCTTACGGTGCCGCGCGTGCCCGGCGACGCGCTTCGGCTAGCGCGAGGCCGATCGTTTCTCGCGAGGCGAGGAGATCCCGGAGTGCCTGGTCCGGAGTGCCGCGCGCCCGAGGCCGTATGTCGCCGGTTTCCAGCAGGGCCCAGAGTCTCGCACGGGCGGGCTCCGGCAATACCGTCTCGAGGTACTCGAGCGCCGTGCCGCGGAGCTGCGGATCATCGGTGTGGAGCGCATGGAAGGCCAGCCGGAGGGTCCGCCGTGGCAGTATCAGCGAGAGCAGGGTGAAGAGGTGCTCCAGGCTCCGGTTTGCGCGATCGCGGAGCAACTCTGCCTCCATGGGCGAGGCTTCGTCGTCGGGCAGGTCGATGAGCTGCCGGGTCTCCCAGATCCCCCGGTCCACCGCCATCTCGCTTTGAACCAGGCCGAAGACCCGCTCGCGATCCACCCGTAGGCCCGGAATACGTTCGGCCATAGGGATCAGTGCGCGGCCGGCACGGTAACGCACCTCGAAACGCCGGTCTTGCAGGGCATCGAAGATCCCGTTGAACGCTTCGACCGTGCGGCAGGCCGCCAGAGCGTTGACGAGGCGGCGCCGAATGGCAAAGTCCTCCTCCTGATCGAGTAGATGCCGCAACAGCACGGGCGTGTTGCTCCCCGCCACGTCACTGAGTGCGCGGATGGCATCCGGGGCCGCGTCGTTCCAAGCCAGAAGCTCGATGGCCGTCTCCACTTGATCGTCGGCCAGGGGATGGGCCGCGAGCGCATCTCGGACCTCACGCGCGTTCCCCGTTCTGATCGCCCGATCAAGCGGCGTCTCGGGCCCGCTCGGCGCCGCCGGTTCGGAACGCGCCTCGGCCGCACTCAGCGGGCTCAGTCCGCCAAAGGCCCGGCTCCGGATGCCGCTCAGATCGAACGCTCCCACGGTCTGGAGCAGTGCCCCGGCATCGTCCTGCAGCGGATCCGGCAGGTGTCCCGCACGACGTTGCAGGCTTCCCTCGAGCGCGCCCACGTATCCCCGGTGCAGCCGGCGGGCAACGAGGAGCGCGGCAACCGACAGGACGAACGTGAGCACCAGCAGCACCTGGCCGGCGGCAGCGCCGGCCGCCGCCAGGGCGCCGAGGATGAGGACGCCACCAGCCACGTCTCCCACCCGGGCGGCGCCGACGTCGAGCAGTAGTTTGGTGGCGCGCTTTTCCCGCGGTGCGATCGGCGTGAAGAGCAGCTCGTAGGCGGCACGGAAGAGCGAGCTGCGGAGCACCACTTCGACACCACGCGCGACCACGATCGATGTCAGACCCGGTATGAGGAATGCGCCCACCGCTCCGGCGGAGACCCCGGCGGGGAGCAGGGCGACGCTGCGGGCGATGCCGAGCCTGCCAAGCAGCCGCCGAAGCAAGCTCACCTGAATGAAGATCCCGAGCAGGGCGGTCGTGGTGTAGAACGCCGCGAAGAAGCGGAGCAGCTCCTCCCCGCTGGTGGCCGTCAGCGTGGCGCGCGCCTTGAACACGTAGTCCAGCACGCCCTCAGCCGTGGAGGTGAAGGCCACCAGCAGAGCGAGACCCATCAGGTATGACGAGTTTCTCAGGATCCGGGCCGCGGATAGCGGCGACTCGGTGCCCGGCACCGGCTCCGGCGTGGCGCTCTCGGGCGGAGCGCCGTGCTCCACGCCCAGGACCAGTCCCGCTGCGAGCAGCTGCAGGCCGGCCAGGATCGGAAGCATCGCAGTGAGCGGGAGCACGGCGCCGACTCGCTCCGGCAAGAGCCCACCGAGCAAACCGCCCAGGGAGCCGCCGGCCGTAATCTCCCCGATAGTTCGCCTGGCGGTGCTCGGATCGAAGCGCTCGTTTACAATCGCCCAGAAGCCGGAGACGAGGAGCGCACCTACGCCGGTGAGGTGGAGGTAGACCAGAATCGCCGCCGCCGGTCTGGACTGCGCAGCCAACATCCACTCTGCGATGAGTAGCACGGCGCTCAACAGGAATAGCCGGGGCACCACCTGGGCCGGCCGCATCCGGGCCATGACCCGGGCAAGAGCGATGGTCAGGGCCATGGAGAGAAGCGCGGCCGCGATGACCATCGGGGGGAGCGCTGCCACGCCGAAGGTCGAGAGGAGGAGCGCGTCTCGGGTGGATTTGCCGGCGAGCTGGAAAGCGATGATGACCGTGCTGGCTGCTGCCGCGGCGGCGGCTGCCCGTCGATCCGCGGTGGAACGAAGACCCGCAAGACTCATTTAGTACCCGAAGCCTGCCTGAAGATAGAGCCCGGTCCGCTCTTCTCCTTTTGCCACGGCTAGTGAAAAGGTGAATGCGCGGTCCAAGAACGCGAACCAGACACCGCCGCCGCCAGCTGCGTGCCAGCGGTCGGATGACTCGCCCGCGAGAAACACCCGCCCCACATCACCGAGTCCGAACACCCCAATATCGGCCGGTAGGACCAGATCGAGGCGAGCGAGAGAGAGTCGCAACTCTACCGAGCCGTAGGCGGATGCGTCACCCGCGTACCGGTTGACCTTCCCCAGTCGTACGGTGGAAGGCCCCCCGATGAAGGCAGATTCGAAGAAGGGGTAGTGTCCCCAAACCTTCTTTCCGCCAATGCGGAACGAGAGCGTGGGGTCGAGTGGGACGTGCGCGGTGAGATACGTCGCGGCCACACCCTCCACCTCTCCGAAGGTGCTGTCTACGTCCCAAACCGCAGGATAGAGGTTGCCGCCGAGCTCCAGCAGAACTCCGCGAGTTGCGGCGGTGCGGCGGTCCCGGCTGTCGTGCAGCAGGGTAACGCCTCCTGCGATCTCGCCGAAATTGCCGCTTCCGTACAGGTTGCCGAGCGTAAAGAGGAAGCGGCCAGGACGCCGGTCGGTGGACGCGTATTTGAGTTCGGGTCCGACCTGCAGGGTGGTTCGTCCGCCGAGACTGAACAGGAGCGACGGGTGGAGGCCGACTGCGTCCTGAGTTATCCGGTAGAACTCGTTGTCACCGGGTGCGGCGATCTCGTTGCCGAACCCGTGGAAGCTGATCACGTCCACCCCTGACGCGCGAAGCAGAACCTCGGCATAGCTGGCGGAATTCTCCCGCCGGAACTGTCCCAGGTAATCCACCCGATAGGACTTGGGTCCGGAGGCGAAACCAGCGCGGAAGCGGTGCCGAGTCGAGTAGGGGGTCTTGCGAAAGCCGTAGGTGGAGAGGGTCCGGCCGCCACCCACGTACAATCCGATATCGGGTCCGTAGTGCACCTGGGTGCTCGCGGTCCAGCGGCTGCCCCAATCGCGCGGCGGCAGAGCCTTGGGACTCTTCCGCGGCGCCACATAGGGGCGGCGATCGACGCCGGCGCCCGAGCCCTGGACTCGGGCCGGTCCGTCGGGATCGTCGTAGAAGCGCTCACCCCCGCCGCCGGTGGAGTCCACCAAGCTGTCCTGGCCCTCCCCTCCTAGAATTCGGAGCAGGGGACCGCCACGCTGGCCGCTCACCACGGCGACGTCGTCTCCGCCATCGAGAAACAGCCGCACCTCACTGGTGACCGCCGGGTCGAACTGCCGGCGGAAATAGGGCTCGCCCTCCGCAGAGTCGCTGCTCAGGGTCACCTCCACTTCACCACCGGGCCCTCGGGTGAGCCGCGCGCGATCGCCGGCATCGGTGGTGTGAATGTCCACCTGTTTCCCCAGCTGGCGGTAGTAGCGTTCCGCCGCCTGGAGCAGGTGGTCCCGGCGGTCACGGAGAGCAGCTGCGAGGGCTTGGCCCTTCAGGGTGTAGTGCTGCGGCGGCAGGGCGTGCATCGCGTCATCGATAACGGTGTCGGTGAGTGCCGCGCGAAGCGAGCCGACCACCGATTCCCACACGGGCCACTCGACATCGCTGAGGAATCGGCGATCGAGGTCGCGCCCGTTCCAGGTGGCGCCCGGGATGTAGGGATACCTGGGGCCGAAGTTTATCAGCTGGGGAGCGCTCTGCCGCGCAACGCTCAAGAGCAGGCCGTCGTATTTGACGAAGGCCTGATCGCGATCGAGTGGGATTGGGACCCAGCGCCGGGGCAGCGTGTTGCCGAACCTGGCCCATCTCCATTGATCGCCGTGGCGATCCCAGTCGCCGATCAAAAGATCGAACAGCCGTGCGGTGACGAGAGCGCGGGTATCCACCCGGTCCTCCGGACTCCGCTGCACCCGCTCAAACAGGCTGTCGCTGTCGATGATTTCCGTGGCGCCACCCCAGTGTGCCAGCGGGGCGGTCGGCCCGCCAATCCGCTCCTCCAGGAAACCCATGATCCCGCCGAAGTCGGCGTCGAAGTCGCCGAGCCCAGTGCGCGGGAGCACCACGAGGCGAGACTCGCCGTGGAGGATGCCGGCCGCCGTGAGGAGTGGGCCGACCATGAGCGGCCCGGTGGGGAAGGCGGAGCTGGTCTGGTC
>JBBQXQ010000167.1:0-5603 GCA_038209515.1 Gemmatimonadales bacterium
AACAGACCTTCACCAGCTGATTGGCAACCTGGAACGTCAGTGAATCCAGCGGACTCTTGCGCCCCTCGAGGGGAACATTTCTGGAGGGGCAGGCTGCGTTAGGGTGAGGTGTAACCGATCCTGGGAGTGCGGGGCTGGTGCCCCCCAGAACCGCGGCCAGCGTGAAAATCGCAGCGAAATACATTGCCAGTCTCCTCATGAGTGTCATCAAGGCCTACGGCGGAGCGCATCTCTGGTTTCAAGCGCGGTCGCCAGCGCGCGGTCGGGATCCGTGGCGAGGCAGTTCAGGTGGCCCATCTTGCGGCCTGGCCGGGCCTCGGCTTTTCCATAGAGGTGCAGCCGGACGCCGGGACGCTTGAACGCCTCCTCCCAGCGCGGCTCACCGTGGGCCCACAGGTCGCCCAATAGATTGATCATTGCGACCGGTGAGAGCAGCCATGGCTGTGCCAGCGGCAGCCCGCATAGGGCTCTGAGCTGCTGCTCGAACTGGTCGGTGGAGCAGGCGTCGAGCGTGTAATGGCCGCTGTTGTGCGGGCGGGGCGCCATCTCGTTGACCAGCAACCGGCTTCCGTTGGCCACAAACAGCTCCACGCCTAGCACGCCGACGTACTCCATCTCTTCGGCCAGGCCAGTCGCGAGCTCTCGGGCTTCGCGAGCCATTGCCTCGGGAACCCGGGCCGGCACGACGGAGGTCTCCAGAATTCCGTCGCGGTGCTGGTTCTCGGCAACTGGAAACGGCGCCACATCGCCGTCCACGCCACGGGCAAGGACTACCGAGAGCTCGCACTCCAATGCCAGGCGCTCTTCCAGCACGCACGGAACACCGCCGACACGCTGGAACGCGCGGACCGCGTCCTCCTCGCTCTTTACCAGCGCCTGTCCCTTGCCGTCGTAGCCGAACCGGCTGGTCTTGAGCAACGCCGGCAGGCGGAGCGCTGCCACCGCTGTCTTCAGCTCGGGAAGGTCCCGAACAGCCCGGAACTTGGCGGTGGGGATGCCATGGCTTTGGAGAAAGCTCTTTTCGGCGATGCGATCCTGCGATGTAGCCACCGCCTCTACGGGTGGGCGAACCAGTGACGACCGGGTGAGGATCTGAAGCGCGGCGGCCGGAACGTTCTCGAACTCGGTGGTAATGGCAGCGCAGCTGGCCGACAGGTCGGAGAGCGCCCGCTCGTCGTCGTAGGGGGCTCGAATGTGCCGGTTTGCCACTGCGCCCGCCGGGCTCGCCGGATCCGGGTCGAGCACGACGACGCCATACCCCATGGTGCGGGCTTGCAGTGTGAACATTCGGCCCAGCTGGCCACCCCCCAGGACGCCGACCGTGGCGCCGGGAAGGATCACGAGAGCTCCGGCAGTCTCAGGTCCAGCGCCCGTCGCTCCTGTGCGCGGCGGAATTCCTCGAGCCGCTCGGCCAGCTCCGGATCGTTGAGTGCCAGAATGGCGACGGCATAGAGCCCGGCATTGCCGGCCCCGGCGCTGCCGATGGCAAACGTGGCCACCGGAATACCGGCGGGCATCTGCACGATCGAGAGGAGCGAGTCGAGTCCCTGGAGGTGCTTGGTCGGGACCGGCACGCCGAGCACGGGAATGGTGGTTTTCGCCGCGAGCATGCCAGGCAAATGGGCGGCACCGCCCGCTCCCGCGATGATGCAGCGGAGGCCGCGTCCAGGGGCGTCTTCGGCATAGCGGTAGAGCAGGTCGGGCGTCCGGTGCGCCGAGACGACGCGGGACTCATAGTTCACCCCAAACTCGGTCAGCCGCCGGGCGGCGTGCTGCATGATCTCCCAGTCGGAGTCGCTTCCCATCACGATTCCCACCAGCGGCTCGGTCATGGTCAGACGGTCGCGCGGGTTCGGTCCATCGTGCCTCGAGCTGCCAGCGCCGCCTGCGCGGCGGCCAGACGCGCGATCGGCACCCGGAACGGAGAGCAGGAGACGTAGTTCATGCCGAGACGGTCGCAGAACGCCACCGCCGAAGGCTCGCCGCCGTGCTCGCCGCAGATGCCGAGCTTGAGGTCGGGCCGGGTCCTCCGGCCGAGATCGCACGCCATTGCAATCAGCTTGCCGACGCCGGCCTGATCCAGCACTTGGAACGGATCGTCTTCAATGACGCCGTGCTCCAGGTAGTACGGCAAAAACTTTCCGGCATCGTCCCGGGAGAGCCCCCACGTGGTCTGAGTGAGGTCGTTGGTGCCGAAGGAGAAGAACTGAGCCTCCCGTGCGATTTCGTCCGCGGTGAGCGCGGCCCGGGGCAGCTCGATCATGGTGCCGAGAAGGTACGGCACGGTGATCTGGCGCTCCTGAAAGACTTCCTCCGCCACCTGGCGAACGATGAGCGCCTGTTTTCGAAACTCCACCACGCTCGCGGTCAGCGGGATCATGACCTCCGGCATCACCCGGCCCTTGCGGGATGCCACCGTACAGGCGGCCTCGAAGATCGCCCGCACCTGCATCGCCGTGATCTCGGGGTAGATGATCCCTAGACGGCACCCGCGAAGGCCGAGCATGGGATTCACCTCGTGGAGCCGGTCGACGATCCCCTTGAGCACTCCGGCCTCCATCTTCAGCTCTCGCGCTAGGCTCTCGATCTCCGCCGGCTCCTGGGGCAAGAATTCGTGGAGCGGTGGGTCGAGCAGTCGGATAGTGACCGGGTAGCCTTCCATCGCGCGGAAGATCGCTTCGAAGTCGCCCCGCTGCATGGGAAGCAGCTTGGTGAGGGCGCGCTGCCGGCCTTCGCTATCCTGCGCCACAATCATCTCGCGCATGGCCACCAGACGGTCGCCGCTGAAGAACATGTGCTCGGTCCGGCAGAGTCCGATTCCTTCGGCTCCGAAGTCCCGTCCTCGGTGGGCGTCGGCCGGAGTGTCGGCGTTCACCCTGACACGGAGCTGCATGATCCGGTCGGCCCAGCCCATGACCCGGTTGAAATTGCCACTGAGCTCGGGTGCAATCAGGGCGGCCTGACCGGCGAAGACCTTGCCGCTGCTACCATCCACCGTGATCCACTCGCCCTCGCCGATACTCCGGCCGTTCACCGAGAAGCGGCGGACACTTTCGTCGACGACTAGGTCCTGAGCGCCAGCCACACACGGCTTTCCCATGCCTCTGGCCACCACGGCAGCATGGGACGTCATACCGCCGCGGGCGGTGAGAATCGCCCTGGCCGTCACCATGCCATGGAAGTCCTCGGGCGAGGTCTCCCGCCGGACCAGGATCACCGACTGCCCAGCCCGGCCCAGTTTCTCGGCCTGGTCGGCGTCGAACACCACCGTGCCGCATGCCGCCCCCGGAGAGGCGGGCAGGCCGGTGGTCAGGAGATCGAGCCGGCTGTGGGGGTCGATGGTGGGGTGAAGCAGCTGATTCAGGTCGTTGGGGGGGATCCGCGCCACCGCCTCCTGCTCGGAGATCAGCCCCTCATCTACCATGTCGCAAGCGACGCGCACCGCCGCGTGGCCCGAGCGCTGGGCCCGCCGGGTCTGCAGCATGTACAGGTTGCCGCGTTCGATGGTGAACTCCATGTCCTGCACGTCCCGGAAGTGCCGCTCCAGCGTGCGAGCCACCCGCTCGAGCTCCTGGTACGCGTGCGGAAGGGTCTGCTTCAGGGTTCCGATCGGCTCCGGGGTGCGGCTCCCCGACACGACGTCCTCGCCCTGCGCATTGATCAGGTACTCGCCATAGAGCCGCTGCTCGCCGGTGGACGGATCCCGACTAAAGGTCACCCCGGTGCCGGAATCGTCGCCCAGGTTGCCGAACACCATCGCCACGATATTGACGGCGGTGCCCATGGAGTCCGAGATATCGTGGAGCTTGCGATAGTCGATGGCTCGCCGCGTGTTCCAGCTCTCGAAGACGGCAGCAATGGCCCCCCACAGCTGATCCAGCGGCTCGGCCGGGAATTCGCGCCCGGACTCGACGTGGACGTATTCCTTGAACCGCCGGACGATCGCCTGCATCTCCTCGACCGGCAGGTCGATGTCCCGCTCGATCCGGCAGCGCTGCTTGTGCTCGTCGAGGATCTGCTCGAACGGCTTGCGAGAGAGATCGAAGACCACACTCCCGTACATCTGCACGAAGCGGCGGTAGGAATCCCAGGCGAACTGGTGGTTACCGCTCTGACTGGCCAGCCCTTCGACGGTGACGTCGTTGAGGCCCAGGTTGAGGATGGTCTCCATCATGCCAGGCATGGAGACCGCTGCGCCGGAGCGCACCGAGACCAGCAGCGGATTCTCGCGGTCGCCGAAATGCTTTGCGCTGGCGATCTCGAGCCGCTGAAGGGCGTTCTCCACCTGGGCCTGGAGCCGCTTGGGGAACTGGTGACTTTCGAGATAGTGAAGGCAGAGATTGGCGGCGATGGTGAAGCCGGGAGGAACTGGAATGCCGATCGTGGTCATCTCGGCAAGGCCGGCGCCTTTTCCGCCGAGAATGTCTTTCATAGCTGCAGTGCCGTCGGCGCGACCCTGCCCGAAGGAATAGACCAGCGGCTGAGTGTAGGGGCCGCTCATGCTGGCGTTGGAATGAGCGGCGTTGCGTGACGAAGCCGCATCTGCTGGTCGTCGGGGGTCGGCGTCGGGTACTTGCCGGAGAAGCAGGCGTGACAGAATCCGGTCTCTTTCCCGGCTGCCTGCAGCATGCCTTCGAGGGAGAGGTAGCCCAGGGAATCCACCTCCAGGAACTGGCGGATCTCCTCGATGGAATGGGTGGACGCGATCAACTCCTCGCGCGTTGGCGTGTCGATGCCGTAGTGACAGGGCCCCGTGATCGGGGGAGAGCCCAGGCGCAGGTGGACCTCGCGCGCGCCCGCCCCCCGGATCATCTGGACCAGCTCCTTGCTGGTGTTCCCCCGCACCAGGCTGTCGTCCACTACTACCACCGATTTGCCGTAGATCACCTCGCGCACCGGGTTGAACTTGATCTTGACCTTGGCCACCCGGAGCGCCTGTGTGGGGTTGATGAACGTTCGGCCCACGTAGTGGTTCCGGATCAGGCCGTACTCCAGCTTGATCCCGGATACCTCGGAGAACCCGAGCGCCATGGCGTTGGAGCTGTCGGGAACGCTGAAGATGACCTCGCCACCGGCTGCCGGCTGCTCCCGCGCGAGCTGCCGGCCGAGTTCTCGCCGAACCCGGTCCACCGATTCGCCGAATACGGTGCTGTCAGGCCGGGCGAAGTACACGAGCTCGAAGACGCACCGTGTCACCGGCCGGGGCGCCAGGCGGGGCAGGTGAGTGACCTGCCCGTTCTCGATCCGAACGAAATCCCCCGGCCGAAGCTCGCAATGGAATGACGCACCGATCAGGTCGAGCGCGCAGGTCTCAGAGGCAACCACGATCCCATTGCCCAGCCGCCCGATGACCAGCGGCCGGAAGCCCCGGCTGTCCACCACCGCGTACATGGTCCGCCCGACGGTGATGACCAGGCTATAGGCGCCGTCCACCTGCTCCAGAGCCTCCCGGATCTGGTCGTCCACACTGTCGGCCTCGGAGCGCGCGATGAGATGGACCAGCACCTCGGTATCGCTGGAGCTGGTGAAGATCGCCCCGCGCTCGACCAGTTCGCGCTTGATCACGTTCGCATTCACGAGGTTGCCGTTGTGGGCGATGGCCA
>JBBQXQ010000168.1:0-5459 GCA_038209515.1 Gemmatimonadales bacterium
ATGTGGTATCGCTGGTCGGTCGAATCATAGGATGAGCGGCTCACCCAGAAGTCCGCGGTCTCCCGGATCACTGGGTAGCCCTCGCGCGCGAGCCACGCCGAGTCACCAGTCGCCAGATAATACTGCCACTGGGCCAGCGCGACGTCGCCGGTCACGTGGATCTCCGAGCGGGCGTTTTGCACCGCGAAGTGGGGCGTGGTCTCGTCGCCCCGCTCGTCGCCCTCCCACGGGTACATCGCCCCGCGGAACCCGTTCGCCTTGGCGTTGGCCTGCGCCGCGGGCAGAGTGCGTGCCCTAAACCCCACCAGCGAGTGCGCGACATCGGGATGAGTTACCAGGAGCGACGGGAACATCCAGGTATCGGAGTCCCAGAAGATGTGGCCATAATAGCCCGCGCTGGACAATCCCATCGGGGGTATGCCGAGCCGAGTGCCCGAGTCGGCGCTGCACAGGAGGTAGAAGAGCATGGAGCGGACGACCTGTTGCAGGGCAGGATCGCCCTCGATCTCGATGTCGGTCTCCCATCTCTGGCGCCAGATGCGGCGGCTCTCGGCGGCAAGGCTGGCATAGCCATGAGCCCTGGCCAACTCGGCCAGACGGGTGGCGCGCGCCAGCGGGGGTGACTCCGCGGCGGGCGACACGAAACTCACGAGCTGGGTGAACGTGTAGGTTCTTCCGCGCGCCGCGTCGAAGGAAACTTCCACCAACGCCGTATCGCCGGAGGCCAGGGTACGCACCGTTGCGCCCGGCAGGTTCTTGTCCCAGGCGACCGCCGCCACCTGGTCCAGCCTGCCGTCCCGCCCCTCGGGAATCGACGTGAGCGACAGCCGAGCGCCGGCCGGCAGCCGAGCCACACCGCGAGACCGCACGATCATGTGGCCAGGGTACCAGATGTCGTCCGGTTTCCAATCCGGGGCCGCCTTGTCCAGAGTACCGAGCGCAAGGCGCTGGGGGGCCGGCAACCCGGCCAGGGCGAATCGTACCCGAAGGCGACCCCGGTACTGGGGGGCGAGATCGAGGCGCATGCCCGCGAGCCCTGACTGGGCTCGCGAAACAAACGTCTCCACCCGCACCGACATCCGCCGGGTCCCGGTCACCCAGTGATAGCTGGTGCGTGCCGCTCCGGTCTTCATATCCAGCACCTGCCGATATGCGCTGATCGCACCGCCGGCCGGAGAGTTTGCCTCGATCCACTGCTGGCCATCGAAGACCGCGATGGCGTTCCAGGCGGGGACCGCCACGATGCGGGGGACATCGCCGGGGGCGTTCTCGTACACACCCGCCATGAGAGACGTCGTCGCTCCGATGCCGAGTGCCGGGATCACCAGGCCGAGGTGCCCGTTACCGATGAATGGGGAGGGCGAGCGGTTGGGATCGTCGCTGGTAAGCAGAAACGCGGCACTGCTGGTGTCGCGGGCCTGCTGGGCGGCGAGTTGCGAGGCAAGCGTCAGCTCGACGCAGTGGAGCCCGAGCATCAGTGCTCGTGTCATCATCGTGGAATCCTATAGCAGACGGCGACGGGTCACGCAAAGCTGTGACCCGCCGCCGGCATTCACATCGTGAAGATGACCACGCCTAACGCTGTCGCCCGCCGCCTCCAAAGTCGTAGTCAACCGACGCCTGCAGCCTGCGAGGCAGAAGCGGACGCGCCAGGAAGATGGGGTTGCCGCCGGCCGCGATCAGCCGCGGGTTTCCCTCCTCCAGGCCCTTACTCTGGAATGCATTGAGCAAGTCAAGGTTGATCCTTGCTCCCGCGTTCGGAATAGCGAAGCCCACCCCAAAGTTGAAGTAATTGTACGATGGGATTTTCGTGAAGGCGACGCGACGGACGGGGTCCTCGGTATAACGGGACCCAACCGAATGCCAGTCGGCCTTGAATTCGAGACCGGCTACCCGCCGGGGAGAGTAGATCGCTGCAAGGTTGCCGATTATTGTCGGCACACCCGCAAGGATCTTACTCACCAGCGGAAGGCCACCATTCGTGGTATCCGGGGCGCCGGAGCTCAGCGCCGCGTCGAGGACGGTGCCGCTGCCCACGAGCTGGAGACCTTCCAGCGGGGTGACAAAGGCCTCGACCTCGGCGCCATAGGAACGCTGATCCGGCGACGGGCGGATCTCCCAGCTGGTGGCGCCGGTCACGGGGTCCACCACCGCGCCCTGGCCGACGACGTTCTTGAGCTTGGTGAAAAAGGTGTTCACCGTGACGCCTACGCCACTGGAGGCGTACTTGACCCCCCCTTCAACGGATTGCACCTGCCGCGAGCCGAATAGGTCCACTTGCGCCTGGGCCGACGCGTTGAGGAACTCGTCGAGGGCAGGCATCTTGTAGCCCCGCGACCCGGATCCGTATACCGACATGTTATCACTCAGCCGGTAGTTGAGCCCCACCGAGGCAGACCAGTCGGTGATGTCACGGGTGAAGTGCCGGAAACTGTTGTTCCCGAAAGTCTCGTTGTCGTACGTGGTGGCCACGTTGCCATCCAGATCGAACTTCGCCGTGTTCTCGGAGCTTTGCACGAAGTTATTGTACTCGCCCCTTATACCCAGATCCGCCCGCAGCCGCTCCATGAGCTGGACTTCGCCGCCTATCACACCGGACACGATGCTCGTCTGGCCGGATCCGTTGACGTAATTGGAGAGAAAGTTACGGAAACCGTTTTTGGTGACGTTAACCGGTGCGCCCCCGCCGGCAGGCGTCACCACGAGGTCGAGAAAGCGGGGATTGTCCCTGACATCGGTCAGGATGTCGGTAAAGAACCAATGGTTGTCCTGAGTGTAGTTGGCAAAATACGCCCCCATGGTGAGAGCATGCGGTCCAAAGCTCCGTCTCAGCGAGAGCTGGTTCTGGACCGCGCTGAGCGGCTTGGCCACGTGCCACTCACCCCCGGGGGCCACCAGGCCATTCGGAGTGTCGAACGCAGCGGGAGCGCCCAGGGCGTTCGGGTGGTTGGTGAAGACGTATTGGCCCGTGCTGCCGGCCGGAAAGCCGAGTCCGCCCGAGCCCGTTGGGGCCGTGATGTATTCCGCCGTCGAGAACGTGCTGAAGGGTAGGAGAGCGTTCCACTCCTGCGCGTCACGCATGACCTGCGCCGTGTTCTGCAGATGCCAGGCTTCCGACAGGTCAAAAGAGACGTCGGCGGTGAACCAGGTCGCCTGGGTCTTGAGCCCGTTGTCCAGCGGCAGGGTCAAATCGCCGGTAGGGGTGGTGATCCGGAGATCGAGACCCTCCGGAGTGTTCATCGAGCCGTAGTCGCTGAACCCCGGGACGAAAGTCGGGTTTGCCGGGTCGGTGAAGGGCAAGGGAAGGATGAACTGATTCCGGTCGTCGATATGCTTGACCGAGAAGCGAACGTAGCCGTTGTCCAGGAGTCGGGTAACGTTTGCCTTGAGCTGACCACCGCGGATGCCAGGGTAGCCGGGGTCGCGCACGCCGTGGTCGTAGCGATAGAAGCCACCTGCACTGAATCGCCAGTCGTCCCCGAAGGGCCCGTTCATGTTCAGATCGTACCGGGCCAGCCCCTTGGTACCCGCTGTGGCCCGCATGGTGCCACCGAACAGGTCTCCGCCGGTTCTATTGATGAAGTTGACGATGGCGCCCGGCGTGTTGGACCCGAAGAGGGGAGAGCTCCCGCCTCGGACCACTTCCATCCGCTCGATGTTGGTGTCGAAGCGGAACAGGTTGTCGGCGTTCATGAAGAAGGTGTGCATCGTGGGGAAGACCGGAAGCCCGTCTTCCAGAAAGGCCACGTACTCCACCCCGAGAATGCCGCGGATGCTGATGTTCTCGTTGACTTCACCGCCCGAGCTCTCGACCCTGGTGAAACCCGGGACGTAACGAAGCATCTCGGTGGTGCTGCGGGGTGAGGCGGCCTGGATCTCGGTGGCTGTTAGCGTGGTGACGGCAACACTCGCGTCCAGATTCATCCGCGGCGACTGGGTGCCGGTGACCACCATGGTCTGGAGTTGAAGCGGGTCCTTCCGCAGCGTGAAGTTCTGGGTGGTCGTCTGATTGGCGGACACCGTGACAGTTGCAGCCTCCGGCCTCAAGCCGAGCAGCCGGGCATGGAGAGTCTGGGTTCCAGCCGGCACCCGCGGGAGGACGTATTCCCCGTTTGAGCGCGCCTGGGTACCGATCGACGGGCTGATGTACACCTGTGCGCCGGCGGCGGCGTCCCCCTGATCGTCCACCACTCTGCCGCTGATGGTGCCGGTCTGGGCCACTCCCTGCGCGGCGACATTCGAGAGCCCGCTAAGCGGCGGCAGGAGTAGCGCTGCGACTGCCAGACTGACGAGGCGATACCTCATAGGGGCATCCTCCATTTTTTTCTTATGGGTTCCGCGATCGAGCGAACGAACACAGCGAACCTGCGGTAGGATCCCAGCGGCGGACAGGCCGAACCGTGCGGCCGAATGAAGCGAAATGAAGGGGAGGGCAGCTGGTATTTGCACGAGGTAATTCCGACCGCGAGATATCCGGTCGCGCACCTGCCGCTGGGGTCGCCATGAATTACAACTTTCAGGGCGCCGGCGCAAGAGGGGCATGCGCAGCGTGAGCCGACAGAGGGTATTCAGCGTTCCAGCCCCATCCGATGCTCCCGCTTCTCGGTGGACTGTCCTTCGCTTGTTTCCGTGGCGGGACGCACCGAGAGCTTGCGGCGCGCCAGGCCCGCGCCGAGCAGCAGGAGCACTCCGAACACCAGCATGACCAGCCCCCACCACAGATTGACGTTCGTCGAGCTACCGGCCGAGAGAGATGCCGAGCCGCTGCCGACCACCAGGCCATATCCTGAAAGCATCAATCCGAGCACGGTTGAAAAGCCCGCCGATCGGCACCCGGACGTCGAGACCAGCCGCTCCACTCATGAGCTCTCCTTAGAAAAACACCAGGTTGAGCGCGAGGGTGAGCCCGAGGACGATGATGGCCAGGGTCCAGGGCCGCCGGAACCAGGGGAGGGCCCGATCACTGGGGCGAGGCGTGAGCGAGTACACCAGGCCGCGCAGCTCGTCCGGCAACCTGGGCCGGGTGGCGAGGCTCACGATAATGGTGACCACAAAACACGTCGTCCACGCCACGATGGCGGTCCAGAACGTCTGGGCGAGCTCGCTCGGGTACGTATGCAGCACGCCGAGGAACCCGCCTTTAACGCCGGGGTGGGTGCCGGCCGGGAGCGTAAGACCGTGATGAATGGCGGCAGCCAGCGTGCCGGAGAGGAGGCCGACGAACGCCCCGTGTCCCGTCGTGCGTCGCCAGAACATGCCGAGCGCAAACGTGGCGAAGAGAGGCGCGTTCACGAAGGCGAAGACGAGCTGAAGCAGATCCATGATGTTGTTGAACGCACTCGCGACATAGGCCGCCGCGATGGCGAGGAGAACGCCACCGACCGTAGCAATCCGGCCCATCCACAGATAGTGGGCATCCGAGGCGCCCCTTCGGATATGGCTCTGGTAGATGTCGTAGG
>JBBQXQ010000169.1:0-5309 GCA_038209515.1 Gemmatimonadales bacterium
ATGATGCGGCACGGCCTGGCGCTGGACCTGGTGGGGATCGTGGTGATCGTGACCCTGGTGCACCTGTTGGCGCCGCTCGTTCGTTGACGTGAGGATGTCTCATTGGCTCCGGCCTAGTCCGATATTGAGAGCGGAGCTGGGCGAGCCCCGACGGCTGAGTGTAAGGGGTGGTGCAGGGGGAAGTCAGCCACTCGAAGCCGGAGGGGCTCCCCAGCTCCGCTGGAGAAGTGCCATATTTCAGCCATGAGTATTCCCGACCGGGTTCCGGTTCAACTGATCACCATCTCGCGCGAGTACGGCGCCGGCGGCAGTGAGCTGGGTGTGCTCCTCGGCAAGGAGCTGGGCTGGCCGGTGCTGGACCATGAACTGGTGCAGCAGCTCGCCGCCCGGCTTCGGTGCGAGGAGGGCGAAGTCGTCGCCATGGACGAGCACGTGCCGAGCTTCCTGGAGCGGCTGGCCGCCGTGGCGGTGGTGACCGCACCCGAGTCGCGAGCCCACTCCAGTCCCTGGGTCACCGATCCCGACTGCATCGCAGCGGCGGCGCGCGAGGTTCTGCTCGAGGCCGTGCGAACCCTTCCGCTCATCGTGGTGGGTCACGGCGGGAACTGCCTCTTTCGCGGCCGTCCCGATGTGCTGAGAGTTCGGGTCACCGCTCCGTTTGACGTCCGGGTTCAGCGGGTCGCCGGGCGGACCGGCGTACCGAACGCCCAAGCCGCTGCCGCCGTGCGGCGCAAGGACGCCGACCGGCAGCAGTACCTCCAGCGCTATTACCAGAGCAGCCTGAACGATCCCTGTGAGTATGACCTGCAGATCAACACGGGAGCCGTACCGCTTGATGCGGCTGCCCGACTGGTTGTCGCTCTTCTGCGCCCAGAGCCCGCTCGACTCTAAACCCGCTCTATTCTTTTCTCGGATTCATGACGGCGGCTCCATCCACGCCAGCGCGGCAGGCCATGGCCGCCGAAGAAGCGGCGGCGTTCGTCGCCCGCTACCGGTGGATCATCCTCCTCGGCCTGATCACTGCGGCCATCATGGAGGTGCTGGACACCACCATCATCAATGTGGCGCTCCCGCAGATGGCGGGAAACCTAGGCGCCACCCAGCAGGAGATCAGCTGGGTCAGCACCGGATACATCCTGTCCAACGTCGTCGTGCTTCCGATGACGGCGTTCTTCACCGAGCGGATCGGCCGGCAGCGGTACCTCACGGCGTCGATCATCATCTTCATCGTCGCCTCGTTTTTCTGCGGCACATCGAACTCGCTCACCGAGCTCGTGGTGTGGCGGATCATTCAGGGCGCCGGCGGCGCGGCCCTCCTCTCCACGGCGCAGGCCACCTTGCGCCAGATCTTCCCCCGGGAGCAGCAGGGCATGGTGCAAGCCATCTTCCTGCTCGGCATCATCGTCGCCCCCACGCTCGGTCCGACCCTCGGTGGCTGGATCACCGATAACTATTCCTGGAGCTGGTGCTTCTTCATCAACGTGCCCATCGGGATCGGCTCCGCGTTTCTGGTGAGTACCTTCCTCAAGGATCCACCGGATCAGCAGAAGCGCCGGGGTGAGGTGGACTGGCTGGGGATCGGACTGCTGACCGCCGGCATCGGCTCGCTGCAGTGGGTTCTGGAGGAGGGAAATGCCAAGGACTGGTTCTCCGACAAGTGGATCCTGAGGTTAGCCATCGTGGCGGGGGTCTGCCTGATCACCATGGTCTGGTGGGAGCTGTCATCCCGTAACAAGCACCCGATCGTCAATTTCCGCGTGCTCAAGAACCGGGAGCTGGCGGCGTCGATCTTTCTCTTCGTTGCGCTCGGCTTCGGGCTCTATGGCGGAGTATTCATCTTCCCCCTCTTCACCCAGAGTCTGCTGCACTTCACCCCGACCGAGACCGGTCTGGCTCTCATGCCCGGCGGCATCGCCACCGCGATCACCGCGGTCACCTGTGGCATGCTGCTCAACGGGCCCCGTCCCAAGGTGGATCCCCGGGTGCTGATCGGTATCGGGGTGGCTCTCTTCGTGGTGTCGATGTGGGACCTGGGTCACCTGACCACTAATGCGGGCGAGGCGGATGTCCGTCTGGCGCTGATCATCCGGGGTGCCGGTCTCGGCTTCCTCTTCACCCCGATCAACAATGTCGCGTACGCCAGTCTCAAGCCGAGCGAGGCGCAGCAGGCGTCGGGGCTGATCAACCTGGCACGCCAGCTCGGGGGGTCGTTCGGGATCGCGATCCTCGCCACTTACGTCACCGTGCACACCCAGGTTCACCGAGTCGATCTTCTGGCCAACATCTATCCCGGCAATCCTCTGGTGGACGAGCGCCTGCGGATGCTTGCCGCGGACCTGGCGGCGCACGGCTATGGCACCCTTGCGGCACGGCGGGGAGCGTTGGCCCTGCTGGATCAGGAAACGGTGCGCCAGGCATCCATGCTGAGCTACAACGATGCCTGGATGTTGCTGCTGCTCACCTTCGTCTGCGTCGCGCCCGCCATCTTCTTCCTCCGGGCTGCCCGGCGCCGAACTGGGTCCCCAATCGATGCCCACTGAAGGCGGCCTGGTTAGTCTTCTACCGCGCACCACGCCGCGACGTCCAGTGTCTCGCGCTGGCATTGCCATCAAGGATTTTCCCATGAGTCACGAGGACTATTACCACGCCGCCGATCTTGGCCGCTTTGCCGAGCTGGCCACCGGTGCTCCGGAGCTGTGGAAGAAATTCCAATCCTGGTACGATGCCGTCTTCGCCCAGGGTGCCCTCACCAGCCGGGAGAAGGCGCTCATTGCACTCGCCGTGGCGCACTCGGTCCAGTGTCCCTACTGCATCGATGCCTTCACCACGTCGGCCCTGGAGCAGGGATCGAATGAGGAGCAGATGACCGAAGCGATCCACGTGGCCGCCGCGATCCGGGGCGGAGCCTCGCTGGTGCATGGCGTGCAGATGCGCAATCATCTCGAGCGCCTGGGCATGTGAGTGGCAGTCCTGCCCACCCTTCAGAAGCAGCGGCATCCACTCGCCAGTGGAGCGGCACAGCGCCGACGGCTGACGGAGCTGCCGCTGCCTCGGAGCTTCGAGTCGGCATTGGAGACCGCCGGCCTCTATCCTCTGCGGCCCAGAGCCATCGACATCCTGCAGATCAACATCGGGAAGAAGTGCAATCAGACCTGCCGCCACTGTCACGTGGATGCCGGCCCCGATCGAGCCGAAATGATGCCGGCCGCCGTGATCGCCGCCTACCTGGCCGTGCTGGCGGCGAACCGCATTCCGACACTGGATATCACGGGAGGAGCGCCGGAGCTGCATCCGGAGTTCCGCCGCATCGTGCGCGAGGCGACCGCACTCGACTGCCAGGTGATCGACCGCTGCAACCTCACGGTGACGCGGCTGCCGAATTACCGCTGGGTGCCGGCCTTTCTGGCCGAATATCGGGTCGAGGTGGTGGCGTCGTTGCCCTATTTCCAGGGGAGGCAAACCGATGCCCAACGAGGAGAGGGAGTGTTCGAGGACTCGATCGACGCACTCCGCGAGCTGAATGAACTCGGCTACGGCCGCCCGGACACCGGACTGCTGCTGAATCTCGTCACCAATCCCGTCGGTGCATTTATGCCGCCGGTCCAGGCATCGGCCGAGCGTGACTGGAAACGAGAGCTCGCGCGGCGGCACGGCATCGTGTTCAACCGCCTGTACACCATCACCAACATGCCGATCAGCCGGTTCCTGCAGCATCTTGAGGAGAAGCATCAGACCGAGGCGTACCTGGAAAGGCTGGTCCAGGCTTTCAACCCCGCCGCGGCGGCCGGAGTGATGTGCCGCAACACTATCTCTGTGGGTTGGGACGGCACGCTCTACGACTGCGACTTCAATCAGATGCTCGATCTCCCGGTTGCCTCCGCGTCGCGCAGCATTCTCGACTTCGACACGCCCGTGCTCGCGACGAGGGAGATCGCGCTGGGACCGCACTGCTTCGGGTGTACGGCGGGGTCGGGATCGTCCTGCGGAGGGGCGACTAGCTCCTAGCTCCTAGCTCCTAGCTTCCTTACATTCCCTTCATGACAGTGTCCACGAAACCCACAGCAACGCCGCCCGCCCAGGGAACCGGAACGCCGACCATCTGGCTCGACGGCAAATGGTGCGACCGCAGCACCGCCACCGTGTCGGTCTACGATCACGGCCTGCTCTACGGTGACGGTGTGTTCGAGGGTATTCGTGCGTATGGCGGCAAGCTCTTCCGGCTGACGCAACACCTCGAGCGACTCTACGACTCCGCCAAGGCCATCTGGCTCAGCATCCCGATGCCACGAGAGGAAATGGCGGCGATCACTGAGGAAGCGGTTCGCCGCTCGGGCATCACCGAGGCCTACATTCGCCACGTGATCACCCGCGGGGTGGGCGACCTCGGGCTGGACCCACGTAAATGTCCCAAGCCCTCGGTCGTCATCATCGTGGACACCATCAAGCTCTGGCCGGAGCAGGTGTACGAAGCGGGACTCAACGTGGTCACCGCCGGTACGCCGATCCCCCAGCGCGAGTCGCTCTCACCGCGGGTGAAGTCGCTCAACTACTTGGCCCACATCCTGGCCAAGATCGAGGGCATCCACGCCGGCGCCGATGAAGTGCTGATGCTGGACAGCGCCGGATTCGTGGCGGAGGGCTCGGGGCAGAATCTCTTCGTGGTAAAGGGCGGCCGCTTGCGGACTCCACCTCCGTATGCAGGTATTCTCAAGGGCGTCACCCGGGACGTGGTCATCGAGATCGCTGCCCACGCGGGATATCCGGTGGAAGAATCCATTCTCAACCGGTACGACGTCTACACTGCCGATGAGGCCTTCTTCACCGGCACGGCAAGTGAGGTCGTCGCAATCCGGCAGGTGGATGGGCGGGTGATCGGCTCGGGCAAGGCCGGTCCCATGACTCGAGACATCCGCGCGCGCTTCCAGGCTCTCGTGCGGAGCTGATTACGCTCCTTTCGGTCGTCATTCCGACCCTCAACGAGGCGTCGCGCCTGCCCCGGCTCCTGCAAGACCTCGCTCCTCTTCCCATTTCTCACGAAATCATCGTCGCCGACGGCGGCTCCGCCGACGGCACCGCAGAGCTGGCTGCCACTCGAGCCTGCCGCGTGCTCCGAACCGAGTCCGGGCGGGGGCATCAACTCCGGGCCGGTGCGGCCGCGGCGCTCGGCGAGTGGCTGCTGGTGCTGCACGCCGACGCGCGGGTGACCCCCGAGGCCCTGGCCGAGGCAGTCGAGGCGCTGGGAAATCACCAGATGCAGTGTGCCTGCTGGCCCCTGGCGATCGGGGGCGAGGGTGCCTGGTATCGCGTCA
>JBBQXQ010000170.1:0-5306 GCA_038209515.1 Gemmatimonadales bacterium
CAGCCTCATCGGCGACTCGGCCTGGTATACCCTCGGCCGGCTGCGCGGCCCTCGCTTCCGGGAGGGAAAGCTCTACGGCCGGGTCGGGCCTACAATCGAGCGGCTCGCCCGACGCATGGGACCCTGGGAGCTGCTCGCAGCGCGGTTCGTCTATGGGACCAAGGCGGCCAGCATGGTGTTCTGGGGGCTGCACGGCCTTTCGCTGCCGCGCTTTCTCCTGATCGATTCGCTCGGCTGCGTGCTCGGTTCGCTGGTCTTCACTTCATTGGGGTGGCTGGTCAGTGGGAGTGCCACCGCGCTGATGGGGCACGTGAAGCGGTTCGAGCTGTGGCTGCTGGGGGCGTTTCTGGTGGGGATCATCATCGTGTTCGCCATCGACCGCACGGCTAAGCACGAGCTGCATCTCGATGAGGGCGGAGAGGGCGGAGAAGACGGAGAGGACGGAGAAGACGGAGAAGGCGGACAGGCGGTATGAGTCATTGCGAGGACGCGAAGCGTTCGAAGCAATCCCGCGGCCGCGAGCAGCTTCACATTCCCTAAGCACAGCGAAGGGCACCCCCTTTCACTTGTCCGCCTCTCTGCTCCTCCGTCTGTCCGCCCGTCCGTCACGCCGCGGGCTTCTGTGCATCACCGCCGACCGGCACCTCCCCGTCATCCCGAGCGGGCCAGGCCACGTCCCGGGCACTCTTCCAGGCCGCGAGTGACTCGGCGTCGCTCCGGAAGCGGAACCGGCTCAGCGCGTCGAGTTGGCGAACGATCAGCATGATCTCCGCCGTCACCGCGTCGACCTCCGCCCTTGCACCGAAGGCCATGTGGGCCTTGAAGTCATCCGGAGACCAGTCGCTGATCTGGTAGTCTCCCGTCCCGCGCGGCACGTCGACGCTGATCGTGTCGGCGACCTCGCAGAGGATGGGCTGGAACTGAGTGATGAAGGCATTTGGCCATCGAAGCCCGCCCGCTGCATCCGCGGGTCAGGCAGCCACTGCCTGTGGATGTATGTCAGCGCCGCAGCCAGCAGCGTATCGAGGCCCCGGAGATCGTTGCGCACCATGGCGGTAAAGGCTGCGGCGACTCCACAGCCCGCCCACGATCCTACGTGCCCTAGAACTATTCAGCTCGCCTCAGCTCAAAGCGAATGACGCCAGGCTCGGAGCCGTCGCCAATGAGGCGGAATCCGCACTTGCGAAGCACCCCGATCGAGGGCGCCAGCTCAGGGAGTGTCTCGGCAATGATGCGCTGTACTGCGGGAACCGCAAACGCGTGCGCCAGAAGGCCCCGGACCGCTTCGGAGGCATATCCCCTGCGCTGGTGGTCGCGGACGATCCCGTAGCCCACTTCGACTGTGCCATCCGGCGATGGCGGGCCCTTGTACCCGGCGCTCCCGATCAGGGTCCTGCCGGTCACACCATCTACCAGCACGACGAAGTGAAGCCACCAGCCTGCTTGCTCCCCACCTTCGGCAAGCCGGTCCAGGGTAAACCGGAGTGACGGCGGATCGAGGAACTCCGGCGGCCAGGTGGCCGGCACGCGAGCACCAAGATTTGCCGCGAGGGCGGCTGGGTCATCCAGGGCCGCCCGGGTCAGTTCGAGAGTAGCTCGGATGAGCTCAAGGCGCTCCGTGGCGATGATGCTGCTCCGGGCGCCGTCAGCCGGCGGCAACATGGTACTCGCTCTGAACCAGGCCGCTCGGATAGGCGCGAGTCACGACGTGACGGGGCCGGATGTCGTGCGGTAGAGCGCCGAAGAGCGGAACTCCGTCTCCAAGAAGCACGGGCACGCGAGTGATAATGAGGCGGTGAATGACCCCGGCGCGCAGGAACCCTTGAATGGTGATTCCGCCATCGACGTAGAGGTGGTGGGCACCACTTGCAGCGAGCCGGGACACGATCTCAGCCGGGGGCCCGGCCATCTGTTCCACCACGCCCCCGACGGCCGCGGACAAGTCGACCGGGCGACTGTCAGGATCACTACCCGCTTGTCCCCATAGAGCCAGGCCCCAAAGGTCAGCACCTTCTCGAAGGTCTTACGCCCGATCACAATCGCATCGACGCTCGCTATGAACTCGTCGTAGCCGTGGGGTTCGCCTCCGCCCGGCGGGGCCAATCGAGGTCGCCGTTCGGTCGCTGACGCGACCGGCCGCACCAACGGGTGAGGGTCACGATTTGGAGCAGTCCCTCGGGCTAAGCTCGGCATGCCCGCGGTGGAACGCTGCGGCGCGCTCGGCTGGGGAGACCGGCTTGGGCGGCGCACCCGCCGGTGACGAGACCTCGCGCAGCACCTGCTCGAAGCCGGGTGATGAGAAGATAAATATGTTGGTCATAGTGTCCGCTCCTGCGTTGGCCAGGGCGATGCAAGCTCCCTGTGGAATGAACACAGTGGTCCCCGCACCCGCGGTGAAATGCTGGCTACCGAGCTGTATCCGCGCCGTACCGCGGGTCACGAGGATGATCTCGTCTTCCTGGAGGTGACGATGCAGACCGATCGCATCGCCCGGGGGCAAGTCGGACCTGCTCAGGACCCTGTGCCCGGAGCCGGTAGTGATCGGGTCAACCTTGATGAGGAGCGGGGCAGTCCCCCCGCGCAGGAATCGCCGCTCGCCTTCCGTGGGCCCGATCACCGCCGGCCGCGGACGCGCCGCCGCTTCTTTGGCGTACCCCGCAGAGGAGTCCGTTCGACAGCCGACCACCATCGACAACATCGTCGCGCCAGTGAGCGGGCTCAGGATGCGGCGCAGCCGGGTGTAGTCACGAACATTGAGTCCCTCCTGGTGGCCGCCGATCCGCTGCTCGGCGTCGCTCTAGGCAGTCCCTCCGGCCGTTTTCGAGGCAACCCAATTCAGCAACATCAAGCACGGCACCGCGTATGGAAAGACTCCGTAGAGTGTATCGCTCACAGAGTGCGCCTGCCGATCGGCAGCTCCGAACACCTGATAACAGAAGATGAAGGCGAGGAGTACGAGAGCGGCACCCCGCCAGGAAACCGGTCGATAGATCCAGCCCCAGGGAACGAACCATTGGCGTCGCATGTGCCTCCTCAATATGGCGAAGGTTTGTTGGCGATGTTCGCTGGATTACGGAGGGGTTCGACCGCCGGGGACTGAGTGCCGGCGGCGCAAGCACAGAGCAATCCGACAAAGAGCGCTCCGAGCCCGCCAAGCCATACAGAATGGCGAGAAAGGTGAATCCCCCCACACGTTGGGTCGGACTCGCCGCCGATGACAAGCCCCGCTCCCATCTTAGAGGCTCCAAGTTTTACATTCGGCCTTCCATCAGGACTCATCAAGCGCAATAGCACGGTTTCAGGATATGGCTTGCCATTCCATTTGATCTTCGGATCCTCCGGGAGCACCGACAGGCTCGCTCGAACCCTTCCTCGATCGTCAACGATTTCGAGAGCGCGTCCACGGATCACGTTTGGCACAGCGACCGTGGCCGCCAGACTCGGATGAGGTTGCACTGACCGGTACCCGAGGAGCCCTAAATTGACGGCAGTGAGGACAAAGAGAAGCCTCTGAGTTTGCCTAATCTTCCTCTACTTCCTTTACGGATGGCAGCGCGGTCTTCACTTCCGGGTGGCGTACGCGATCAGACCTGTTCCTCCAGCGGCAATACTGCCGAAGATCATTATGAGCACCCCCCAAATAGGCGCCATGTTGCCGGCCGTCGTGTGCGTCAATGCGGCGTAAAGGAATGGGCCGAACAATCCGACGGCGGCGGCGATGATCACGGATTGCATCGCCCCCCGGAAGGCGAAATAGCCGCCGGCACGTCCCCGCCGCCGCTGATTAGCCACTCCGGCGAGAATGCAGCCGTAGAAGAGCAGCAGAGCGACCAATGACCAGCCAAGATACAGCTCCGCAAACAGCCGCAACACCCAGAACGCCGGAGCGAGCACCAGAACTACGCCCACAATCAATGCCAGTCTTCGCATTACCATGCGCCCTCACTCTGACCCGTTCCATACAGTGGGATCGCGCCGGGGCAGCGGCACGATGAACCGTCCGTGAGCGTGGACGCGCCGTTGGAGGATTCTGGCAACCCTAACCACCCGGCCGGCCCCTCCGGGCGCGGCGTCGGTGGTTCGCCCGGCCGGACCCGCCCTGCCCGTTGCGGGGGCCGTCCCGCCGCGCCGGTTCCACCGCCGCGTCCACCATACGGCGTTTTTTCTTGGCCTCGGCCCGGCCACGGTCTTCCGCCTTCTTCGCGCGAATGGCGGCGATGCGGTCGGCGAGGGGTATCTCCAGGCGTGCGCCCTCTCGCGCGCGATAATCGAAGTCGGGAACCATCACCCGGGGCAGTCGCTTTCCGATCACCCGCTCGATCCTCCGAAGATCCTCCTCCTCGTCGGGCGCGACCAGGGTGAAGGCGTCGCCCACAGCTTCGGCCCGGGCGGTCCGGCCAACCCGATGGATATAATCATCGGGCACCTTCGGGACGTCGAAGTTCACCACGTGCCCCAGCTCCTCGATATCGATTCCCCTCGCGGCGATGTCGGTCGCGACCAGGACCCGGAATCGCCCAGCCTTGAATCCCGCGAGTGCCTGGGTTCGCTGCGGCTGCGAGCGGTTCCCGTGAATCCGCTCGGCCGCGATGTCGTGTTGAACCAGGTATTTCGCCAACCGATCGGCCCGGTGCTTGGTGCGGGTAAAGACAAGCGCCTCGCGCATCTCGCCGCGCTGGAGCAGCGTGAGGAACAGCGCGGTCTTCAGCTCCTGCGGCACCGGATAGACCGCGTGGGTGATCCCCACCGCCGGTGCCGTCCGCGGTCCCAGGTTGATGTTGACCGGATGGCGCAGCATCTCGCGGGTGAGTACCCGGATCGGGTCGGGCATCGTGGCGCTGAAGAAAAGCGTCTGCCGCCGAGTGGGGGCCGGCAGGTGCCGCAGGACCTTCCGGATCTCCGGCAGAAAGCCCATGTCGAGCATCCGGTCGGCTTCGTCGAGCACCAGCATCTCGAGCGCGGCGAGCTTGGCGTAGGGAAACCGGAAGTGGTCGAGCAGGCGGCCCGGCGTCGCGATGATCACGTCGGCGCCGCTTCGGAACGCGTGCTCCTGCGGTCCCATGCCCACGCCGCCGATGACCGCTGCAGCGGTGATCGGCGTGTGCACCGCGAGATCGTTCAGGTCCTCGAGGATCTGGGCCGCGAGCTCGCGGGTAGGTGTGAGTACGAGCGCTCGAGTGGCGCCACGCGGTTTATCGATCAGGCGGTGCAGGATGGGCAGGAGGAACGCCGCCGTCTTGCCGCTGCCGGTCACGGCGCACGCGAGCACGTCCTGCCCGGCAAGGGCGGGCGGAACGGCTTCGGCC
>JBBQXQ010000171.1:0-5268 GCA_038209515.1 Gemmatimonadales bacterium
AGCCCTCAGGGTAGTGCCGCCGCGTGCGCGAACAGCCGCGGGTCGTTGGTGATCAACCCCGCGACCCCCAGCCGCGCCAGGGCGGAGATCCGCGCCGCGTCGTCCACCGTCCAGACGTAGAGCTCGCCCCCGGCCTGGGCCTCCGCGACGGCCGTCGCGGTCGCCGCACGTACACGTCGCCACCGTGCATCGTGATGACGCTGGGCACCCCAAGCTTGCGTGCGGCCATCACGGCCGCCGGGCCAGTGGGGATGGCCCAATGCGCGTGAATGACATCGGCCCCGTTTTCCCGCGCCTCCGCCAGGATGGCGCGATGCTGCGCCTCCAGATACTGGGCCATGACGGCCAACCGCGCGAGCTTGCCCAGCCACCTCACGTGGCTCTGGGCCACGCGGCCATAGGTCAGGTCTGGCGGGAGCTCGAGAGGAAAGCGGACGATCTGAACACCATCGAACGTGTCGCGCTGGGGCATCGACGGCGCACCGGGGGTGACCACCGTCACCATATGGCCGCGGCGAACCAGATGGCGGTTGATGTCGTGGACGTAGGTGGCCTGCGTGTCAGTAGCGTGCTGCGGATACCAGTAGGTGGGACAAATAATGCGCAACGGAGTGCTCCGCCCCCCGGCTGGAAGAGGGGGTGCCTCGGGTGCCGCTATTCCCAGTCCCCCTACTGTCATAAACGTGTTGGCTCTCGAAGGAAAGCTACGTGGCTAAAGGCTAGAAGAACGGTCATCAAAGATCAACATTTGTGCCACTTTAAGCCCTCTCCGCCGCTGATTTTAGCTCGGCAAACTCGATTGTTGACTCGCCCTTGCCACAGAATATGCTGCCTCCGCGCCGCGGACCCCGGTCGTCCGGCCTTCGGTGCCAGAAGCGGGAAACGGCTGCGCGTTTGGGACGGGGGAGGAAAATCGGCCTAGCTGCCGAGCAGGCCCCGGACCTTCTGGGCGAGATCGTCCTGGGTGAATGGCTTGGACAGGAACGGCGCGCCGGGCTCGATCAAACCGTTCTCGAATACCTCGGACGCGAACCCCGACATGTAAAGGATCGGCTTTCCCGGCCAGCGTTGCTCGACGTGCCTGCCAAGCTCCCGGCCATTCATCCCCGGCATCTTGATGTCGGTAAGGACGAGATGAACGCTGCCCGCGTGTTGCTCGATAGTGGCTATCGCTTCCCGGCCGTGACTCGCTTCGAGCGCCTGATAGCCGGTCCAGGTCAGCATGCGGCAGGCCAAACGCCTGACAGCCTCTTCATCGTCTACGACCAGGACCGTGAAGCCGCCGGGCGGCCGCTTGGACCCCGGGTTCGCGTTGGTCGAGCCCTGCGATGCGGGCATTGTCGATAGTATGGTCGGAGGGTATGCCTGCAGTGCGAAGGTATCCCCGGCCCGCTCGGGGCCGCAAGCTCCAAAGTGGAATACGCGCCGGCCCGGGGTGACGTGCGACACAAACCTCCAATACAGCCAACGTCATATTCCTTGCGTCATCGAGCCGGCGGGCCTGGGCCGGTGGACATCAGGTTTGCGGCCAGGGCAGAGCGCCCCTAGGTTCCGGTGACCGGGAATCGACCTAAGTCCTATCTGAAGCCCTATTTAAGGAACATCATGGCGCAGCGTGCCGAGCTTCTCGATCAGCCTGAGCCGGAAGAGCACTTCGTTCAGCTCTACGGCAAGGATGACCGCCTTCTCATCCGAAACGTCAGCCGCTATCTCAGCGAGGGACTGCGGCGGGGCGACGGGTTGATCGTCATCGCCACGGCCGAGCACCGGGGCTCCATGGTGCGGCAGTTGACCGGTGAACGGACCTACACCAGGGCCGTACTCGAGGGTCGCCTGGTCTTTCTCGATGCCGAGGCGACGCTCAATCGGTTCATGGTCGACGGAGAACCGGATCAGGCGCGGTTCGAACGCATCATCGGTGAGGCTCTTGCTGGAGTCCGGACGCGGGCGGTCCACAGCGGAATTCGGGCATACGGTGAGATGGTAGGTGTGCTCTGGAAGGCGGGCCATTTCTCGGCAGCGGTGCGTCTGGAGGAGCTCTGGAACGAGCTGCTGCACGCGAGCGACGTCAGCCTGTTCTGCGCGTACCCGATCGATGTCTTCAGCCCCGAGTTCCAGGCGGCATCGATTGATGCATTGCTCTGTGCCCACTCCCATCTGGTGCCGACCGACTCCGCGCTCGAGGGAGCACTGAACCGGGCCATGGACGAAGTCCTCGGTGATAGAGTTGACGATCTCAGACGGCTGATCCAAGCCAACCATCGCCCGGCCTGGGCCGTGATCCCAAAGCCGGAAGCGATCATTCTCTGGCTGCGCAACAATCTTCCGGGCTCGGCGGAGCGGATTCTCGACCGGGCGCGACAGTACTACCAGCTCGCCGCGTCAGCGTAGGTCGCTCCGCCGTCTTTCTCATCGCTCCATTACAGCTGGGCGAGTCTGGACCGGATCCGGTTTGAGGGCTTGCCTAACCTGAACCAGCCCGCGAATTTCCCGGCGTTGGAGTGGTGGCCGAGTGGCTGAAGGCACCGGTTTGCTAAACCGGCATAGGGGGTCAACCTCTATCGAGGGTTCGAATCCCTCCCGCTCCGTTCCCTCATGACACCTCCCCGAGTTCGCTTCGCCCCCTCACCGACCGGTTACCTGCACGTCGGCGGAGCCCGCACGGCGCTGTTTAACTGGCTGTACGCCAGGCATACCGGCGGCACCCATGTGCTGCGTATCGAAGACACCGATCGCGAGCGCAGCACGGAGGAGCACACCCGCATCATCCTGGACGGCCTCACCTGGCTCGGCATCACCTGGGATGAAGGCCCGTACTTCCAGGGCGAATACGCGGGCCAGCACCAGGCCGATGCCGAACGGCTTCTGGCCGAGGGGAAGGCCTACCGCTGCTTCTGTACTCGCGAAGAGCTGGATGCCCAGCGAGTCAAGGCCGAAGCCGCGGGCGTTGGGTTCCATTACGACCGCCGGTGCCTGGCCCTCACCCCCTCCGAGGTGGAGAAGCGCGTGCGGGCCGGCGCGCCGTCCACCATTCGCTTCATCATGGATGACCGGGAGATCACGTGGAACGACGCGGTGCACGGCCGGATCAGCTTCCAGGGCCGCGACCTCGACGACTTCGTGATCCTTCGGAGCGACAACAGCGCGATCTACAACCTGGCCGTCGTTTCCGATGACATCGCCATGCGGATCACCCATGTGATCCGGGGCGACGACCACATCTCGAACACCCCCAAGCAGATTGCCTTGTACAGCGCGCTCGGCCACGAGCCTCCGGTGTTTGCCCACGTCCCGATGATTCTGGGTGCTGACGGTAAGAAGCTCTCCAAGCGGCATGGGGCCACCGCAGTAGGCGACTATCAGGAGCAAGGCATCCTTCCCGCCGCGATGCGGAACTTCCTCGCCCTCATGGGCTGGTCGCCCGGAGGCGATCGCGAGATCATCCCCGAGGATGAGATGATCCGGCGGTTCACGCTCGAGGGGATTCAGAAGAAGCCAGCGGTCTTCGACACCACCAAGCTCGAGTGGCTGAATGGTCAGTACCTCTCCGCCGTTCCGGTGGAGGACTTGCTCGAGCCGGTGAAGCGCCAATTGAGTCTCATGGGAGTACAAGCGAACGGCGATCTTCGGCCCTTGATAGACTCGGTCAAGGCTCGATCGCGGACGATTCTCCACGTCGCTGAGCAGGTTGCGACACGACTCTACCCGGAGCGGTCCAAGCCGGACGCCAAGGGTCAGGCGTTGATTCTAAAGATGGGGCCGGCCTTCGTAGCGAACTTGGACTTAGCTTCTACCGCCCTCAAGGCGCTGAAGCCGAACGAGTGGGAACCTGAGCGGTTGTTAACGACCCTCAAAGGCGTGGCTGAGGCCAACAATCTCAAGCTGGGTGATGTGATGCAGCCTGTTAGAGTGGCGCTTACTGGGTCGACTGTATCTGAGCCAGTAAACGAACTGCTGTTCGTCGTCGGCCCTCAAAGCAGTATCCGAACCTTGAGCGAAAAAGCACAACATTGGGAGCGGGACAAAAACCCAGCGTGAGGTGCAGCGCGCGCTGGCTTCTTCTGGCCGCTGCGGTGGGCTGTGCCAAGGCGCCACCGCCACCCCAACCCGCACCGGTGCCCTCGGCCGAGCGGACCGACACGCTCCCTCCCTCTCCCCTGCTCGAACCGACTCCGCCACCTGCGCACCTCTATGCGCCGGTGCGTCTTGCCTTCACCGGGGACATCAACCTCGGGACTTCCACGCTGGAGGATGGGATCCCGCCCGACAGCGGGCGTGGTCTCCTGGACCTCGCACACCCGAGCCTCTCCGGCGACCTTGTCGTGGGAAACTTCGAGGGAGTGCTGGCAGACACCGGCACCTCGACCAAGTGCCTCATCCCAAAGCCGCCGCCGAAGCGCAAGAAATCCAAGCCGCGACCTCCCGAGCCGCCGGCATTCCGCCGCAACTGCTACGCCTTTCGTACCCCGATCGGACTAGCCCCCCGCCTGGTCGAGGCCGGCTTCACCCATCTGAACCTGGCGAACAACCACTCCAACGATCTCGGTGCGCCCGGCCGCGAGTCTACCGAGCGCACGCTCGACAGCCTGGGACTCCGGCTCTACGGTCCCCTGGGTCGGATCGTGGTGGACACCGTCCGCCTGGGTGACAGTCTCACCACGGTCGGTCTCATCGGGTTCACTACCTATGCCTTCGCCTACGACCTACTGGACATCGAGCGGAGCCAGGCGGTGGTAGACTCGGTGCGCCCCCTGGTGGATCTGCTCATCGTGACCTTTCATGGTGGCGCGGAGGGAGTCAACGCGCAGCATACCAGCGAGGTCGCCGAGTCGTTGGGAAAGGAGCCTCGCGGGGAGTTGCGCCGCTGGGCACGCGGGGTGATCGACGCCGGCGCTGATGCGGTCATCGGCCACGGTCCCCACGTGCTTCGGGGAATGGAGTTCTACCGCGGCCGGCTTATCGCATACTCGCTCGGCAATTTCCTCACCTACCGCGGCTTCAACCTGGACGGCCCACTGGGAATCACCGGCGTACTGCGACTCGAGTTCGCCGTTGATCGCACGCTCCGTCGCGCGCGACTCGTGCCTATGGTGCAGCTGCCCAGACGCGGCCCCGCACCCGACCCGCACGGGGCGGCCATTCAACTGGTTCGAACTCTTTCGGCGGAGGACTTCGGGCCGACGGCGGCGCACATCTCGCCTTCCGGCGAAATCACGCCACCTCCGGGGGGGTCCGGCGAGAAGTGAGAGGTGAGAGGTAAGAGGTGAG
>JBBQXQ010000172.1:0-5132 GCA_038209515.1 Gemmatimonadales bacterium
ACGAGTCATTCCAGGCCACCTGGCCCGGGCCCGGGGCCGAGTCGGGGTGGGCGAAATTGACGAACAAGGTCGGATGGCTCAACTTGATTTTCTCGTCGACGGCAAAGAGGTCGAACAGCGAGCGGTCATAGTAGATGCCGAAGCCGCCGAAGATCGTAGTCTTGTCGTTCCGGTCGAGCGCGTAAGAAAACCCGAGCCGCGGCTGGAAGGCGCCGTAGAACGGTTTCCGCTCGGTGCCGGTGCTGATGTACCGGCTCAGGTCGATCGGTGTCGGCATCGAGTCGTTGTAGCGGGTGAGGGTGTCGACCACGTTCTGCGGCGTCACGTAATCGTAGTTCAGCATGTGGGACTCGTAGTCCCACCTGATGCCCAGATTTAGCGTGAGCCGCTCCACGGGGCTCCAGTCGTCCTGCAGATAGGCGCCGATCTGGTTGTTGTTGGTGTTCAGGAACGGATCGCCGACGCCGAGGACCAGCTGGTAGGGGTTCCGGAAGGCGAACGCCTGCCCGTCTTCTGCGCAACCGCAATTTGTCACGGTGTCGGCGTAGGCGAACTTCGGCGTCCCATCGTTGTCCTTGAACACGTTGTATTTCGCGAAGTCGAAGCTGGCGCCCAGCTTGAAGACGTGCTGCCCCGCCGCCTCGAATCCGGAGTAGGTAAGGTCGTCGCGGAAGCCGAGCCGCTTCTGAATGAAGTCCTGGCTGCTCAGGAAGCTGCCGAGTTCGTTGTCGTTGTTGTCGAACCGATAGATCCGCCCCGCCAGGCCCGGGGTGTTAGGGAACGGGAACCGGCGGAAGCGCGAGTAGTCCACCTTCGCTTCGTTGAGCCACGGCCCCGAGAAGTAGTTGTATTTCAGTTGCCCGATGGACACGTTATTGCGGTAGAGCAGCGCCTCCTGGAAGGATTTGCGGTCGCCGAAGTCCCGGATTTCTCTCTCATGGCGATTGCTGAGGCTCAGCTCCGCCGAGGAGTTCGGGGTGACGGCGTAGCTCAGCTTACCGAAGAGCAGCGTCTCCCGGAACGGCGCCTGGAAGTTGCCGTTGTACTGGGTCAGGTTGACCGTATCGAGGGCCGGGAACATCCCGGTCGGCGGAGGTGTGAAGTTCACCCGGTTCGCTCGGTTCTGGTAGTTCCCCTCGTAGGACCCGAAGATATGCAGCTTGTTCAGGATGATCGGACCGCCCGCGCTCAAGGCGACCAGGGAGCGGTTGTAGTCCGGCTCCGTGAACGTCGACGGCGTTCCTGTCACAGTGGCAATGCTGTCGGCGACATGCTTGTCCGCGCGCTGGAAGCTGTCCAGCGCCACCAGCCCCTTGTTCTGATAGCCGAATAACGCATTTCCGCTCCAGACGTTGCCGCCGGACTTGGTGGTCGCCGTGATGACGGCACTGGAGGACTTCTGGTACTCGGCCTTGAAATTCTGGCTGATGACCCGGTACTCCTGGATCGCGTTCCGGGGGAAGGGATTGCCCCGGCTGTTGTCCTGGCCGGCGACGCCGCCGCCCGTCAGGTCGTTCTTGAGGCTGGTGCCGTCGATGAAGAGGTTGACGGCGTTCGGGCCCTGGCCCCCGGCCTGGAAAGTCCTGGTGTTCCCGTTGATGCGATCCTCGGTGACGGTGACGCCGGGCGTCAGCGCCGCCAGATCGAGGAAGTTCCGGCTGGGCGTGGGCAGTCGTTCGATCTGCGCTTGGGTCACGTTGGTCGCCACCTCCGAGGTCCGGGTTTCGACCGCCGGCGCGGCGACGACAACGACCTCGGCCAGCTGCACCGTCGAGGCCGCCAGCCGGAAGTCGACCGTCAGCACCTGGCCTATCTGCACCTGGATCTGGCGCCCCTCGGGGGCGCTCCCAATGCGGCGGACGGTGAGCCGGTAGTTCGCCGGCGTGAGGCCAGGCAGTGAGTAGAAGCCACGGGTGTTGCTCGCGGAGCTGCGCTGGACGCCAGTCGCGGTATTGAGGGCGATCACCTCCGCCCCTGCCAGAGGCACTCCGGCCGAATCGCTGACCGTGCCGCGTAAACTGCCCGTGCTGGTCTGGCCGAAAGCCCGTCCGGACGGCAGCGCCGTCGCGGCCAGGATCAGCGCCCAGCAACCATGGAGGACCAAGTTCATCTTCATAAGACGCCTCACAGGGGGGAGTTGGCGAAGGTAGCTAGTCCTGAGCGCGCGGTCGGACGCGACGCGGGAACGGTCGCGCCGCAGGAGCGCCGGAGGACCAGGGTGGTGGGCAAAGTTTCCGCGCGATGCTCGTGTCGGTCCTTGTCGCGTACGGCGGAGAGAAGACGAAGGGTGGCGTGCTCGCCGAGGGCGCTGATGTCCACATGGACCGAGGAGAGGGCGGGATCGAGGTAGCGGGCCATGGGGATATCGTCGAACCCAGCTAAGGCCACGTCCTCCGGCACCCGGAGACCGGCCTCCCGTAGCGCGCTGAGCGCCCCGACCGCCATTGCGTCGTTGGCCGCGAAGATCGCGGTGGGCCGAACCTCGCGATGCAGGAGCTCGCCGGTGGCGCGGAAGCCGGAGGCTTCATTGAACTCCCCTGCAACCTCGATCGCGGCAGACCCCAGTCCGGCAGACGCCAACGCTCCACGATAGCCTCGCAGCCGCTCGGCGGCATCGGCATTTCCCTCGACACCTTTGATGATCGCGATCCGTCGGTGGCCGAGGTCCAGCAGATGACACACCATCGCGTAGGCCCCCTCGTAGTTGGCCACGGTGATGACGTCGAAGCCGTCCGGGCCGATCGGCGCGCTGAGAAGCACGACAGGAAAGCGGGCGGCAAGGTTGGGCACGGCGGTCTCGTCCATTTCCGGCCACATCACGATCAGACCGTCCACCCGCCCCCGCATCGACCGAAGGGCTGTCTCCACGGCTGACCGGTCATCGTGCGAGCTGGAGACGAGCAGATGGTACCCGTGCCGCTGGGCTGTCTGATCGATCCCCCGAATGACCTCGGAAAAGAACTCCCCGTACAGGTCAGGGAGCAGGACGCCGAGGGTGTTGGTGCGGCTGGTGATCAGGCTGCGGGCAGCGCCGTGGGGGCTGTACCCCAACCGCTCGACGACTTCGCCCACCAGTCGGCGGGTAGTTTCCTTGACGAGGACGCTGCCGTTCTGGACTCGGGACACCGTGGCGACCGACACTCCGGCCGCACGGGCGACATCCTTGATCGTGATCATCGAGACGGCCGGGGTGACAGCGTCTGTCCCAGTTGCCGCGATCCGGGGGAGTGGCTGGCCTCCGAAGCGACTCTGGCCCGCATTCGGCGAGTGGCGGCGATACTCTTGTAATCGTTTACATTTTTTCCACGGACTTGTCAAGATCCCCTGGCTCTGCGCCGTGATCGCTCTCCGTCCTTAACTGCCCTGCCACCCCCCTGACCCGGGTTTACCCGCAAGCGCGACCTGTCCGAGGACGACCCCTCGCTTATGGCCGTGGACGCGGGGATCGGCGCGACGGTGTATGGGGTTTGCCCAGGGGCTCCGGAACGCCGGCTGAGCGGGTCGGAGGCACCTTCAAGGGGTACCCCGCCGCCGAGAGGAGTGGCTCTTGGGCCGCTCCGGCTCCCTTGACAAGAAAGCGTTCTTGCTTTACCATACAAAGTACTTTCTACCAGCTTAGCTAAGTCACTGACCACGGAGGGTCTCATGAACAGAGACGTGAGGATGGCGGTTCTGGGGTTGCTCCTGCTTCTTCCTGCGCTCGTGCTCGTAACAACCGGGTTGCTCGATCTCGAACGACCGGACGTCCTGGTACATCCACTGCTTGTGATGGGGGGTCTCCTCCTCGCGTTCGCGCTCAACGCGCGTCCGCTGGTACGGGTCCGCTTCGGTCACGAGGAAGGCGCCCTGGTCGGCACCCTGTCCCTGCGGCTCCGCGGTACTGCCCTGAATCTCACGGCTCTGAGCCTTAGCTGCCTTCTCCTAGCGACTATCACTGGGTACTTGTTCGTCGAGAACTTTCAGCCGCGTTGACGCACCTAGCGCCGCGGGAGCGGCCTCGTTTGGGTGACGCGAGCGTTACTGAGGGTGTCAGCTATGAGCACTAACAGGAGCATCATCGCTGCCACGGAACTTGTGCTCATCTTCCCGGCCGCGCTGTTCTTGACAGCGGTTGTCGCGCAAGACCTGCAGCCGCTGCAATACGAGCCGGCACATACCGCGCAGCAGATCGTCACCTGGTATTCGGTCCGGTTGTGGACTCTCTGGGTACTGCTCATCAGCCTGCCGTTGGCTGCCCTGCTCACCGGATGCGTCACGCTGCTGCGGAACTCGAACGGTGGGGCTGAAGAGCGGCAGACCGGCAGGCAACCCTCCGCGGCGATCCGCACCCACCTGCCGACGCGAATTATCGCTGGGGCGACACTGGCAGCAGGGCTGATCCTGGCAGTTGTCGTCCTCCACATGCTTGCGAACTGACCCACTGGCAGTACGCTTCGGACATCGGCAAAACGACTGTTGTGGCGTCGACCAGCGCCAAGCCGACTGAGACCGGCTCGGTTCTGTATCGCGCGGTGCGGATTGCCTGCGTCAACGAAACTCGGCCGCACCGCATGCATTCAGGATGACCAGATCACGAAGTGGACCACCGGCGAGACCGAAGGGTACATGTCCCTCGCCATTGCCAATAAGTCGATCTCCGCGGCTCAATGAGAAGAAGATGGAGGAGTGCGTCGCCAGTGCGGTTGCAGCTCAAGCGCACACCGCTAGATGATTCCCCGGTCCATTCCAAGGAGAGCTGATGCGCGCTTCCTTCGCGGGTGGCCACCCGACCGGACGACGGCCCTGGAGGGCAGGCGTCGGGACCGGTGCGCTCACTGCGTTCCTGGTGCTTGCCGGCGCCTCGCGTCTCGCGGCACAATCCGAATCGTCCGACTGGGCCAACCTCGGGCGGTACCGTGCGGCCAATGCCGAGCTCAAACCCCCGGCGCCTGACGATGCGCGGGTCGTCTTCATGGGAAACTACATCACCGAGGCCTGGGCCCCGTATTTCACGACGCAATTCCCCGGCAAGCCGTACATCGGCCGGGGGATTAGCGGGCAGACCACCCCGCAGATGGTGCTGCGGTTTCATCAGGACGTCATCGCCCTCGCACCGCGGGTCGTCGTCATACTCGGCGGCACCAACGACATCG
>JBBQXQ010000173.1:0-5119 GCA_038209515.1 Gemmatimonadales bacterium
GGGCATTTCCTGCTGGAAGCCTAAGAAGCAAGATGAGGTGGTGGCGCTAAGTCATTGCGCTACCACCTCATCTGCATATAGAGAAGAAACTACTTTAGGTCGTGGGATTGGACTCATTCGGCAGAGCTCGCCCGACGATGACGGTGATATTGTCGCTCCCGCCTCCTTCCAGGGCATCCTGCAGCAGATCCTCGCACGCTTGTTTGGCGGAAGTCATCAAGCGGAGCCGCTGGCGGATTCGCTCGTCGGAGACGTGCTTGGTGACTCCATCGCTGCACAGGAGCAGGACGTTGCCCCACGTCATGTCGAGCCGGGTGACAGCCGGAGCGGTCTTCCGTCCCCCGATCGAGCTGGAGAGCGTGTGGGCGAACCGGGTGACCGCGGCGGCCGCGCGAGTCAGGACCCCGAGGTCAACCAGCTCCTGCGCCATGGTCTGATCGCGGCTGATCTGGATCAGCTCGCCGCGCCGGAGCACATAACAGCGGCTGTCTCCCACCTGGAGCAGATAGGCGCGGGGCCACACGCCGAAGTAGAGGGTGAGGGTGGTGGCCATGCCCCGATACTCGGGGTTCTCCTCGCCTCGTCGCACCAGCTCCGCGTGGCATTGGTGGGCGCCTTGCTGAAGCGCCTCGTGGAACTCCCGGTCGCTCCCCGATCCGAGCGCATAGTAGATCTTCATGCTGTGGGAGACATACCGAGTCACCGCCTCCAAGGCGATCCGGCTGGCATCGGCTCCCTTGGCCCCGCCGCCCACTCCGTCGGCGACCATTGCCAGAAAGGCCAGCCGTTCGGGCTCCGCTATGAGATGGTCGGCATCGGGGAGACTGGTCAGGCGGATGACCATCTGCTTCTTCAGCGCGCAGATGAGGAAATGATCCTGGTTCTCGGTGCGGACCTTCCCGGGGTGGGTGAGTCCGTAGACGTCGATTTCCTCGTCTCGCGGTCTTCGATCGAGCGCGGTGGGGGGTGCAGTCGTCTGGGGTGCGGTCGCCTGGGGAACAGCCATCAAGGCCTCCGGTTACGCCGAGAGTGCTCCCCAATCTGTGCTGTGGTGCGCGGAGGGGCCAGTAGTGCGGCCCCGTTCGCGTTTTACAGCCGGTAACCCACCAGCGTCCCGGGCGCTGTCCGTAGGAACAGCATCCCCGCGATGTCGTCCACCGCGTATACCGGTTCCTTCTCCTTGCCCAGATCCACCCGGGCCCGCGGCTGCGCGCTGTCCTTGTCGATCTGGAGCAGGACGTTGCCCTTGCCCTCGGGCGCCTTGGTGAGCATGAAGACCGAGCCTGGAACCGCGAGCGAGGCCTTGAAGCGCTTGGTCGCCATGGCGGCAGACTGGCGTGAATAGCCCTGGAGCTGCGCCCCGCCCTGGGTGTACGCCGTGGCCAGCTGCCCGGTAATGCGCTGCACCGCGGGATCGCTGGAGCGGCGAGACGCCTGGGCGAAGGCATCGCCATAGGCCGAGGCAGCGGCGCCGTAGAGGCCGGCGCGAACCGCGTTCACCGCGTGCAGTGCCCGGAGGAGGCCCGGGAGCTGGGGTGCCGGATGGTAGGCCTGCTGCTTCACCTGCCCGTCCCGCCCGACGACCACCAGGTTCTGGGGCGCGATGAGCACGATGCCGTCGGGCCGGATTTCCATGGCCACCGGATCCTCGCCGCCCTGGAGCTTGATCTCGCCGCCGAGCGCCTTGTAGGTGCCGGCCTCGCGATCCACCGCGTAGAGCTGGTGATCCCGGTTGGCGAAGACGTACATCGTCCGTCCCCTCGGTCGCGTGATGCAGATAATACCGCTCGGCATCGTACCCGCTCGAGCTCATCGGCTTCCCGCTCTCGATCACATCCTTGAAGCGCGGCTCCCCGCTGGCGAGATCGATGACGTTTACTTCTGCGTTCGTGCTCGCGTCGGGCCGTGAGACGTAGAGCAGGCCGGCCGGGGTGAGCTCGGCATAGTCGAGCTGGCCCTTGATCTTCGCGTCCTTCTTGAGACGCACGGTCGCCGTGGCGACGTCGAGCACGTTGACGAAAGTCTTCGAGTCGGTGTCGACCGCGAGCACCACCTCCTCCCCGGCGATCATGCCTTCGATGACATCGCCATGCATCTTGATCGGCTTGGCGGCGATGGTGCTGCCGTCCTCATAGCGGGCGACGTTGAGGCCAGTCTGGACGACGCCGTTCTTGACGGTCCGGCTGCCGGTGAGCTCACCCTCGGGCGCGCCCTCGGGGAGGATGACGTCCCTGCCGGATGCTGCACGATATCGCGAATCCACCCGCCGACCGTGGCGGGCTTAGCCCAGATCGGCTGCCCATCGGCGAGTCGGTAGGCCATGAGCCGGTCGTCGAAGCTCACGTAGATGCGGTCGTTCTTGTCGAGCGAGGGATAGAGTCGCACGTGCTTCGCGGGATTGCCGGCTCGCGCAGTCGGCAGCGCCGCCGACCACCGCGTTTCGCCGGTGCGGGCGTCGAGCGCCCTGAGTCCCATCAGCGTATGTACCACGATCACTTCGGGCCCGGCCTGAAGCATCTGGAGGGCGGTGCCCTCGGAGGCACGCCGTACGAGACCCTGCATCAGGCCGCCCAGCCCCTTCTTCTTGGGCTCGGTCTGGTCGAACAGCGTTTCGTTCACCCACCGCTGCTGCCCGGTCGCCAGATCATAAAGGGCGACTACGGCAGGCCCGGCCGTTCGACGGCCATGCACCAGGAGCGTCCCGGTCTGTGGCAGAACGCGACGGGTGACGACAGATGCCGTGCCATCCGGCCCCCCTGCGACGCATTCAGTGCCTTCGATCATCCATACCCTGATAGTCGCTGGCGTCGGTGGTGCTGCAAGGACCTACCCGTGCTGGAAAGGAAGCTCTGGTGCGTCGTCACAATAACCTCCTGTCGCTGGCCCTGATCGTGAGCGCATTGCTTTTCCTCACGGCTTGTCCCTTCAAGGCCGGCGGCCCGGCCAACTCGGGTCCCTCCCAGGGGCCGGAGGGTGAGCCCATCGTCCACCACTTCGGGGGTGGCAACTGGGTTCACCATCAGAAGCCCATCAAGATCAGCCTGCCGAAACCTCCCCATGCCAGCAGGAGCGATCGGCCACTCGCGGGGTTCTTTGAGGAGCACTACCCCGTCGCCGGCGGCCGCCGCTCCGCGCCCTGGTAGCGGTAATGTCCGGTTTTGACTTGATACAGAGGACGATTGGTGAAGCGGGCGCGGGGCCGTAGATTCCAGCCATGCCCAAAAAGCCTCCCAAACTCCGACCGGACGTGGCTGAGATTGCCTACCGGACCATGCTGGAAGCTACCGGGCAAGCCGAGAAAACGCCTCCGCCGGCTGAACGCACGGCGAAGAATCCCGAGGCGGTCAAGCGCGGACGGAAGGGCGGGGCCAAGGGCGGCAAGGCTCGCCGGAAGGCATTGACGCCCAAGCAGCGGCGAGCCAGTGCCACGAAGGCTGCACAGGCCCGCTGGGAGACCACTAAAGCCAGAGAGTCTTGATTGAGTCGGCGGTGGCGAGGATCGCCCGCTCCGCGAAGATTCGCTGCGGCGGTGTATGGTCAGGAGGCAATACCAGGGAATACACGAAATCGCGTTTGGGTCTAGGTATCCGTCGCCCCTGCGCCTCTGCCCGGGCAATCCACTCCTCCCGTACCTTTGCCAGTTGATCTACTGCCTCTCGCGCATCCCGCGCTACCACGTGACAGCCAAGTAGCTCCGGATGTTCTGCGGTCCAGATTTCCCTCTTTTTGCTGTCAATCTCAAGGGTGAGCCGCACCATATAGTACCCCTCTGGGGCTTGCAGCTCATCGGTCATGTCATTCCTCCAGTTCTCGTAGATCCCTCAATCGATCGATCATTCGCCACACGATGTCCCGCACCGCATCGGGGACAGTGCTGAGGTCATATCTTGGGCAACTGCGGAACGGCCCGACGTTGTACCGCTGATGGGAGTACCAGATGGCAATTCCGTCGAAACTACTCTCGAACCCGAACGCGGTAAAAATGTCGTCAACGTCATTGTACGTTATCGGCTCAACCCCCGTGAGTTTCGCGAGTACTGCACTTTGAAGGCCATCGGCCCTCCCCAAGGTACTGCGAACCTAGACCTTGCCACCGGGAGGGTATGCCCTTACTATACTAGTCCGGAACGCTAGTGTGTAAGAGCCGCGCCTGCTGTCTGGCCGGTGCCCCGAGTCAGGTTCCCGTCCCCTCGGGGGTTGCGAGGCCCTTCCATCGCCAAATGGTTGGGCCTTTTTTCACGCCCTAAAACATAAACCCGAACGCCTCCCGAAGCCAGCCCATCGACTCATTTTCGCGAGCGTTGACTATGCGTGACCATTTGGCTATATTGACCGTTACAATGAACAGACTATCTGCTGACCGCCGCGCCGCTATTATCGCCGCCCTTTGTGAAGGCAACGGTATCCGGGCGACCGCTCGGCTAACCGGGGCCAACAAAGAAACCGTCATGAAGGTGATGGTTGAGGTAGGCGAGTTTGCCTCGGCTTATCAGGATGTCGCTCACCGGAGCCTAAAAACTACCCGCGTGGAGGCTGACGAAATCTGGGCGTTCGTGGGAGCGAAGCAGCGGCGAGCCGTGCGACCGGGCGACGGCGACATTTGGACCTTCACCGCGATTGACGCGGATACCAAGCTCATGATGTCCTGGCTGGTCGGTCCCCGCTCACAGGAGAACGCCACGGCCTTTATGAAGGACATCCGCTCGCGGGTGACGCAGCGTATCCAGCTCACGACCGACGGACACAATATGTACGAGGTGGCCGTGCGAGCTGCCTTCCGGTGGGATGAAGTGCATTGGGCTATGCTGGTGAAGCAGTACGGGAACGTGCCGCCCGATCTGACGGAAGCTGCTCGGCGCTACAGTCCGCCCGTCTGCACCGGGGCAATTAAATTGCGGAAGATCGGACGGCCGGACCCCGATCTAGTCTCCACGTCCTACGTCGAGCGGTCGAACCTGACTCTGCGGATGCAGCAGCGGCGGTTTACCCGCCTGACGAATGCCTTCTCCAAAAAGGCTGAAAACCACGCCCACGCGGTGAGCCTGTTCTTTCTGTATTACAACTATTGCCGCCCGCATCAGACCCTTACGAAGGCGGCAGGGGTGAAAACCACTCCAGC
>JBBQXQ010000174.1:0-5038 GCA_038209515.1 Gemmatimonadales bacterium
TATCGAGGTTTACCCCGCTGCCGGCCCGGGTCACGCTCTGGTCGGTGGGGGTCGCCCTCGCGCTGGGAGCGGCAGCGGGCATCATCTTCGGTGTCTTCCCCGCCACCCGCGCCGCCCGGCTGGATCCCATCACCGCGCTCCGGGCCGAATGATTCGCAATCTCGGCGAGGGCGTGGCGATCGCGGCCGACTCGATCCGGGCCAACAAGCTGCGGTCGGCGCTGACCATTTTGGGCGTGGTGATCGGGGTGACTACGGTCATGACCATCGCCTCGATGGTCCAGGGGATTCGGACCCAGATCTTCAACGCCATCGAGACGGCGGGTCCGACCGCCTTCTACGTGGTCCGCTTCTTCTCGCAGACGCCGCTCAATCCCGACCGTTTGCCCTACGAGGTGCGGATCCGGCCGCTGGTCCAAACGTCGGACGCCGCCGCGATTGCGAGAGTTCCGGAGATCGACTACAGCGGAATGTGGGTCCAGCTGTTTCAGCGCATGGAATACCAGGGCGAGAGAACCGGAATCCTGACCGTCTTCGGCGCGGATTCGCGGTACATGGAGATCCAGGGTGGCACCTTGGTGCGCGGAAGATTTTTCACCCGCGCCGAGCTGGCCGGGGCCGACGTGGTGGTGCTCGAGGCCGAGGTCGGCGAGCGCCTGTTCGGCCAGATCGATCCGATGGACCGGGTGCTCCGGATCGGCGGCAAGTCGCTCCGAGTGATCGGCATCTATAAGAAGCCGGACAACATCTTCGAGCCGCCGGGACAGGAGGTGGGTGGAGTCATTCCGTTCGAAACTGCACGGCAGAATTTCCACTACGACGAGACCAACAGTCTGGTCATTGCGGTGAAGCCGAAGACCGGCGTGTCGGTCGCGGAGGCACAGGATCTGGTGACGGTGGCGCTCCGGCGCGCCAGGAACCTCAGGCCGGGCATGCCGAACACGTTCGACATGATCTCGCAGGACCAGATTCTCGAGGTGGTGGGGAACTTCACGTCCTACTTCTTCATCGCGATGGTGGCCCTCTCCAGCGTCGCCCTCCTGGTCGGTGGCATCGGGGTGATGGCGATCATGATGGTCTCGGTGACCGACCGGACCAAGGAGATCGGGCTGCGGAAGGCGCTTGGGGCCACCCGGCGGGAGATCCTGTGGCAATTCCTGGTCGAAGCAGCCACGCTCACGCTGGTCGGTGGGCTACTCGGCATCGTGCTAGGGCTCGGCGCCGGCGAAGTGCTGAAGCAAGCGCTCCAGCTCCAGTCCGGGGTACCGCTCTGGAGTGCGGCTCTCGCCTGTGCCGTGAGCATCGCCATCGGTCTCATCTTCGGCCTGTATCCCGCGAACCGGGCGGCCCGGATGGATCCGGTCGAGGCGCTCAGGCACGAGTAAGCAGGGAAGCGGGAAGACGAGAGAATGTCACCCTGACCCCGACTCTGACCCTGAGTGCAACGAAGTCGATCAAACGCAGCTTCCTCCGCCTGCTTAAACGCTTCAGCCGCTTCTCCCGACGGATCGCCGACAAGGCATCTGAGGTGATCTCAAAGTAGACCAGCCGACTGGTTTCGTGTCGGGACGAATAGCTACCAGGATTCAATCCAGCCCGATGTTCTCCAACTCGTCGCGTCAAGTCGTTGGTCACACCGATGTAGAGCTCGCGGGTGTCGCTAGCGAGTATATAGACGAAAAAGGTCCGCGCCATGAATCAGGATGGCGCCGGGCATTCAACATGGGCTCAAAATTGAGCTATGGTCCCCTCCCCGCTCGCTGCGCTCGGGGTCAGGGTGACATGCTCTATCTGCCGCTGCCCCTTCTCCGCCCTCTCCGCCCTCTCCGCCTTCCCTGCAATCCCCTGCACCGTGCAAGCCTTCCGGCCAGGCGCATCTCCTGTGCTCCCTAAGGAGGTGCCATGCGCGTCCAGACAATCATGATTGGGCTGATCCAGGCCGCCCTGCTGATGGCCTGCGAGGACCGTTCTCGAAAAGACATCCAAGCCGCCCGCGATCGAAGCGAAACCGCCTCCAACATGGCTGCTGCCAGCCCGGTAGCGTTGGGTCAGATGGGCCAGCCTGCGAAGTCCTCGCAGGAGGCGCCGGCTTCGGCTACCGGCCTGTGGTCCCGGAGCGGGGCGGACGATCTCGCCTCCCGGCTCATCGTGCGTACCGGCCAAGCGAGCATCGAGGTCGATTCGCTGGAGTCTTCCATGGCAGAACTACGGCGGATTGTGCAGCGAGTGGGAGGATTCGTGGCCGACGCCTCGGTCCAGAGCGGCAGGAACCAGCTCCGCTCGGCGACGCTTCAGCTGAAAGTGCCGGCGTCCCGGTTTGACGAGCTGACCGAGGGGCTCGAGCCGCTCGGCAAGCTCCAATTCGTGAATGTCGCCGCAGAGGATGTGAGCGAGGAGTTCGTGGATTTGACCGCCCGGGTGGCGAACGGCCGCCGGCTGGAGGACAGGCTGGTCGAGCTCCTGCGAACCCGCACCGGCAAGCTGCAGGACGTGCTCACCGTCGAGCGTGAGCTTGCCCGGGTGCGGGAGGAGATCGAGCGGATGGAGGGCCGGATGCGCTTCCTCAAGACGAGCGCCCAGCTGAGCACGCTGTCGGTCAATCTCTTCGAGCCCGCCCCGATCGTGGCGTCCCACCCCGGGCAGAGCGTTATCGAGGAAGCGTTCAAGACCGCCTGGCGCAATTTCGTGGGTGTACTCGCGGGCGCGATCGCCTCACTCGGCTTTGTCGTTCCGATCGTGATTCTTGGTTGGGGGGCGTTGATCGTGGGCAAGCGGTACAAACGGGGACGCGCGATTCCAGAGTTATCACCCTGAGCGAAGCGAAGGGGACGAGAGGGCCGGAGCTGAATACCGTTTCGGTCTCCTCCCCACCTCTCCGCCCTCTCCGTCTTCTCCGTCCTCTCCGCCCTATATTCCACGATGCCCGTCGACATCCTGGCAATCGCCGCCCACCGCGATGACGCTGAACTGACCTGCGCCGGTGTCCTCCTCAAGGCGACCGATGCCGGCTACCGGACCGGTATCCTGGACCTCACCGAGGGCGAGACCGGCACGAGGGGGAGTGCCGCACTGCGGGCCGAGGAGGCAGAGCGCGCGACCCGCATCCTCGGCGTCACCGAGCGTCGAAACGCCGGCTTGCCCGACGCTCATCTTCAGAATACGGATGAGACAAGGCGGTCTATCGTCAAGCAGATTCGGCACTTCGCTCCTCGCGTCGTAATCCTTCCCTTCCCCGTTGGCCGGCATCCCGATCACCGTATCGCCTCCGAGCTGGGCCGGGACGCATGCTACCTGGCGGGCCTGGTCCGCTACGATGCCGACGGAACCCCGCACCGCCCGCAGAAAGTCCTCTACGCGCTGTCGTATCGGGAAGACGCGATCAAGCCGACGTTCGTAGTGGACATCAGCGCGCAATTCGAGCGCAAACTGGCGGCGATCAAGTGCTACGCCAGCCAGTTCGACGGTGCGCAGGCAGCCGGAGAGATTTTCCCTACGGGCCAGGATCTGTACTCACTGGTGGAGACCCAGAACGCCCATTACGGCTCCCTCATTCGGAGGCGCTACGGCGAGCCGTATTTCACCAATGAGACGCTGGAGGTGGAGGACGTTATGAAGCTCGGGGTACAGAGCTTGTAGGCGTTCTCCACCTGTCATTTCGCCGCTATCTTCCCACCCATGCTTCCGCCTGTGTACCTGGATCATGCCGCCACCACTCCGGTCCGACCCGAGGTGCTGGAGGCGATGCTGCCGTATCTCACGGCCCAGTCGTTCGGCAACCCGTCCAGCGCCCATCGCTTCGGCCGGGCAGCCCGGGCCGGCATCGAGCAAGCCCGCCGACAGATCGCCGAGGCGCTCGGGGCGGAGCCCAACCAGGTGGTCTTCACCTCGGGCGGAACCGAGGCCGATAACCTGGGCATCGTGGGCGCCGCGCTGGCAGCGCGCGATCGAGGTGGCCAGATGTGCGTCGCAGTCTCGGCGATCGAGCACAAGGCCGTCCTGGCCGCGGCCCACGCCGTGTGTCATCTCGGCGGCCGCGAAGTACTGCTGCCGGTGGACGGCGGAGGCAGGCTCGACCTCGATGCACTCGATCGGGTGCTGGTCGACCGTCCCGCCGTCGTGTCAGTCATGTGGGTGAACAACGAGATCGGCGTGATTCAGCCGGTGCAGGAGATCGCCGGCCGCTGCCAGGAGGCAGGGATCAGCTTCCACACCGATGCAGTGCAGGCAGTCGGGAAGGTGCCGGTCTCGGCCAGCGAGCTCTCCTGCACCCTGCTCACCATCTCGGGCCATAAGATCGGCGGGCCCAAGGGAATCGGCGCCTTGATCGTGCGCGACCGGAAGGCGATCGAAGCCATCATTCATGGCGGTGGCCAGCAGTTCGGCATCCGGCCCGGCACGGAGAACGTCGCGGGTGCCGTGGCCCTGGGTCGCGCGGCCGAGCAGGTCGACCTGGCCGAGCGGCTGCGGATCCTCCGGGACGAGCTCGCCGGCCGGCTCAAGGCACTGGTGCCCGATCTGGTCGTCAACGCCGAGGAAAGCCCACGCGCTCCGCATCTGCTCAGCGTCTCGATCGATGGAGCCGACAGCGAAGCCCTCGTGATGCATCTGGATCTCGCCGGGATCGCCGCGTCGAGTGGGTCGGCATGCTCGACCGGCGCAGTGGAGCCTTCGCATGTGCTCGTGGCCATGGGCGTGCCCCGTGAGCGGGCGCTCGGCGCCATCCGCTTCAGTTTCGGGCGGGAGAGTACCCAGTCCGACGTGGAGCGGGCCGCCGCGGTCGTGCCGGCGGTGGTAGCCAAGGTGCGGAAGCTCGCGAGCGTGCTCGGGCGGGCGGCTTCATGAGCCCTCGTGTCCTGGTAGCCATGTCCGGCGGAGTGGATAGCTCCGTGGCCGCAGCCCGTCTCGTCGAGCAGGGCTATGATGTCATCGGCGCCACGATGAAGCTGTTCTGCTACGGCGACGACGTGCCCGACCGGCCATGCTGCTCGCTCGACTCGATCAACGACGCGCGCGATGTCGCTCACGCGCTCGGCATCCCC
>JBBQXQ010000175.1:0-4974 GCA_038209515.1 Gemmatimonadales bacterium
CTCAGAATGACAGTGAAAGGAGACCTAGCTGAAGCGCTCCGGCCAACCCGCGCGTGCCTTCGAGGAAGTCTTTGCCGAGCATCTGGACGCGCTCTTCCGCACGGCCCTCCGGCTCTGCCGCGGGAACGAGGCTGACGCGGAGGATCTGCTCCAGGACTCGGCGCTCCGCGCATTCACCAGATTCGGCCAGTTGAGGGATGCGTCGGCAGCACGCGCCTGGCTGTTCACCATCCTCACCCGGACCCACCTCAACCGGGTGCGCTCCGCGGGACGGCGCGCCGAGGCGACCAGCACCGACTTGGACGAGAGGGCGTTTGAGGCGGCCTTGGCAGAGTGGGTGCCGATGCGTTCGCCGGCTGAAGAGGTCGAGCGATTGCAGTTGGCCGAGCAGTTGGCAAAGGCGCTGGACCAGTTACCGAACGAGTTGAGAGCTGCGGTCTGGCTGGTGGACGTGGAGGGATTCACCCAGCGAGAGGCCGCCAATACGCAGGACGTGCCGGAGGGAACCGTCGCCTCCCGTTTGTTTCGGGGGCGGCGGCAACTGCGCAACGCTCTGGAGCGGCCGGCGCGAGAGGCCCGGATCTGGAGGAGCCAATGACCATGAGCTGTGGGCACGCCCGCCGGTTGCTCTGGCCGGATGCTGGTCCCCGGGAGACGACTGCCGACATTGTGGCGGCCCGAGAGCACGCGTCCGGGTGCGAGGCATGCCGGGGTTTCCTCCGCGACATGCAGCGCATCGGTGAGCGGATCGGTCGGATCGCCCCCCGCCCGGCGGCGCCGACCGCGGTGCGGGACCGGCTGTTCAAGGCCATCGCGCGAGCCCGTACCGCCTACGGTGCGCCGGCTCGCACTAATCGGCTGCGCCAAATAGTCATCGCCGGTGTCGCCGCCCTCCTGGTCGTTGGGATCAGCCTGCTGGCCTACCTGACGGTGCGAGGTGGGGCGCACGACGACAGTCATGACCCGCTCGGCCCGATCGCAGCGGACCAGCTCCGCTCGCAGAAGGGCGCGGGCCTTGTCTCCTCCGACTCGCTCCGGGTGGCGCACTGGCTGGCCGAGCGGCTCCCCTTCGCGGTGCAGATCCCGATGTTTCCCGAGGCGCGGCTCACCGGTGCCAGACTCCTGGTGGAGAACCGGCAGGCGGGTGCGGTGGTGGAGTATGTGATTCAGGGCAGGCATCTCACTTATTACGTGCTGCCGGGCGGCATTGCCGGGCTGCACCGGGAGATCGGGCTGGTCTCGCGAGATGGGTACCGGGTGGCAAGTTGGCACGACGCCGGGCTCACCCACGCGCTGGTGGCCACCCTGCCGGGAGCTAAGCTGATCGAGCTCGCCCGCTACTGCATTCACCGGATGATGGCGACAGGTATCCGGCCCCGCGGCCGGGAGCCCGGCCAGCACCGGCTCGGGTGAGCCGGCCAAGGCCGGTCACTAAACTTCAACAGCCCCTGACATCTCCCCACGTCCGTGTATCGTGCAGATTTGTAAGTGAAGGTGGATCAATCCACCCGGGTCGGGCGTTCGGGATGACGATACCGACCGGGTAGGTGATCGAGCGACGCGGAGCGGATCCTCTTCGGTGATCCCGGACGGGCTCCCATCGGCCTCACAGCATCAAGTGCGCGAGCTCCGGGCCTTGGGGGGGGCCATCGGTCGCCGCGAGCGGCTCGATGGTCAGCGCGGCTCCTATCACCGTTCCCCCGGTCTTCGGCATCCCGGTCGTGAACATTACCGGTCCGGGTTGCCCGAGGCGGATCTCCGCACCACGCACCATCCCATCGGCGCGAATAAACCAGAATTGATAGCGCCGGCCCGGCGGGGCGGGCGGGAGACCGTGAACCACCACGTTCCAGCGGTGGGTGACCTCGTCGGCGAAGATGACCAGCCCGCCGCGCCGACCTGCTGTCTCCAGGCTCGCCTGCATGACCCGGCTGGCCCGGTGCATGATGGCCAGGGTGTCCTGCAGCGCCGCGAGTCTCGTCTCCTGCTGGACGAGCTGGGTCTGCAGCTCTCGGGTTCCCTGGCTTCCTGCCCACCAGGCGCCGCCGGCCAGCAGCAGCGATGCCGCGAGCCCGGCGGGCAGTCTCCAGCGACGGGCCCGCGAGTCGGGCCGCTCGAGCACCTGCTGAATGATACGGCGGCGGAATCCGGGCTGGGGCGCCACTGGGGCCAGCGCCATCGGCAACCAGCCGAGCTCTGCTTCGATCCGGCGGATCTCAGCGCGGCACTCGTCGCAGTTGCGCAGGTGGGCGTCGAAGGTCGCGCTGTCGTCCCGCTCTAGGACGCCGGCTGCATAGTCGGTGCGGTGCTCGATGAACCAGTCGTGGGATCTCATAACACCCACTCCTTGAGGCCGGCCAGCGTGGTGCGGAGCCGGGTAAAGGCGATTCGCAAACGAGTCTTCACGGTTCCGAGCGGGATCCCAAGCCGGCCCGCGATCTCGGAGCGGGTGAGCCCCTCGAAATAGGCCAACTGGACCACCATCTGCTGCTCGGCCGGGAGCTGCTCCAGCGCCGCGTGCACCTGCGCGTGAACCTGCCATCCCGGATGGCCGGCCTCGTTCAACTCAGCGGGAGGGACGGCCTGCCGGTTCCATTCCAGGACCGCCGCGGAGTGTTTCCGCTCCCGGTGTTGGCGCCGGCGCAGCCGGTCGATCGACCGGTGCCGGGTCACTCGCAGGAGATAGGGCATCAGCCCGGCGTGGTCGGCGGCGACCGGGGTGATATTCTCCCAGACCGCGCGGAAGGCTTCCATCACGACGTCCTCCGACTCGTCGTGGTCGTGGAGCATGGCCTGCGCGACCCCCAGGAGCCAGGGGGTGGCGAGATCCACCAGCTCGACCAGCGCCTGCTCGTCCCGGGCGATGAGCCGGTTGCGGAGCGACGTCTCCCGGGCCAGTCCCACCAGCCCGGCCCGGTGCGCTGCGCCCTCCGATGCCCGGCGAGGGTCGGCGTCGGGGCTTTCCAGCTTTGCCACGCTCAGTTTGGCTTCGATGTGGGCGGTTTCCCCATCTCGTCCTTCTTCTCCATCGTTGCGCCCTCATCGCCCATAACGCCATCCATTTTCCCAGTGCCGGGCGAGCTGAGTTTCGCCTCGGCCATGGCGACGCTGTATTTCCTGCACCACAAGACGAGGTGAGAATATTTGTTGAGATCGGCGGTGGTTGGAAGCTCGTAGCTCTGTTCGCCGGAGAACCTGGTCAGCCTGGCGATCACCAGCGACATGCCCTTGACCGGCTTGGGCCCGTCGGTGAGGGTGACGTACACATCAGGGCCCTTCTCCGCGGAAAAGTCAGCGGTGAAGTGCAGCTGACGCTTTGCTCCCGCGTTAATAATGTGGACGGTTCCGGAGGCCTTGTGATTCTCCACGCCCACCAACTTCCCCTGAGCCGATGGTTCGCCCATGGCCATGGCAGCGTGATCCTGTCGTGTGGCATGGTCCTTCTTCATCGCGTCGTCCTGCTGGGCGCGCAGTGGAACGGCCGGCAGGACGGCGAGGAGCAATGCGGCGGAGACGCTGGACAGGGTGGACAGTGAGAGCATGGGATCCTCCGAGAGCCGGTGACTGGTGAGTGCCGAGGGAGCTTCCACACGGATACAAACGCCGGCACATGGCACACGGTTCTCCCCTGTGGGTGCGTCAGCGCCGACACCCCACGGGTGGTTTCGTCGGTTGGATAGCCGGATCGTTTTGGTGAGATCCGGTTAACCGTTCGTAGCGTTTGAGAGGTATGGCACCGACCCGCGGTGCCGCCGCCATCCAACCCTGTACTCGTTCCCCAGGAGAACCGGTTATGAGGGCCATCGCCACCCTTCTACCTGCCGCGCTGCTCGCGCTGGCCGCCTGCACCGATCCTGCCCCCACCGAAGTGAGCGACTTCGAGGCCAGCGCCTCGGGCGCGGACCAGGCCACCGGGATCCGGGCCTACCGAATCACGTTGGAAAACCTGACGTCGGGCCAGGTCTTCTCGCCCGGCGTCGCCGCCACCCACACCAAGGCGACGAGCGTATGGCGGGTGGGCTCCCCCGCCTCGGAGGGGATCCGCTTGATCGCGGAGAACGGCGACGAGGTGCCGGCGGTCACGGCGCTCACCGGGGCGCCGGAAATCTTCGAGGTAGCGGACATCTCCATGCCCACCAATCGGGTCGGCGGTGGGGCGCCGCTCCCCAACCCGCAAAGCTTCGAGATCCGCGCGCGAGGGAACGCCAACCGGCTCTCGCTCGCCGTGATGCTCATCTGTACCAACGACGGCTTCACCGGACTCAGCGGGGTCAAGCTGCCGGGCGGCTTTCAGCCGAAGGTGTACGAGGTGGGAGCCTGGGACGCGGGAACCGAGCAGAACAACGAGCGGTTCGACCAGATCGTCGATCCCTGCACCGCCGCCGGTCCGGTCAGCCACCCACCAGATGGCAACGGTCGCGTCGCGACCAGCGGCGTAATCCTGCCTCACCCCAACATCCAGGGCGTGGGCGACTTGTCTGTCAGCCTGCACGGCTGGAGCTTCCCGGTCGCGCGGATCACGGTGCAGCGGCTCCGCTAGGCCGGATTCGGATTGGCGGTGGTGGAGTGTGTGGTCCAGGGCAGGGGTCTCACGTACTATGTGCTGCCGGGTGGCTGGGCGGGCCTGCAGCAGGAGATCCGGCTCAGCTCGCGGGATGGTTACCCGGTGGTGAGCTGGCCTGACGCCGGACTCACCCACCCTCTGGTGGCACGCTTCCGGGCCGGTGACCGCCGCCGTCGAAAGTCACGCTGTGCTGGTTCCGCCCGGTCCACGTCCACGTCACCCTCGCTTCCTCGTTTGCTCGCATCGCGGTCACCGTGGCGGGACGGAACAAGTTATCGCCCACCGTCATCTGGCCCGGCACCTCATTTCCCCGCCCTCTCCGGACCCGGGCCGGGACCGGTCGAAGATCCCCCTCCCCCGCAGGCCAGTGCACCCAGCGCGGCAGCACTTCAGAATCGTGGTGAAATCGG
>JBBQXQ010000176.1:0-4930 GCA_038209515.1 Gemmatimonadales bacterium
CCGGGAAGAGGAGCGCCTGGCTGCCCTGCAGGGCTATGAGATTCTCGACACACCACCGGACGGAGCCTTCGACCGGGTCACCGCTCTGGCCGCGCGGTATTTCAACGTGCCCGTGGCGCTGGTCTCTCTGGTCGACGAGGATCGGATCTGGTTCAAGTCGAGGCATGGTCTAGAGGCAGAGGAGATCCCCCGTTCCCCGGGACTCTGCGCCTCGGTAATCCTCAGCGACGCTGCCTACGTGGTGACAAACGCACTGGAAGATCCGCGGACCCTCGCGAACCCACTGGTTGCAGGAGAGATGGGGGTCCGGTTCTATGCAGCGGCACCCTTGATCACCCACGACGGGTACCGGCTGGGAACCATGAACATCATCGACTTCATCCCGAGGGACTTCGGTGCGGAGGAGCAAAAAACCCTGGAGGAGTTCGCCGGTCTCGTCATGGACCAGATGGAGCTCCGGCTGTCAGCGAGAAAAGCCATTGCCAGTCTCTCGCAGATCATAACGGGACCAGAACGACCGAAGGATCTCACCCGCTTCATCACGGTTTCCGCGTGGAGCAGGAAGATTTTGGTGGACGGGGAATGGATGTCGTTCGAGGAGTTCTTGACTGGAAAGTTGGGTGTCCTGGTCAGCCACGGCATCGATCCCGACACGGCCCAGCAACTTCGCGAAAAGGCGGCCCCGGCGAGACACCAGGGATCTAAGTAAGCCCGCCGGCACTACACCCTCGCCGGTTTGCCCTGAGAGGCATAGGAGCCCCGCTCGATGTCCTCCAGCACATCCGGCCGTCGAGGCTTCCACCCAAGCAGCTCCTGGGCCCGCCGTCCCGACGCCTGTTGATCGAGCACTAGGGCATCGGCGTACGCACCCAGCTTTTTTCTGGCCTCCTCCAGCGGTGTTGCCACGGTCCGTCCCCCGGCGCCCGCCCCCCGGCTGGCTGCCGCGGCGATCTCGCTCACCCGCCGCGATGGGCCGCTGACGCCGAGCAGCAGCGTTCCCGGCGGTGCCTCCTCGAGTGCCAGAAGATACAGGTCCGCCAGGTCGTCCACGTGCACCAGCGGCCAGAGGTTCTTGCCCGTCCCCACGTAGCGCGCGGCGCCTTCCTTCCGCGCCGACTCCACAAACCCTGCCGGGATGCCTCCTCCCCGCCCAAACACGATCGCCGGCCGAATGACGACGGAGCGGATGCCGCGCTTGGCGCCCTCGAGCACCCGGTCCTCGACCTTCTGCCGCCAGCGGACCAGCTCGGCTGGATTCGGCGGCCAGGTCTCGTCCACCACCTTGCTGCCGGTGTCGCCGTGGGACCAGATGCCGCTGGTGTAGATGAACGGCTTGCTGCTGCCGGCCAGGGCGTCGAGAATCGCGTCGATGGCTGGGCCGTCGATCGCCGGGTCGTATGTCGTGGCCAGGCTGATCACGCCGTCGGCCGCACCGGCGGCCGAGCCTACACTCTTGGGATCGGAGAAGTCGCCGCGCAGCGGCTGGATTCCGGCGGACTCGAGCTTGGCGGTGGAGGCATCGCTTCGAGCGAGGCCGGTCAGCTCGTGACCCGCGGCCCGCAGCCGTTCGGCCACAGCAGTGCCGATGTATCCGCTGGCGCCTGTCAGAAAGACTCTCATGATTGCATATCCTCAGGTGACGAGTGACTTTGTCATGAATCTTACTAGGGGTTTCCAGTTGTGCGAAGACGAGGACCGGCAGGCTGGAGGGGAATTTCGGGTGCGGCAGGCCAGAGCGGAGGACGCGCAGGATTGGGCGCTGCTGCGCCAGGCGCTCTGGCCGGCGGAGTCGCCTGAAGAGCTTGCTGCAGAAGCCAGGACGTTCTTTGTTGACGGCGATACCCTGTTGGAGGCGGTGCTCCTTGCCGAGGCGAGCGACGGAACGCTGCTGGGCTTTGCCGAGCTCTCCCTTCGGCCGTACGCTGAGGACTGCAGGACCAGCCCGGTTGCGTTCCTTGAAGGATGGTACGTGATACCGGTGGCCCGCCGTCAGGGAGTGGGCCGGGCGCTGGTGAGCGCCTCCGAGCAGTGGGCCCGGGATCGGGGCTGCCGCGAATTCGCGTCCGACACCGAGCTCGACAATTTCCTGAGCTCTGCCGCGCACCGGGCGCTCGGTTTCGAGGATGCGGGCGCCCTTCGCTGCTTCCGAAAGAGCCTCTAGATCGTTTCGATTGGAGATCGTATGGCGTCGATTCCCAAGCGGTTTGGTGTTCTCGGTTCCGGCGAGGTGGGCCAGGTCCTGGCCAAGGGACTCGCCACCAACGGCTACGACGTGCGCATCGGCACCCGCACACCGGGTAAGCTCGCGCAGTTCTCCAAGCGCACCGGGATTCGGGAGGGAAATTTCCAGGAAGTCGCCGCCTGGGCCGAAGCGGCCGTGCTGGCGGTGCTGGGCTCTGCCGCGCTGGATGCGGTCACCCTCGCCGGACCGGATAACCTGGCCGGGAAGCTGGTGATCGATACCACCAACCCGATCAGCAATGAGGCTCCGGAGGACGGCGTCCTTCGCTACTTCACCGGTCCGAACGAGTCGCTGATGGAGCGGCTCCAGGCTGCCCATCCCCGCATTGCGTTCGTCAAGGCGTTCAACAGTGTCGGCAGCGATCTCATGGTCCATCCCATCCTCGCCGGCGGCCCGCCGACGATGTTCTACTGCGGCAACGACGCCGAAGCGAAGAAGGTAGTCGCCCGGATTCTCGAGCATTTCGGCTGGGATAGCGAGGACATGGGTGGGGCGATCGCGGCCAGGGCCATCGAGCCATTGGCGCAGTTGTGGTGCATTCCCGGGTTCCGGGACAACGACTGGATCCACGCCTTCCGGCTGCTTCGACCCTAGGCTCCGCTGGAGAGGCTCTGACTTTGGCTGCGCGCACGGTGCTGCTCCTGACTCTCGTCGCGATCGCCGGTTACCGTACCGGTCGCAACTACGTGAGCCCCGAGGGGCCGCGCCACGCCGGTTCGCCGCGAGCCGGTCGCATTACCGGCCACGCGGATTCGACCCAACTGCGGGTGGTGTCGTTCAACATCGCGTTCGCGCGGCAGGTCGACAGCGCGATTGCGCTGCTGACTTCCGACCCGGCTCTGCGCGGGGCCGACCTGATCCTGCTCCAGGAGATGGATGAGAAGGCCACCGGGCGAATCGCGGAGGCGCTCGGTCTGGGGTACGTCTATTACCCCGCGGTCCTCGCGTTCAGAACCCAGCGACCATTCGGCAATGCGGTGCTGTCCCGCTGGCCCATCGTGGCGGACGGGAAAATCGTGCTCCCCCACGTCTCCCGCTTTGCCCGTACTCAGCGGACGGCGACCGCCGCGACGATCCGGGTCGGCTCTCGCCTGGTGCGAGTCTACTCCACCCACCTCGGCACCATGACCGATCTGACCCCTGCGTCCCGGCGAGAGCAGCTGCAAACCATCCTGGCGGATGCCGCACGCTATCCGCGTGTGGTGATTGGGGGAGACATGAACGACGAGGGTATCGGGCAAGTGGCGCGGGAGATGGGCTACGCCTGGCCCACCCAGCACGGTCCCTCGACCCACATGCTGGGACGACTGGATCACATCTTTGTCCGCGGTCTCGCGCACCCCGGCACCGGAGCCGCGGGCACTGTGCTCGATGCCCGAGGCAGCAGCGACCACCTGCCGGTCTGGGCGGTGGCGACTCTCGACGACTAGGCTTTGTGAACGCCGAGAGCCAGATTAAGCAGGCTTCCCTCGCACGGAGACTGTGATGCCCCGACTCTCGCGACTGGCCGTGTTCATCCTTGGAGCCGCTCTGGGCCTGGCACTCTGGGTGGTGCCGGCGCTCCTGTCGGACGAGTCTCTGCCATGGAACAGCCAGGGACCGCTCTATCCCGTGGGACTCCTGATCATCGGCTTCGTCCTCGGCTTCCTCGGCCCGGGCCAGCCGATCGCCGTGGTCGCCGGGGTCTTCGTTGGCCAGCTGCTCGTCCTCCTCAGCCGGGTCGTGACCGCCGCTACGAGCGAGCTCTGGCTCGTGAGCGGCATGCTCCTGGCGGGTTACACAGTGGTCGCGTGCGGAATCGGAGCAATGTTGGGCAATGCACTCCGGCGCAGGCTCGTTCCGGTGCCTCGCGGGGGGGACAGACGGAGCGGTTGAGCGGTTGGCATATGGTCTTCATGCGAATGCGCCGGCTTAGCCTTTGCCTGACGCTGGTCGCTTGCGGCGCAGAATCGACGGCCACTCTCCCCGCGGACATGGAGGCTCGGGTGGCGCGCGAAGGCGTGGTGCGCCGTGCGGCGGACGCGACCTTTCGCTACACCGAAGCGCCGGGACGGCGAAGCGCCCGCTGGGAGGATCGCCGGGCTTCCATTGTCGTGACACCGGCCACGATCCTGATTCACAAGAACGCCAAGATTGGTCTCGAGGTCACGCCGCGCACCCAGCGCGAGGTCGCAATCGAGCGAGATGGCCGCCGCGTCCGGCTTCGCATCGGCGAAGGCCGGTCGGAAGTGCTCTGGTCGTTTGAGCCACTCGACGGGGATGCGGCGGGCTGGGCCCGGGATCTCCGCGCAGTCATCACCCGTACGAGAGCCGCCGATTCGTCACGTCATTGAACTCCTCGGCGCCGGCGTCTTCGCCGTCAGCGGCGTCCTCACCGCCGGCCGGAAGAGCTTGGACTGGCTCGGCGTCGCCTAAAGGAGGTCCGAGGGGTCATGACACCCGCTACCACCTGGTACCGCACCCGTTCTATCCTCACGACTCTGGTGACGACGGCGGCCGCACTCGTCGCCGCGCCGAGGGCACGGGGACAGGAGCCGGAGGGTCACCACCATGGAATCGGACGGCTGGGTCACGTCGCCTTTCCCGTGTCCTGTGCTCCCGAGGCCAGGCGCAGGTTCGAGCACGCCGTGGCGGCGTTGCACTCGTTCTGGTGGGATGAGGGTGACCGCGCGTTTGCGGCCGTACTCG
>JBBQXQ010000177.1:0-4923 GCA_038209515.1 Gemmatimonadales bacterium
GGTACCGGTACCATCGCGTTTGGCTGGAAGGGTGGTGTTGGGACTTCGTCCCGTTTGACCGGCCCCGTCGACAGCCGGTGGACCGTCGGCGTGTTGGTGCAAACCAACTTCGGCGGTGACCTCCACATCATGGGCGTGCCGGTCGGCCGCGCGCTGCACCGTAACGGAGTGATCGGGGGACGGGACAGCCAAGGCCCGAGAGGCTCGATCATGATCGTGGTCGCCACCGATGCGCCGCTCTCGGACCGGAATCTCCGACGCGCCGCGGCCCGCGCGATTATCGGCGTCGGCCGGACCGGCTCAGTGGCCGACAACGGATCAGGAGACTACGTCATCGCGTTCTCCACTCATCGGGACGTCCGGCGCCGCAACGGGGAAAGCCGCCGATCGGTTGCCGAGGTGGACAACGACGCTATGTCGGGAATTTTCCAGGCCGTCGTCGAAGCGACCGAAGAGGCGATTTACAACTCGCTCTTCATGGCAACGACGGTCAGCTCGAGGCATGGCACGGTGCAGGCTCTTCCGGTCGACGAAGTGCTCGATATCCTGCGGCAACACGGCGCACTGCGCTGATGAAGCCATACGCCGACCACTTCTCCCGGGTGGCATCGGCCTACGCCACATGCCGGCCAGGATATCCCCGCAGCTTATTCTCGTACATTTCGGAGCTCCCCGCGCGTCATGAGCTCGCCTGGGACTGCGCGGCGGGCAGCGGTCAGGCGACCCTACCACTCACAGAAAGGTTCCGCCGGGTTCTCGCCACCGACGTGAGCGCGGCGATGCTGGAGCGCGCGCCGCGTCATCCCAGCGTCGAGTACCGGGTGAGCCGTGCCGAGGAGAGCGGCCTGGCCGGCTCGAGCGCCGATCTGGTGACGGTGGCACAGGCACTGCACTGGCTGGACATCGGGCCGTTCTATGCCGAAGTAGACCGGGTTCTCTCGCCCGGAGGAGTACTGGCGGTGTGGTCCTACGCAAGTCAGCTCCTCGGCGATGATGCACTCGACGCCACGTTGAATAGCTTCTACACCGAGGTGGTCGGTCCGTACTGGCCGGCGGAGCGCCGTCATGTTGAGGCCGGCTATCGTACTCTGCCATTCCCCTATGTCGAGGTCGAGGCGCCCGCCTTTGCCATGGAGGAGCGTTGGACGCTGCCCCAGCTGCTTGGCTACCTGGGGACCTGGTCCGCCACCCAGCGTTTCCGGGAGACTCAGGGATACGATCCCGTGGCCCAGCTCGCCGGTGAGCTGGCCGTGAGGTGGGGAGATCCGGCCTCGGCCCGGCTGATTCAGTGGCCGCTGAGCCTGAGGGTCGGCCGCAAGGAGGGCCGGGGTACTGGCTAGACGGTCTCGGTTTATTACATTGGTCTGATCCTCACTCCAGACGGTATGAAGACAGTCGACGAGTTCTCGTCCTCAGCCCCAGCGCGTGCCGGTTCCGTAGTTTCCGTGCTCGTCGTGGACGACGAGGCAGCGGTCCGTCGCTTCGCGTGCCGCGTGCTCGAGCGGGCGGGCTACAGCGTGTTCGAAGCCATAGACGGGGTCGACGCCTTGGAACTGATCCAGGGCCAGACAGTGGCCCTGGAACTAGTGGTTTCCGACATCGTTATGCCGCGGATGAATGGAGTGGAGCTCCTGCAGGCCCTCTCCGTATCGCAGCCTGCGCTCGCAGTGATCCTCATGTCCGGGTACGCCACCTCGGCTCTTTCCGAGCTTGGCATCGTCACACCGTGCAGCATCCTCACCAAGCCGTTCCTCGCCGAGCGCCTGCTGGCTGAAGTCGACCGCTGTATCCGGCGTCCTACTGGGGGATCCAGCGCCGCCTGAAGGCGAAGCCTCTCGTCACCCCCAGCCGTAATAAACCCCTGACTTGATCGACCGAGACTTGGCGCGGGTATTGCCGATCCCATCCGCCCGGGATCGGGCCTCTCTCTGGTTGTCACTGTTTTGATTAGGCGTGGCCACTCTACTTCCGCCAGCGGCTCTCCCCCGAAACCGTAAGACATTTCCGCGGTTGAGGTTACACAGGATTTGCCGGCTGCTGGTGCAAACCGGTTCGCCGGTCCCGACGCAGTGCCCTGCAGGCTGCGTCTGTGCAGAACGCAAGGCTCAACCCGGTCACCCGAGAACGTGCCGCTCGAATTGAGGAAGCTCCCGATGAGCCCTGCCGCCCGTAGCCACATCACGTCGGTCCTGCTGCTGTTTCTCTTGGGCTGCAGCGGCGACCCAACCGGTCCCACTGGCGGGGGCACACTCTCAGTCACGATTCAAGGTCTGCCGAGCGGCGCGGCCGCGGCCGTGTCAATCAGCGGTCCTGCCGGGTACAGCCAGTCTCTGACCAGCAGCCAGACCTTCACCGGCCTCGCACCTGGCGTCTACTCCGTGACCGCGTCCGACGTCACGGTAGGAGCCGCGCCATACCAGGCCAGTCCTTCGAGTCAGAACGTGACGGTCGTGAGCAGTGGCTCGCCGCGCACCGCGTCCATTACCTATACCACCCCTACCGGGAACCTTGCGCTCACTATTAGCGGCCTTGGCACCAGCAGCAACGCGCTCGTGACGGTCACCGGTCCGGGGAGCTACAACCAATCGGTGACCAGCAGCAGAACGCTGAGCGGTCTCGCCCCCGGCAGCTATACGATCGATGCCCAGAATGTCACGGGGGTATCCTGCGGCTCCACTTTTAACGCGAGTCCTGCCACTCAGAGCGTGACTGTCACGGCGGGCGCCGCTGCACCTGCGACGGTCTCGTATAGCTCCACGGCTTCCGGATTGGTGAACCTGTGTGTCGACGGTATGTACCTGACCCAGAGCGCCCAGAGCTACGCCGGCAATATTCCTCTGGTGCAGAATCGGAATGGTTTGCTGCGGGTCTTCGTGGTGGCGGACCAGCCCAATACTCCCGCGAGCGCTGTGCAGGTCCAGCTGCGGATCTACTCCCCACTCGGCGCGCTATCCACGGTCACCCTATCGCCACCAGTCGGGCTGGTATATGTGCCAACTGCCCCCGACGAAAGCGCCTTGAACAACTCTTGGAACTACTCATTCCCCGGAGCGACGATTCAATCGGGCTTCAGGATAGAGGCCGAGGTTGACCCTGCCAACGTGGTAGCTGAGCGCAGCGAGACCGACAACATACTTGCCCCGCCGGCTCCCACTGTCAGGACCATGCCCACGCTCAACGTCACCTTCGTTCCCATCATCCAGAAGGGCATTCCGATCGGCCGCAGGGTCGCGGGTAACGTCACCGCCGGAAATGCTGCGAGCTTCCTGCAGGTCACGAAGGACATGCACCCGATCGATGCCTACAATGCGGTCGTTCACACTGCGTATACCACGACGACGTTCGACACGCTGCAGAGGGACAACGGAAACAGCGCCTGGGGGACGATCCTGGGGGAGATCGACATGCTGCGGGCGACTGAGGGCAGCTCACGCTATTACTACGGCGTGGCAAAAGTCTCCTATAGCAACGGTGTCGCTGGAGTCGCCTACGTCAGTAACCCGGCGACTTTGCCGCCCCAGGTCGCCCGCGCCGGCCTCGGCTGGGATTATATCCCCAGCGGCAGCATCGTTGCGGCACATGAGCTAGGGCACAACTGGGCCCGCAATCACGCGCCCTGCGGCGGGCCCAGTGGCCTGGACCCCAACTATCCCCGCGCGGACGGCACCACCGGTGGTTACGGCTATGACATGTCAACCGGGACGATCGAGCCGCCTACCAGCAGCGATATCATGGGATACTGCGATCCGAAGTGGATCAGCGAGTATACTTACTCTGCCGTGTTGAACTATCTCAGTTCCGTGGGTCCGATGGTGCAGGGCAGTGCAGGCAGCACGGCTGTGCAACCTTGCCTTCTCGTGTGGGGCCACATCCGAAATGGGGAGCCCGTGCTCGAGCCGGCCTTCCAGGTCAACACCCGCCCCAGTCTCCCCACTCAGGCAGGGCCGTACTCCCTCGAGGGGAGAGCTTCCGATGGGAGCCCGGTCTTCAGCCTCTCCTTCGCACCCAGCAAGATCGCCGATGCCCCCGGGAGCCAGCAGAATTTCGTCTTCGCCGTTCCCCTGCCGGCGGCGCGCGCATCCCGGCTCACGAGTCTGCACCTGAGCGGAAACGGCCGGCCCGCGATCCTCGCCGCTACGACAGCAGTGACCGGCGCCCAGGCTGCCGCCCAGTCCGAGACGGTGGAGGTTCGGCGGGTCGGGGCCGGCAGAGTGAGTCTCCGGTGGGATGCTCGGGCGCATCCGATGGTCATGGTCCGGGACGCCGAGACCGGCGAGGTGCTGTCACTCGCCCGGGGCGGGGACGCAGAGTTCTCGACCCACCAAGGACAGGTGGATCTCGTGATGTCGGATGGCGTGAAGAGCAGAGTCAAGCGGGTGGCGGTCGCCCGGTGATCAGGCGCGTGGCCGCGGGTGTGTTGCTGGGGCTCGCGTCCTGTGCCCGGAACGGAGCGGAGTCCAAGCCGGCTGATCAATCATCCCAGTCGGCAGCGTCCGCGCCGGTAATCACGCTCGAGCGTACGGCCTGTTTCGGCGGCTGCCCGGTCTACACGATCTCGGTCTCGCCTTCGGGCGAAGTGCAGTACGAAGGCCGGGCGCACGTGCGCCAGCTGGGCGCAGCAACGGGCAGGGTGCCGCGGGAGCGGGTCGATTCCCTCCTCTCGGAGTTGGACCGGGGTGGGTACTTCACCTTCGCCGAACGGTACACCTCGCCGGAGCCCGCCTGCGGGCGCTACGTCACCGACTCACCTTCCGTCATCACTTCGGTCACGCTACGGGGCCACACCAAGCGGATCGCCCACGATTATGGATGCGGCGCAGCGCCGGGGGCACTCGTGGTCCTCGAGCATCGGATCGACGAGGCGGTGAACTCCGATCAGTGGACCGGGCGCTAGCGCCTTCCTTCTGGATCCAGCCGGTCTCG
>JBBQXQ010000178.1:0-4912 GCA_038209515.1 Gemmatimonadales bacterium
GGTCGAACAGCCAATGGCGGCCGCCGCCATGGCGTGGGTGTCGCCTGCCGACACCCGCGCTCGCAGGGCGTCGCGCTCGGCCGCACTCAAGCGTCGTCCATGATCTCCGTGTCTCGGCAAGCCGCACCTCCTGGCGAATCAGGGTAGGTCAGAAAGATCGCCAGAGTGGTGCGTTGATCGGTTGAGACCGCCCCCCGAAAAGTGGACACCTCAAGCAGAGTCAGTACGTTGACTCGAGGAGGTGCCAGATGGCCAAGAAGCCCAGCCGCATCCGTCGGACGAACGCCAATGGACCTCGGCCGGTGACGAAGAGAAAGAACGCTATGCCGAGGAACAAGGCGTGCTCAAGCAGGCGCACGGGGCCGAACAGGACCGCACCCGTCAGCCAGACCACGGCGAGCGCGAACGCACCGAACCGAGTGAGCGCGCCGTACATCAGGCTCAAAGCAATGGCGATCTCAAGAAAACCGAGGAGGGCACCGAGAAAGTTCTCGGGCAAGTGCAGGTTGGGCACCAAGAGCCGGAGGCCGATTCCGCTTACCAATAGCGTCACGGCAGTATGAACCCCGATCACCAGTGGCATCCAGGAGAGCAGATCCTGGTATTTCTCCCATTTCATGCCGAGCTCGATCGGCCCGGGAACAAGAGGTCGCCTGCCGTGGGCACGCCAGAGTAGCACGGCGGCGGCGGTGATGCCCAAGGCTATCCCGAGGGGAACCCAGATGACTGGAGTGAGCAGCGCATCCCATTGAACCGGAAACTTCCAATCCTCGGTGAACCAGCGCTCATGCAGCAGCATGACCTCGGCCGCTCCGATCATCGCGCGCCTCCCTCGGCGTCGGCCTGCTCCACCAGCCCCCGCAATGCATGCCAGGCACTGGCCTGAGCCTCCTGGATACGGGGGATGTGCTCCGAGCGGGTGACGATCACATAGTCTGCCAGCCTTTCATTTGCCACCCTGCCTCCGTCGTAGCCCACCAGCGCGACCGTCACCAGGTTTCGACGCCGCGCTTCGGCCAGGGCTTCGATGATGTTGCGCGAGTTGCCGCTGGTGGAAAAAGCCAGGACCGCATCGCCCTTGCGCCCATAGGCAATGATCTGCCGGGAGAAGATCGCCTCGGGGCCTATATCATTGGCGATGGCCGTAATGATCGCCGCATCCTCGGTGAGATCGAGGGCGCGCCGGGGCGGCCAGCCGTTCGGCGGAAGGCGGAGATCGGCAACGGCATCCATGGCGTCTGTTGCCGAGCCGCCATTGCCGAGCGCCAGGACCTTGCCGCCTGCGTCGAAGATCTCGCTCAGCGCACCGGCCGCGCCGACCAGCGCTTCACGATTCTCGATGAGCGTCTGCTCCCGCAGGGCAGCGATCTCGTCGGCCTTGAGCACGACCGATCGGCGTACGTCAGCGATTATTGCTGGAAGGTCGTGCTCCTGCTCGCCAAGAAAGGGATAGAGCAAACTGGAGGGACCGGCATCGTGTATGGCGCGGGCTTCGCGCCCGCTGAGCAGTCCGCGATGGTCGAAGAAAACGTGCACCAGCTCCCAGAGCACATGGTACAACGTCTCCGCCAACTCCTGGCGCACGAAGGCATCGTCGCTCGGCGGACCGAATTCCCACTCCGCGCCGGCCCGCCCGAAGGCGATGGTGAGACATCCGTGTCGCCGGGCCAGTTCCACCGAGTCCAGTGCCTCCCGCCCGCCCACCTCCACCCCCAAGGCGATTGCGATATCATCCGGTTCGAGAACCAGCTTCAACTGGGCCGGAAGTGGTCCGCCCTCGCAGGAGAGCCCGATGGCCGGCAGCGCGCGCTTGCCCACGATCACCGGGTGAACGAACTCAACCGCTACGTGGCGTACATCAGAGCGGGCGGCTGGCGACGAGCCGAACGCCACCAATCTGCCGCCCCGGGCAAAGCGTTCGGCCATCTGGTGACAGAGCCGGGCGATCCGGTCGGCCTCCGCGGCAAAGAAGCACCGGGTCGCCTCGGTCCGGCACCCGATCAGGTAATCGAGTCGGCCGGGCAGATTCGCTCCGGGAACCGGCCGGCGACCTCTCTCACATCGAGCTCGAGCGCATCGGCGTGGCCCGCTGAGCCTCACCGGCGGTCCAGATTGCCGCCCCGAGCAGGATAATGTCCTTCAGGAGAAACTGCCCGGGCATCGGAGAGGGAAACGGGAAACCGTACCCCATCTGCCAGATGCCGGGAGTCGTCAGCACGAAGCTCAGGGTGATCAAAAGCATGACTATCGCGCCCATGCTGCCGTACGCCGATACCTTCGGCGAGAACGATCGGCTCGCGATCATCAGGCCGAGCACGATCTCGACCGTGCCAATCAACGCCGAGAGTGTCTTGAGTCCCAGGGCCTGAACGGCCCATGCTGTGAGCGGGCTGTTTTCCACCAGCGGTTTGATTCCCATCGTCTCGTACTCGGTGAACTTGAGCGCGCCAACCCACAGGAGAATCGCGACCAGGCCATAACGAAGAACCTTCTCGCCGAGGTTCTCGAGCGAGCGGCCCCGTTCCATTGACCCGCCGCGTTCCATATGGTCGGCCCGTGCTGTCGCCATGACGTCCTCGCTCGACTTAATTGTGGATGCCCGTTGCTTAACGTAGAGCTGCCGCGTGGGAAGGCAGGTGCTTCAACCAGTCGCGCCACTCGTTTACGCCCTCTCCCGTCCGCGCGCTCGTCAACATGTGCGGCACCCCAGGGTGCACGGTGTCGAGATTGCGCAGGAACAGATCGAGATCGAAGTCGAGATGCGGAAGCAGGTCGATCTTGTTGATCAGGATGAGGTCGCAGGTGCGAAACATGAGCGGATACTTAAGCGGCTTCTCTTCGCCCTCCGTTACCGACGCCACCATGACCCGGACGTCCTCGCCGACCCGGAATTCGGCCGGGCAGACGAGGTTGCCTACGTTCTCGATGATCAGCAGATCGATGTCGTCGAGCGGGAGCGATGGGATCGCCGAGCGCACCATGTTCGCGTCGAGATGGCATTCCCCCCCAAACCCCGAATCGGTATTGATCTGAGTGACCGGCACGTGCAACCGGGCCAGACGGTCCGCGTCGAAGCTGCCCTGCACGTCGCCCTCGAGCACGCCCACCGAAACGTCTTCGAGCCCAATCAGCACCCGCTCGAGCAATGACGTTTTTCCCGAGCCTGGGGCGCTCATCAAATTCACGACCGTGACCCCGGCCCGGTCGAAGTCCGCCCGATTGGCCCGGGCGATGGTGGCGTTGGCGTTGAGGGCGTCAGTCACCACCTTCACTTTCTTGACGTGCATGGATCCCCCGGCGCGGCTACATCCCACGCATCTTCAGGTAACGCCGGAGCTCGGGCGACATGCGAATGAGCAGCGCCACAGCCAGGACCGCGACTCCGATCAGAACGTATTTCATCGTGTGTGACTCCTCGGGTTTGGGCCGCGGCGCTTCCGCAGCGCGCTTCTCGACGGTGCCTTCATAGCCCGGCCACCAATCGCTCGATCATCGCGGCTGCCTCCGGCACCGCGCGCCGCACCGCATCGCTCAACTCCATGCTCATATTCTCCGGCGAGTCGCCGTGGACCACGATCTCGGGCTCGCACCCGAGCACCAGTACCCGGCAGGTGCACCCGCCCAGCCGCTGTACCAGGCCCAGCACCTTCGCCGGGTCCATCGAATGGGAGTCGATTCCCCCGGCCACGGCGACGCCCGCGAGATCGGGCTCGATTAGCGCCAGTGTCCCGGGCGCCGCGCCGCGCGGCATCGCGTCAATCAGCACCGCGACCGCGTAGTCCCGCTGCAGGGCGAAGGCGAGGTCCATTCCGCGGATGCCGAAATCCACCACCTCGACGCCGGCCGGCAGCGAGCGCCCGTCCAGCTCCGCGGCCACGGCCACCCCAAAGCCATCGTCCGCCATGAAGACGTTGCCGATCCCGGCAATGAGAATCCGCCGGGGCACCGGCTCGGTGGGCCCAGCCACCGCCTCGATCTCGCCGACAGAAAAGAAGAACCGGTGGCCGATGTACCGGTCATCGCCGAGTTGGTGGCCGGGATCGTCGTCGATCGTGACGGCGACCGAAAGGCCGCCGTCGATGTCCTGCTGGAGACTCTCGACCGTGGCCATGCGCCCGCTGAGCACCAGGTCGAACAAATCGCGGCCGTTACTCGGCGCAAGCCGCACCCGGCTACCGCGGCGCACCTCGACGCCCTCGATCACCACCGACTCCGGCGGCTCGCTCTCCGCCCGCACCCAGAACTCCTCGGCGGGCCTCATCCGGCGACGGGCCCCAGTTCGCGGATCGAGCCGTACAGCCGCATGAGCTGGTCGGGCGTGAGCGACGCGCAACGGTCGAGGATCTCCCTGGCACGCGGGTCGGAGCCGCGCATCTCCCGCTTCTCGTCGTCGGTGAGGCTCAGGACGTTGAGGATCAGCATCTGGTCGATCTCGCCGCCGTCGAAAAGATCGCCCGGGCTCTCCGGCGCGATCTCCGGATAGTCGGGCAGGATGATCGGCGACGACAACACGGTCGTGCGATCGCCGGGTTCGCCGACCAGCACCGGCCAGGTCCCGGCGTTCCGGCACCGCGCCGCAGCCTCGCGGAGCTCGGCCGGAGGATCGGTGAGCGAGACGAACGCTCCTCCGCTGGTGCGCAGCACCATGTGGGCGGAGATCAGCGCCTGCTTTACCGCCTCGCCCCGCTCGCCTCCGCTCCAGGGCGTGGTGTTGGTGATCGCGACCGCTACGCTGAAGAGCCCCGTCCCAACCGGCGTCAGCGTTACCGCGATCTCGCCCTCGAGCTGCCGCCACTCGCGCACCAACGCCCCCGCGGGGCTGCCATCATCCGCGGCGATCGTCTCGGTCGCGCGATCGGCCGGGATGCTCACCGGAACGCGCACCGATACCTCGGCGTCGGTCACCTCAATC
>JBBQXQ010000179.1:0-4764 GCA_038209515.1 Gemmatimonadales bacterium
TCATCGTCGGGCGAGCTCTGCCGAATGAGTCCAATCCCACGACCTAAAGTAGTTTCTTCTCTATATGCAGATGAGGTGGTAGCGCAATGACTTAGCGCCACCACCTCATCTTGCTTCTTAGGCTTCCAGCAGGAAATGCCCTAGTACGTGCCGGCCGATCGCGTCGACGTGTCGGTGAAGGGCCGGGTCGAGCTGGCGAAGGGACGGCCCCTCTCCTGTCGGTTGCGCCACCACCGCCAGGCCAACATACCAATTCCGGCCAGTGCCGCGCCGCGTATTCTACTCGGAGCGAACGTATCGTTCCGCACCCGTCCTCTTTTATTTCCGAATCCGAACATGATGTTGCCTCCTCTGCGCTGACGCCGCGGGAGATCGCGACGCATTTGCAAGCTACCCTTGGCTCGTCAGGGGGCCGTGATCCTCAGCACAGAAGCGGAGCCGGGAGCTGGGAGCTGGGAACGTCGAGGCTGGAGCCGGGTTCATGCCGCTCGCTCCGCATCCGGACTCGTCAATTCGCGACTCCTAGCTCCCAGCTCCCAGCTCAGTTCAAAAACTCCCACCTCACCCCGAAGTTGCTCCCTAATCCCGGGATTCTGAACCCGGGCACATACGTCAGCCTGGTGCTTCTGAGGTTTCCCCGGTCCCAGTAGATGGTGAAGCGGTCGAGCTGGATCTGGATCAGGCTTCGGAAGAAGGTGGCGCCCTTGAGCACGATCGGCGCGCCGAGCGCGTCCCGGCCGATCGTCCCCCTGCCCCAGCTCTCCACGCTGAACCGGAGCTTGAGGTCGAAGATGCCGCTGGGGAACTGGCGCAGGAACTTGGAACGGAGCGTCGCCGCGCTGACCGAGTGGGTGGGTGGAACGCCCTCGGGCGACGTGTTCCGCGGGTCACTGTACCAGCTCTCCAGGGTGATCCACTGGAGTGGCGCGAGCCGGACCGACGCGGTGATCCAATCGGTCTCGGGCGCGGGCGCAAACCCTGCGATGCGGAGGTAGTCGGCGTAGGCGAAGGGCGCGAACTCCGACGTCCTGGCGTAGGCCACCTGGAGGCCGAGCCGGGCGCGGTCCCAGCCCAGCGCGCCCTGGAAGTCACGTGCGTCCTGGGCGGTGTCGGTGAGAATGGCCGGGGCGGCAACCATCCGTCCCAGGCGAGCCGTCCCGGTGAGCGCGAGCCCGCGCATGAGCTGGAGCCCGGCCGCGAGGTCGACGTAATCGCTGTTCCGGCCGCCGAAGTGCCGCTGGTGGACCGCGTCGCCCGAGATGGTGAACGGGCCTACCGGGTTCCAGCCCAGGCTGGCCCGGGTATCGAGCGGGGTCCACCGGGTCCGATGGAAGGCCGAGCCCACGACGGAGAAAGTCGAAGCGCGGTAGGAGAGGTATCCGCCGATCTGGTTGATCTGCTGTTCCAGCCCGCCTCCGGTCCAGGCACTTCGGTTGTACAGCAGGTCGATACGAGGACCCAGTCCCTGGGCCGCCCGGCGGGAGGCGAGTGAGAGCCGGATCTGAGCATCCGTACGCCTCACCTTGTAGCCGAGCCCGATCGTATCGTCCGCGCCCTCGTTGTTGATCACGAACGGGTGTCGGTTCGGGGCGGAGCGGATCAACTGGTACTGCACGCCGAACCGGGGCGACGGGATATAGCTGCCCTGCGCCCAGATCTGGGTGTTGGAGTAGCTGCTGTTCCGGACGCTCACGGTCGGTGAGCTCAGGTAGTCGCCGGCGAGGGAGAAGCCGAGACCGTTGACGAAGCGGCGCTCCAGCGCCGCGTCGTAGCGGGCAAAGTTGTTGTCACCCCGGGCAACGCCGATGCCGGTCCGGGGCGCCAGGCGGTCGTGCCTTCGGGTAAAGAGATAGACCCGAAGCTGCCCGGGCCCTCGCTCGACCTCGATCCGGTCCAGGAAGGTGATGGACAAGAGCGCGGGATCGACCGCCAGGCTATCGGGCCCGGCCGGCACGTACGGCACACCGTCGAGGTAATACTCGGCCGAGGCGCTCCCGCGACCGTGATAGTTCACCAGCTCGGGCCGCCCGATGAACCCGCCGCGCCAGAGGTAGACGCCGGGCACCTGGGTGAGCAGGTCGCCGACGGTGGCGGCGTGGCCCCACTCGATCGAGTCGCGGTTGAACACGATGCGGGTGAGCGCCGGCTTCGGTCCTTCGATGCCGAGCATCGGGAGCACCGGCACCCGGACGCTCACCTGGCCCTGTTCTTTCAGGAAGCGAGCGGTGGTGTTGACCGTGTCCCGGTAGAGCGTGTCGGAGAGGGTGTCCTCGGGGTATTGGTCTTCTTCGGGGATTTGGGCAGCCAGGGTGAGAGGTGAGAGGTAAGAGGTGAGAAGGATCACCCCACAGATTGTCATCCTGAGCGCAGCGAAGGATCTCTCCGTGGCCACACCGTTCACGCTTTTTGGCTTCTCGCCAATACGAACTCCGTGAACAGTCGCACGCCCATGCCCGTGGGCCCCTTCACCCGCCCCGGCTCATCTCGTTCGGTGTACGCGGTCCCCGCGATGTCGAGGTGGGCCCAGGGGAATCCATCCACGAACTCGCGGAGGAACCAGCCCGCCGAGATGCTGCCGGCCGGCCGGCCGCCGCTGTTCTTCACATCGGCAATGTCGGACTTCATCAGGTCACGGTAGTCGTCCCAGAGCGGCAGCTCCCAGACCCGCTCCCCCGCCCGTTCGCCGGCCTGGCGCACCTCCGCCACCAGCTTCTCGTCGGTGCCCATCACCCCGGCGGCCGAGTGACCCAGGGCGACAACAATGGCACCGGTAAGGGTGGCGATGTCCACCACCGCCGCCGGTTTGTATCGCCGCGCGTACGACAACGCATCACACAGGATGAGCCGTCCCTCGGCGTCGGTGTTGATCACCTCGATCGTCTTGCCCAGGTGGCTGGTGACCACGTCGCCCGGCTTCACCGCGGTGCCGCTCGGCATGTTCTCGGTGCTGGGGATCAGGCCCACAACGTGGACCTTCGGCTTCAGCCGGCCCAGCGTCTCGAAGGTGCCGAGCACGGCGGCGGCGCCGGACATGTCGTACTTCATGTCCTCCATGTTCTGCGCCGGCTTGATCGAGATGCCGCCGGTGTCGAAGGTGACGCCCTTGCCGATCAACACGATGGGCGCCGTGTCCGCGCCCTTGTACTCCAGGGCGATGAACCGCGGCTCCTCGGCGCTGCCCTGGGCCACCGAGAGCAGCGCGCCCATCTTCTCCTTGATGATCGCGGCCTTGTCGAGGATGGTGACGCCGAAGCCGTAGCGCTGGGCCAGGTCCCGGGCGACGTTGGCGATATAGGTCGGCGTCGCCACGTTCCCTGGCAGCACCTGGAGGCCGCGGGCGAAAGTCTGCCCTGCCCCGATCGCCTCGCCGGTCTTGTGCCCCTGGATCAGCTCGGCGGGGCCATCGTGGGCGAGGAGGTCGAACCGCTCGAGCGGAGGCTTCTTGTCCTCTCCCGGCTTCTTCATCTCGTTGTACTGCCACGCCCCTTGCGCCAGTCCCTCCGCGATCGACTGCCCCACCTCGGCGGGTGGCACCTTGCCCCGGGCTTCGGGCGGGAGATGGAAGGCGGCACGGGTCACGCCGAGCGAGCGCGTTTTCTTGGCAGCAATGGCAGCGGCGCGCCGGATCGCGGTGCGATCGATCTCGTCGGGCTTGCCGAGGCCCACGAGCAGCACGCGGGGTGCGGGGCCGGAGGGGTAGATGACCGCTGTCTCGTCTTTCTTGCCGCTGAAGTCGCCGGCCGCGAGCACTCGTCCGATGGCGCCGCCGGCTCCCTTGTCCACGCCCTCGAGCGATGCGGGCAGCTTCCCACGCGGCAAGGCGAGCGCGAGCAGTGGAGTCTCGTATCCCGAAGGCGGCGCCTGGACGATGGCGGTCTCGAACGGCATAGGGACAATGGGGGATGAGGGTGAATCCCGATGAGGTGTGCGGGTTCCAAGCTATACGGGGCGGCGTCCCTGCGGCAACGGTAACGAGGGGGTAATGGCTGGGGGAAACAGGTCGGTTTTGAGTTGGGAGCCGACGCAGCGGCGATAGCCTGCCGTCTTAAATGGCAGGCTAAGCCGTGCGGCATTGACTTACGGATTCGTAATGGCCGTGGCGTTGAGGGTAACTGCGGTCTGTGCCAAGGCCCGGCCCAATATGGTGGACCCGGTATTAAACCCGATCAGGGTCTGGGACAGAATGATTCCCTTGAAGTTGGATGTCGTTCCCAGTGTCGTCTGCCCGGCAACCTGCCAGAAAACGTTCCTGGCCTGTGCCCCGCCGCTCAAGGTCACGATGGCGCCGTTGCCCACCGTGAGATCCTGTGCGATCTGGAAAATCCAGACGTCATTCGCGCCACCGGTGAGGGTCACACCATTAGGAATGGAGACTCCCGTCCCCCACTTGTAGAGACCTGGGGCCAGCGTCAGCCCATCGATGTTCCCGGCGCCCAATTCGGTGAAGTCAGGCAAGGTGCGCCCGGCGGCGTCGGTATACGCGGCCTGCATGTCTAGCACGGCGGTGGTGAGGTTAGCCGGGGTCGGTGGATTGTAGTCGGCTGCGTAAACCTTTCCATTCACCAAAGCCGAGGTGGTATAGGTAGTCGGCGGAGAGGACAGCCCAAACCCGGTTATGAGCGACCCGGCGGCCGGGCTCAGTCCGATATCTCCCACAACCGAGGTGGCGCCGGTGGTGGAGACCCCGGATTTAGCGAGAATGACGTAGTTGCCAGCCGTCCCCAGGTTCAAGGGCGCCGGACCCGACGCCGATGTCGCGACCGT
>JBBQXQ010000180.1:0-4679 GCA_038209515.1 Gemmatimonadales bacterium
GACCTTTTCGACCAATTCCTCTATCCGATCGACACGACCGCCTTCGGGCGGGAGTCGGATATCGACGGGAACGGCGTCGTCGTGGTATTGCTGACTCAGCACGTGAACGCGCTCAGCCCCGACTGCAACAACACGGGACAAGTCATCCTCGGCTACTTCTTCGGTGGCGACCTCCTGCCGCAAGGGCCCAGCAATCCGGGGTCCAACGAGGCCGAGGTCTTCTATGGACTGGTACCCGACGTAAACAACACCCAGTGCGACATCAGTCAGGCGTTCGCCCGAAGCCACCTGCCGGCGACGTTCATCCACGAGTTCCAGCACATGATCAGCTTCAATCAGCACGTGCTGGTCCGGGGTGGCTCAGCCGAGGATACCTGGCTGAATGAAGGGCTTTCCCACTTTGCCGAGGAGCTGGGCGGGCGGCAGGTGCCGGATGTCGAGTGCCCGAATTCACTGTCGTGTTTCAGCGAGTTCGCTGTCAACGGAGACCTCGCCAATGCCTTCGAGTATCTCACCTCGCCGGAGGACTTCTTTCTGATCGAGCCGAGGGACTCCACCGGTACCCTGCCGGAGCGCGGCGCCAACTGGCTGTTCGTCCGGTGGCTGGCCGATCACTTCGCCGCCGACACTCTCCTGGGCACCGACCTCACTCGCCGGTTGGATGCCACCGCCCAGACCGGCGGCGCGAATGTCGAGGCCAAAACGGGGGAGAACTTCTCGAAGCTGGTTGGAGAGTGGCAGCTGGCCAACTACCTCGATGACCTGCCCGGCTTTGCCGAGCCGACGGGACGGCTCCGCTACCGGAGCTGGAACTTCCGCCAGCAGGCCGCGGCGGAAGGGATCCCCTATCCGCTAGCGCCGGACAGCACGAGTGGTGTCGATTACAGCCACAGCGGGGTATTGCGGGCAGGGTCCGGCCGGCACGTTCGCGTGGTGCAGGCTGCCGGCGCCGCATCCGTGGACCTCACGCTCACAACACCGACCGGTGCGGCGCTCTCGAGCACGCTCGAGCCGCGAATCGCTCTGGTCCGGGTGCGTTGAGCCGCATGGTCTTCTTCGTTGTTGTGGCCGCGCTCTTCGCGGGATACGGTACGGCCTACCTCGCCAGTGATGACGTCCGCTACCTCACCCGGGCCGGCTTCGAGGAAACCCGGATCCTCCAGTCCCGCCAGCCGATCGATCGCCTGGTGCGCGGGCCTGACATCGATGCCGCACTCCGCCGCTCGCTCGGCCTGGTGCTCGAGACCCGGGACTACGCCGCACGGCTCGGCCTCGAGGCCAAGCAGACGTACACCACATACTCGGACGTTGGTCGCGACACGCTCCTGCTGGTGCTTCAGGCCGCACCCAAGGACTGCATCTGCCCCCATACCTGGAAGTACCCCATCGTCGGGCGGATCCCCTACAAAGGTTTCTTCGATCCGGTGGCGGCTCGGCGCGAGGCTGCGCAGTTCTCCTTGAGGGGATACGACACCTACCTGCGGCCCTCGTCCGCGTTCTCCACACTGGGCTGGTTCAACGATCCGCTCCTGTCCACCGCGCTCACCCGGGATTCGGTGGAGCTGGCCGTGACTGTGTTTCACGAGATCGCCCACAACACACTGTACGTGAAGAGCGCGACGCCGTTCAACGAGAGCTTTGCCCAGATGGTCGGATATCGCTCGGCCCAGGCATTCTTCGAGGAACGGGGGGACAGCGCCAGGGCACAGCAGGCGGCCGACCGGTGGCACGACGAGATCGTTCTGGGCGACTACTACGCGGCTCTGGTGGAGCGGTTGGAGACCCTATACAGTCGGCATCCTGATTCCACCAGCTTGGAGGAAGGCCGGAGGTCCGCCGCGGCGTGGGCTCGCTCTCAACTGGAGGGCCCAATCGCCCAGCGCTTCCGAACCTACAAGATCGGGCGGCTGACGGAGCGGCCGATCAACAACGCGCAGCTGATCGGGGCCCGAATCTACCGGACCCGGCTCGACCTGTTCGATCGCTGGTACGAGCGGCACGACCGCGATGTCGGCCGGAGCGTGAGCGCGCTCAAGACCTTGATGGAGGGCGCCGAGGGCGACAGCGCATACGCGCGGCTGGAGCGGGCGGTGGAAACGAAGTAGTAGCAGGAGAGGCGATCATCATGAAATCCAAATTCGTAGAACGCGAGCAGCCCCGCATGCTTCAGGAGCTGACCGAGTTCCTCTCGATTCCCAGCATCAGCGCCTTGCCCGAACATGCCGGCGATTGCCGCCGGGCGGCGCAGTGGCTCGAGCGGCACTTGAAGAAGCTCGGATGCCCGGTTGTGGACATCATCGAAGGCCCCGGGCATCCGGTGGTGTGGGCCGAGAGCCCGCGGGTGCCGGATGCACCGACGCTCCTGATCTACGGCCACTACGACGTGCAGCCCCCCGATCCGCTCGACGAGTGGACCACGGAGCCATTCCGGCCGGCTGTGCGGGACGGGAAGCTGTACGCCCGAGGGTCCTCCGACGACAAGGGTCAGGTGTTCTGCCTGCTCAAGGCCTACGAGGCGGTGCTGGACTCCAAGGGGCGGCCGCCGCTGAACGTTCACTTCATCTTCGAGGGTGAAGAAGAGTGCGGCGGCAGGGTCATCTTCGAGCTGCTCCGGAACGAGCCGGAGCGCACCCGGGCCGATGCGGCGCTGGTGTGCGACATGTCCTACTATGCCCCGGGCTGGCCGGGCGTGTACACCGCACTTCGGGGTCTCTGTTATGCCGAGATTTCGGTGCGCACGCTCGAGCGCGATCTCCACTCGGGCACCTACGGCGGTGTCGCACCGAATGCGATCGAGACGCTGGTGCGGATTCTGGCTGAGCTCAAGTCCAGCAACGGGAAGATCCGCATTCCCGGTGTGTACGAAGCGGTCAAGCCGCCCACCAAAGCCGAGCTCGATACCTGGAACAAGCTCCCATTCGATCGGGAGGATTTTCTCCGGAGTGAGGTGACCGGCAAGAAGCTCACCGGCCTGGAGGATCGCAGCGTGTTCGAGCGGGTGTGGGCCCTTCCGACCTTCGAGATTCACGGCATCAAGGGTGGATTCACTGGGGAAGGAGCCAAGACCGTCATTCCGGCTCAGGCAACCGCCAAGGTGAGCCTGCGCCTGGTGCCGGGTCAGGGCTTCGAGGAGGTCGGGCGAGCGCTCGAGAGTGCCGTGGCCGCGGTCGCGCCCGAGTGGGCCGACGTGAAGGTCACCCTCTTGCACGGGGGCGATCCGGTTCAGGTCGACGTCGACGCTCCCGCTTTTGCGGTGCTGGACGAGGCGTTCGAGGAGGTGGTGGGACGGAGTGCAGTGCGGGTGCGGGCGGGAGGGTCCATTCCCATCGTGCCCGAGCTCGGCCTGGCCGGAGCCCCAGTGATTCTCACCGGGATCGGTCTTCCCGACGACGGACTGCACTCGCCCAACGAAAAGCTCGACCTGGCTCAGCTCTGGAGCGGGATCGAGATCTTTGGCCGGTTCTTCGAGCTATTTGCGGAAAAAGGCGGGGTGCGGGCCTACTCCTCTTCTTCCGGCGAAATCCGCCTTACCGGACCAGAGTAGCGGGCCTCGGTCCGGGCGTGGAGCTCGTCCACGCCGATGAGGGCTCTCACCGAGGCGATGACCCCGGCGACGACGTCATCTGCCCAATACGGGTCCGGGCGCTCGCCGGCCGGCAGGCGGGCCGCGCAGCGCTCCAGATAGCGGATGGCCGTCGTAATCCACTCGGTCTGAGCCGACGCGACCATGGCCCACGACCCGGTGGAGCGCAGCTCCAGCTCCTCCAGCTCCTTTAGGTGCAGCTCCACCCCATCGGTCACCGGCTTCGACCGGAGCCGGTCCGCCACCATCGACAGTACCGCTCGCCGCTCGGTCTCCTGGGGCTCGGGCAGCGGTGCCAGGTAATGCCGCTGGTCCGCCACCATCTCGGCCAGCCTGATGCATACCGCCCGGATAGCGGGAATCAGGGTTCGGGGAGCCTCCCGGGACCAACTCTCGGCCGCACGGAGAATCTCCGTGATGCGCTGATCCGCCTGGGCATCCGGGGAGGGGCGTCGGGTCGAGTCAGCCATACTAGGGAGAAAAACCAGTTAGTCTCCCAAAGGCAACCTGGGCTACCTCACGCGCCCCGCGGTGTTCTCCACCGGCTCGAGGTTGAGGGCCCGGCCCATTCCCTCGATCACCGCGTTGCGCGCTTCCTCCCAGAGCGCGGCATCGGTTCGCCCCAGCTCCTGCGCGACGCTGGTCATGATCACATCCTTGATACCGCAGGGCACGATGAGATCGAAGTAGTCGAGATCGGTCGTCACGTTCAAGGCAAAGCCATGGAACGTCACCCACTGCTTCACGTGGATGCCGATGCTCGCGAGCTTCCGCCCTCCAGTCCACACACCGGTGAGCCCGGGGTTGGGACCTGCGACGATGCCCAGCGTGTCGAGTGCCCCGATCAACCCCCCCTCGAGCCGGCGGAGATACCAGTGCAGATCTTCCCGGTGTTGACGCAGGTCGATGATTGGGTAGCCGACCAGCTGGCCCGGTCCGTGAAAGGTGACATCTCCCCCCCGCTCGACCCCGAAGACCTCGACCCCGCGGCGCGATAATTCTGGGCGGGCTAAGGGGATGCTCCCGGGGCGAGTGCCGCGGCCCAGCGTGACCACTGGCTCATGTTCCACCAGGAGCAGAAGATCCTCGGCCAGCT
>JBBQXQ010000181.1:0-4638 GCA_038209515.1 Gemmatimonadales bacterium
CAGGTATTCCTCTGTAATTCGGGCGCGGAAGCGAATGAAAATGCGCTGCACCTGGCGCGCCGGTATGCCGGCCGGCAGACCATCGTCTCTGTCCGGGGTGGCTGGCATGGCCGCACCGCCGCAACGCTTGCCTGCACCGACGGCCCCAGGTACGAGGAAGCTGCCCGGCGGAGCGGGATTCCGCTCTCGCGGAAGGTGCCCTTCAACGACGTTGCCGCCCTCGAGGCGGCCGTCGATGAGAGCGTCGCCGCCGTCATTGTGGAGCCGGTGCAGGGCTTTGCCGGGGCGCGAGACTGCGCCCCGGAGTTCCTCCGTGCGGCCCGCCGGATCTGCCGCGAGCGGCAGGCCGTGCTGATATTCGACGAAGTCCAGTGCGGCATCGGCCGCTGCGGCGCCTTCACTGCGGCCGAGTCGTTCAGCGTGGTGCCCGACGTTCTCACCCTGGCCAAGGGGCTCGGGTCGGGTATCCCCATCGCAGCGGTGATCGCAACGGCGGACGTCACCAGCACCGTGACGCTCGGCGACCTCGGCAGCACGTTCGGCGGCGGCCCGGTTCCCTGCGCCGCCGCGCTGGCCACGATCGACGTGATTGAGCGGGAGCGGCTGATCGCCAATGCCATCGACATCGGAGGGTATCTCACCCGCGGGGCGAAGGCGCTCGGCATCAGCCGGGTCAGCGGCCGTGGCCTGCTGCTCGGGCTTCACCTGGGGCGCCCGGCCACTCTGGTGCAACAGGACCTCTTCCGGCTTCGCATCCTGACCGGTACGGCCACCGACCCCATGGTACTCCGGCTCCTGCCTCCGCTCTCGCTCTCATACCGGGAGGCGGATCTTCTCCTCGACGGCCTCAAGGAAGTGCTTCGGTGATCAAACGCGACTTCCTCGCCTTGGAAGACTGGGAACCGGCCGAAGTCGAGGAGCTGCTGGCCCTGGCCGGGAGGATCAAGCGGGGCGAGGTCAGTGGCGGGCTCGAGAAGAAGGTGCTGGCCATGATCTTCATGGATCCGAGCCTCCGGACCAGGACCAGCTTCGAGACCGCGATGTTCCTCCATGGCGGGCACGCGGTCGTGCTGGAGCCCGGCAAAGGCAGCTGGACCCTCGAGACCGAGCCGGGCGCGGTGATGGACGGTGCCTCGGTCGAGCACATCGTCGATGCGGCGCGGGTGCTGGGCAGATACGCCGACGCGCTCGGTGTACGCTCGTTTCCCCGTGGGTCCGATTGGGCAGTTGCCCGGCAGGACGCGATCATCAAGAGCTTCGCCCAGCACTGCGAGAAGCCGGTGATCAATCTGGAGTCTGCCCGGCGGCACCCCTGTCAGGCATTGGCCGACGCGATGACGCTCCGGGAGAAGCTGGGCTCGGTCGAGGGAAAGCGCTTCGTGCTCAGTTGGGCCTGGCATCCCAAGGCCCTGCCCACCGCGGTCCCCGCCAGCGCCGCGCTCGCCGCCGCTCGGCTCGGCATGGAGATCGTCATTGCCCGACCCGAGGGCTATCAGCTCGATCCGGAGGACAGCGCGCTGATCCGGAAGACCGCGCAAGAGGCCGGAGGCGAGCTCGTGCATATCATCGACGATCCCGACGAGGCACTGGTTGGAGCCGATGCCGTCTACGTCAAGTCCTGGGGATCGGTAAAGCTGTACGGGAAGCCGGAGGAAGAGGCCGAGCTGCGCGCCGGCCTGCGCGACTGGCGGCTGACCGCGCCAAGGCTTCGTTCCACCCGGGGCGGGAAGGGCATCGTCATGCACTGTTTGCCGGTGCGGCGCAATGTCGAGATCGACGACACGGTCCTCGACGGCCCGAACTCGGTTGTGGTGGACCAGGCGGAGAACCGGCTGCACGCCCAGCGGGCGCTGCTGCTCGAGCTGATCGGTAATCGTGAGAGGTAAGAGGTAAAAGGAGCCGACATGGCAATTGACACAAGCAAGGGCATCGCCGGTCTCAAGGGCGCGCTCCGCTACGTGCGGGCCTACCGCGATCAGGTCTTCGTGGTAAAGCTCGGCGGCGACGTCCTGAGCGAGCCGGATACGCTTGACGGTGTCGCGGGGCAGCTCGCGTTGCTGACGTCGCTGGGGATCCGGATCGTCGTGGTGCACGGCGGCGGCCCCCAGGCCACGGCGCTGAGCCGCCGGCTCGGCCTCGAGCCGCGCCTCGTCGCCGGGCGACGAGTGACCGACGACGGGGCGCTCGACATCGCCAAGATGGTCTATGCCGGCCAGATCAACGTGAACCTGCTGGCCGCGCTGCGGGACCACCGGGTGCAAGCGGTGGGACTGAGCGGTGTGGATGCCGAGTTGATCACCGCGCACCGGCGCCCTCCCGTGTCGGTGGTGGACGACGCCGGCGCCACCGTGCGGGTGGATTATGGCCACGTGGGCGACATCGACCGGGTGGATCCCCGGGTACTGGTGACCCTGATGGATGCGCGCATGGTGCCGGTGGTAGCGAGTCTGGCCGGCGGGGAGGGGGACGAGGTGTTCAACGTGAACGCCGACACGGTGGCCGAGGCGCTCGCGGTGGCGCTCCGGGCCCAGAAGCTGATCTTCCTCACCGGCGCGCCGGGCGTCCTCCGCGACCGCAACGACCCGTCGACCCTGGTCACCTTCGCCGACCCGGACGATCTGGCCGGCCTCATGGCCAATGGCGTGCTCAGCGGCGGCATGCGTCCCAAGGTCGAGGCCTGCATCCGGGCCGCCACCGGGGGAGTGGAGCGGACCCACATCATCGACGGCCGCGCACCCGATGCGCTCCTGCTCGAGGTCTTCACCGGCGCCGGCTGCGGCACCATGATCGTCGGCCGCAAGGAGAAGGCCACCTATTTGGGGGTGGACCTTGCCGGGTGAGATCGACCTGCTGCGCGAGCTGGTCGCCATACCATCGTTGAGTGGCGAGGACACGGACCTCGCGGTGTTCGTCGAGGAGACCGTCCGCCGGTGGGGGCTCGACGTGGAGCGTGATGCGAACGGCGTCCGGATCGAGGTGCGAGGCTGGAGCATCGGGCCGACGCTGGCGTACGTGTCCCATCTCGACGTGGTGCAGCCCGGGGCGGGATGGACCCGCGACCCCTTCGTTCCCGCGATCGAGAGCGCCCGGCTGTACGGCCGTGGCTCGGGAGACGCCAAGGCCTCGGTGGCGGCGATGCTCTACGCCGCCAAGGATGTGGTCGACAAGGGTGGGATGGATTCGGGCAGGCTGCTGATTCTGCTCGGCTTCAGCGAAGAGACCAAGAACACCACCATGGGCAACCTTGCCGAGGAGGTCGGCGACATCGATGCCGCCGTGATCGGCGAGCCGACCAGTCTCGACTTCGCCATCGCCCAGCGCGGTCTCCTGATGGTGGATCTCGTGGCCCAGGGCGATCAGCGGCACGCGGCCTACGCCTCCGCCGACGGGGAGTTCACCAATGCTTCATCGGTGCTCGCCCGCGATCTGCTCAAGCTCGACGGTCTCTTCACTTCCCGGTCGCATCCCATTCTGGGCCGCGCAACCGCAACCGCTACGATGCTCGAGGCCGGGGTAGCCCGGAACGTCACTCCGCCGGTCGCGCGTGCCGTGCTCGATGTCCGGAGCACGCCGGACTGGACCCACGAGGAGCTGGCCGAAGAGATGCGACAGTCGCTCGGCTCCGATATCATCGTGACCTCGCGACGCCTGGTCCCCTGCGAAACCCCGCTGGCCTCCCGCCTCTTGGCTACCGCATCACACCTGCGGCCGGATGCCACCCACTTCGGCAGCCCCACCTGCTCCGACTGGGTGTTCTTTCGTGAGTCCGACGCGTTCAAGTGCGGGCCCGGCACCAGCCGGCGTTCCCACACCGCGGATGAGTACGTGGATGTGCCGGAGGTAATGGCGGCACGGAGCTTCTACGCGGAACTGGTTCGCGCCTACCTCGCGGGGCAGTGAGTCATGGCGCGCACCACCACCCTCTGGACCCCGACCGATCTCGATCAGCGCGTGCTGGAGTACACCGCCGGCGACGACCGGGTCTGGGATGCGCGCCTCCTGGTCTGGGACGTGCTGGGAAGCCTGGGTCACATCGAGGGACTCCGTGCTTCCCGGCTGATCACCAACGCCGAGCATACCCGGATGCGGCGCGGCCTCCGCGAGATTCTGGACTCGGTGTCCACCGGGCGGCTCAAGCTGGACCAGCGACACGAGGATGTCCACACCGCGGTCGAGTATTGGCTCACCAATAAGGCCCCCGGTGCCGGCGAGCGACTCCACACCGGCCGCTCGCGCAACGACCAGGTCGCCTGCGACATCCGGCTCTTTCTCAAGCACGAGCTGCTGCGGCTCCACTCCTCGGCGATGGATCTTGCCGTCGCGCTGCTGGCCTTTGCCCAGCGTCATCGCCGGGTTCTCTGGCCCGGCTACACCCACGGGCGTCGAGCCATGCCGTCGTCGGCGGGACTCTGGGCCGGTGCGCTCGCCGAGGGGATTCTGGACACGGTCGAGTCGCTGCCGGCGCTCTGGGCTCAGGTTGACCGCTCGCCGCTGGGCAGCGCGGCCGGGTACGGCGTGCCGCTCCCGCTCAAGCGCCAGGTCGTTGCGCGAGCGCTGGGCTTTGCCGGGCTCGATCTCAACGTGGCCACGGTGCAGGGGGGGCGGGGGAAGCTGGAGGCCTCGGTGCTCTTCTGGTGT
>JBBQXQ010000182.1:0-4612 GCA_038209515.1 Gemmatimonadales bacterium
GGTGGCGGCGGATTCGGGCCCGGTGGCGGCGGCGGCCAGAAAGGCGGCCAAGGTGGTGGCGGTGGTGGTTGGGGTGGTGGCCAAGGCGGTGGCCAAGGCGGCGGCGGCGGTCGCGGCGACAGGTAGTCAGAAGACCGCGGACAATTGAGCTAGATTCCAAGCTTGGCGCCGTACGCTGTTGTATTAGTGTACGGCGTCGAGTTTTTGGCTCCTTCTTGCCCTCCCATCCCGGCGGTATACTAGAGGGCGCCCCGAACACTACCGCCACGAGGTGCAAGGACGATCGGCCTCGCAGTGGCATCATTGAGAAGCGGATGACTCAAAAACGCGGCCGCGAGGCCAGGGTCAGGGCAGATCACGCACAGCTGTATCCCGGGATCGAGCCGGGCGTCTGGATGCCGGTTGAAACTCTGCTCCGCCATATCACCGATCTCGTGCATCAGGACAATGCCAAGGCGGGGATCATCACCGGCACGCGACTGCTCCGTCAGGAGCACTTCGAATACCGCGGAAGCTCGGTCCGGCCGGATGGTCTCCCCACAGGGTCAACCCGTCTCAGCGACTCCGGTGTGGAACCAGGCCGGCTTGACGAAACTGAGACTCGCTCGCCCGCCCACACGCCGGGCGAGAAAAGAGGCCACGGGGCATGAGCCAAGACTCCCGTGCCGGGGTACAGCGAGGGCGTCGGGTGCGAGCGGATGTCCGTCAGGCGCTCCTCAGGTCCAGATTCGCCCATCTGTACCCTGGTATCGCCCCGGGGGAATGGCAGCCGGCAACCGTGATGGTGGACCAGGTGCTTGCGGTGCGACCCGGCACTCCTTCCGCCCGGTCGGGGGACCGCGATCGGGTTCTCGACGGCCGCCATTTCGAGTTCCGCGGACGGCTCTCGGCCGGGGCCCTGGACGACCAGCGGCGATCGCGGCTCGAGGACCGTCAGGACCGCAGGGAGGAGTTGGAGTGAGCGCCTCGCAGCTTTTCCTTGGTGTGACCTGCGTCACTATCCCGCTATGGACTGGTGAGTAAGGTAAGGTGTCCGGGTTGGAGCCTTTCTCTTTTTGTGAATCGATCCTAGCGTGACTCTCCCCGATGTCCGGAGCGCTCCCAGCATCCTGGTCGTGGACGACCAGGCAACGGTGCGTCGCATGGCGCATCGTCTCTTGAGTGAATGGGGATTCCGGGTCTTCGAGGCCGAAAGCGGCGAGGAAGCGATGGAGGTGCTCGAAACCGCACGGGTCGGCATCCAGCTGGTCATGGTCGACGTCGTGATGCCGCTGGCGGACGGGGTCCAGGTCACTCGCGCCATCCAGCAGCGATGGCCGGGTCAGCGGACCCTCTACATGTCCGCCCACCCGGCGGAAGTGCTCGTGCAGTATGGACTGAGTGAGCTCGACGCGCCTTTCCTGGCCAAGCCGTTTACCCGGGACGAGCTTCTGACCAAGGTCAGCGAGGCACTGGCCTGGCCAACATCGACCCTCCCCCAGAGACCACCCCCGCGCTAGAGCCAGATCCCTTGGAGCTGGTAAGCCACAAGCCGGCACGGGAGTGCCCGGCAGCGGAGCCGCATCCACGGTCGAGCTGCGGGATCGTGAAGGCGAGAGAGCGGAGTCAGGCTGCGGGAGATGCTGTGGGTCGAGTGCGGCCCATCGTGAAGTAGAAGGTTGCCCCCTGCCCCACCAGGCCCTCGGCCCAGACCCGGCCGCCGTGCCGGTGGATGATGCGCTGCACCGTGGCGAGCCCGATGCCATTCCCCGGAAACTCCCCCTGCGGATGCAGGCGCTGGAATGGACCGAAGAGCCGGTCGGTGTACGTCATGTCGAACCCCGCGCCGTTATCCCGCACGAAGTAAGTTGCCTCACCGCCCGTCTGCGTCATCCCGAATTCGATGCGTGACTCCGGCTCTTTCGCGGTGAACTTCCAGGCGTTCTCCAGCAGGTTTTCCATCGCGATCTTGAGCAGCTGACCGTCCCCGGTGACCAGGACTCCCGGACGGATCTTCACGTCCACCTTGCGCTCGGGCTCGCTCTCCTGGAGTCGCGTGAGAATTAAGGCGGCGATACTGCTCAGGTCGACCTCCAGGTCCCGCAAGTCGGCCCGGGTCACCCGGGACAGGTGCAATACGTCGTCGATCAGCTGCGACATGTGCTGGCTTGCCTCGCGCACCCGACTCAGGAAGCGCTGTCCCGCCTCGTCCAGCCGGTCGCCCTGACTCTCGAGCACCGCACGGCTGAAGCTGTCGATCCGCCGGAGCGGCGCCCTCAAGTCGTGGGAGACGGCGTAGCTGAAGCTCTCCAGCTCCCGGTTCTTGTGCTCGAGGTCGCGCACCAGCTCGGCCCGGGTCTCCGCCAGCTCCAGTGCTGCCTGCTCGCTCTCCGCCAGCAGCTTGGCCTGCCGGCGAAGGAGCTCGTTCTTCTTTGCCAGCTCGACGAACACCGCGACCTTCGACCGCACGAATTCCGGCACCACCGGCTTGACCAGATAGTCCACCGCCCCGACGGCGTACCCGCGAACGGCCTGCGTCTGGGTGTTGTCGCCCGCGGTGAGGAACAGGATCGGAGTATGGCGTGACTTGTCCCGCTCCCGGATCAGCTCCGCGGTCTCGAAGCCGTCCATCTCCGGCATCTTCACATCGAGGAGAATGACCGCGAACTCCTGGGTTAGAAGCCGCCTCAGCGCCTCCCGGCCCGACTCTGCCTTGATGAGGTTCTGCCCCAGCCCCTGAAGCATCGCCTCCAGGGCGACGAGATTCGCGGGTTGGTCGTCGACGAGCAAAATGTTGACCCGGTCGTCGGTCGGCCGGTCGGTCGGTCCGGCCGTCGGCTGCTCAGTTGCATCAGTTACGCCGGTCACCCTGGCCGCTGCAGTCGGCTCGTCTTCCTGAGCTGACCGCCCGACCGCCTGACCGCCTGACCGGCCGCCTACCGGTACAGCCATACACGCAACAACGACAACAGCTGCTCCATGTCAACCGGTTTGGCGATATAGTCCGACGCGCCGGCCTCGATGCACTTCTCCCGGTCTCCCTTCATGGCTTTCGCGGTAACCGCGATGATCGGGAGATTGCGGAACTTGGGCATCTGCCGGATTGAGCGCATGGTCTCATAGCCGTCCATTTCCGGCATCATCACGTCCATGAGCACGACGTCCACGTCGGGCGTGTCCTGGAGGCGGGCGACGCCGTCGCGCCCACTCTCGGCGTGGATCACCTTCATCTCGCTGCGCTCGAGGAAGGTGGTGAGCGCGAAGATGTTGCGGACGTCGTCGTCCACCACCAGGGCCTTTCGTCCGGTGAGGGTGGGATCGGTCCGATGCAGCTGCTCCAGCATGCGCCGCTTCGACTCCGGCAGGCCTTCCGTGACGCGGTGAAGGAAGAGGGCGGTTTCGTCGAGCAGCCGTTCGGGGGATTGCGCATCCTTGATGACCACCGACTCGGCGATCCGCCGGAGCTCGGCCGCTTCCCGCTTGGTCAGCTGTTTCCCCGTGTATACGATGATTGGGAGCTTCCGCAGCCCGGTCTCGCCCTTCACCCGGGTGATGAGCTGGAAGCCGGTCATGTCAGGCAGGCCAAGATCGAGCACCATGCAGTCGAACGTCTCGCGCTGGAGCGCCGCGAGCGCATCGGCCCCGGTGCTGACCGCCGTGGTCTGCACGTCGCCGTTGCCGATCAGCTCCGCAATGCTTTGCTGCTGCACCTCGTCGTCTTCGACCACGAGGAGCCGCTTGACCGGGCGGTCCACAAATTCGTGCAGGGTGGTGAGGGCGTCCGACAGCGACTCCTTGGTGGCCGGCTTGGTCAGGAAGTCGATGGCGCCGAGCCGCAGCCCCCGTTGCCAGTTCTCCTCCACCGAGATGATGTGCACCGGGATGTGCCGGGTGGAAGCGTCATGTTTCAGCCGGTCCAGAATGGTCCAGCCATCGGCATCGGGAAACCTCAGGTCCAGGGTGACGGCCGTCGGCTGATATTCCCGGGCCAGCGCGAGCGCCCGGTCCGCCGTCTGCGCCACGAGCCCCTTGAACCCACGCTCCCGCGCCAGGTCGAGAAGGATCTGCGCGAAGTGGGGATCGTCCTCGGCAATGAGGAGGACGCGGTCACCCTCCTCGATCTGACCCCGGTCATCGCTGACCGCGCGGTCGACCACAGGGGCAAGCACGACCCTCGAGCTGGCCGTCGGCATCGGCCTCGACTCGCTCAGCGTTGCGACGCCGCCCGCGCCATCCTCGTCGCCCGCAGGGGCCTCACCCGGCTGGGCCGGATACATCAACGGCAGATACAAGGTGAACGTGCTGCCTGCGCCGGGCGTGCTTTCGATCCGGATCTCACCGCCGAGCAACCGGGTGATCTGACGGCTGATGGAGAGACCCAGTCCGGTGCCGCCGAATTTCCGGCTGGTCCCGGTGTCGCCTTGTTGGAACGCCTCGAAGATGACGGAGTGCTTCTCCCTGGGAATGCCGATGCCGCTATCGGTCACCGAGAACGCAATGACCGTGTTCGCACCGTTGAGAATCTCCTGCTCCGGGTTCCAGCCGCGCGTCGCCACGCTGGCCTTGAGCGATACGCCGCCCCGCTCGGTGAACTTGAAGGCATTGGAGAGGAGGTTCTTGAGGACCTGCTGCA
>JBBQXQ010000183.1:0-4579 GCA_038209515.1 Gemmatimonadales bacterium
ACCGTGTGTCATCGACGTCGTTGAGGAACCACTGCACCGGGTCCACGTCGATCCGAACATCGATAGCGTGTGGCTTGAGCCGCTGGGCGCCTGAGGAGGCGACCAGGCCGTAGCGCTCGGTACCGCGGGCCTGCTGGCGGATCCAACGCTTCGCCCGGCTAAGATCCCGGGTGATGGCCATCGGGTAGCGGTCGCGTATCGAGGCAAGGAGATCTCTGGCAGAGACACGGTCGCAGTCTAGGACCGCCTTCACGAACCCGGACAGATTTTCCGCACGGAAGGACCGGACCGAGACCCCGAGGTGAAGGTTGGAGTCTTTGGTGACGTGGGCCTGCCCAGCCAGGGCCTCCAGGGCGTGACCAGCAGCGTATTCGCTATCGGTCAGTTCCGGGGAGATGTAGACTCGCCAGGCGGGGAATTGCGTCCGCACCGCCTCCAGCCAGGCTGAGATCCCTGCCTCGCCTTCGTTGATCTCCTGTCCCCCTCCGACTAAACAAACAACGACCGCCCAATCCTTGTGGCGGTCGAGGTAGGAAAGAAGAAATTCGGGCTCAGACTGCGAGAAACCGGGACGCTTCTTCCGCTGCTGCATGAACTTGGCGGTTTTCCGAAGATTCCAGGCTCGCTGGGCCTCATCAAAGATCACCACGTGGTCGGCGGGAGCATCCTCGTCTCGCAGCCCAGCATCGCGGAAGTGGTGAACGTTTTGAATGAACGCCTTGACTTCTTGTGCCACGTCGCCTTTTCGCCCCTTCTTGCCCTCCTGCCTACGGCGTTCGACACCGTCCCGGGTGAGGGCTTCCCGAAGCACCGCGACCAGTGGCCCATTGCCAGACAGAAAGACGGCATGGGTCGGCTGGGCAGCATCTCGGCGCTTCGTCGCGATGTTGAGCCCAACGAGGGTCTTCCCTGCCCCGGGCACCCCGGTGACGAAGATGATGGCCTTACTGTTGGCTGCGCGGGCATCATCCACAACCCGTTCGATTCGTTCGGACGTCTCGTGGAGGTTTCGGACTCCGGCTTCGTGACGGGCGATCGCCTCAACAGAATGGCCGGCGTACATCGCCTGGGCGGCCTCGATGATCGTGGGAGTGGGTCGGTAAGGACTCCGAGCCCAGGCCATGCCATCGATCGGTGGCCCGCGCCGACTGCCGATGCCCGACTCGAGGAGTCGCCGAAGTCCCTCCCGACCGCAGAGAGCCGGCCGAGAGACGCCGTCGGCGTGTGGGTCCGGTAGGATACTGTCCGAGCGGGCTGCCTCAGTAGCAACCAGGATGGGGACGATCGGCGCGGCGTGGCTGCCGCTGTGAAAGTTCTTGAGGTCGAGGGCGTAGTCCCACGCCTGGTAGATGTCCTGGCGGTGGTGTTCGGTCTCCCCGACCTTGAATTCGATCGGGAAGATGACAGGGCCGGAGATCACCACCGCATCGATGCGACTTCCGATCCGAGGGACATCGAACTCAAGCAAGATCGTACCAGGCAGGCCGGCCACCGCGGGCTTGAGCAGCTCGATCTCCGCTGACCAAGCGGACCGCTGGGCCTGTTCGATCGAGCCGTGGCTGTGGATGCTGAGAGATCCGAGAATCTCATTCGGGCGGGTGGCCACAAACTCGGCTACAGTGGCGCAATAGTAGGCGCTATGCCGAGCAGCGGTTGCCGGAAGATTCATGGCGCAAGATGTCGCGTGCCCGTGGCAGAGACAAGGACTGTCTGAGGTTCGGGGCGGGCTTCGATTGAAGGAGTCAGGCTATCACATTGAGGAGACTTCTAGTCCTATGGAACACACAATCACCAAAGCTTTCGCCGGCATAGACGTGGCGTTCGCGCGTGGCAAGTCGCTCCCCGTGAGCGTTTGCGTGCGGCGCATGGGCCGCGTGGAACCGCTGCGGTTGCGAGACCGAGACGCACCCGTGCCGCCACGAGGCCGAGGCAATCCCCAGGCTCTGATCGAAGCCCCCGTCGGCGAGTTTGCGGACGAGGCCGTTCGATATCTCCACGAGGTTGAGCAACACTTCGGGGTCCGGATTGCCCGCGTTGCCATTGACGCACCGAGTGATCCGAAGTCGCTGGGCACCAAGCGCCGGCTCGCGGAGCTTGCACTCGATGTCCGGCGAATCAGCTGCATCACGACCCCTGACGAAGCTCAGTTTGCCGCGATTCGGGTAAAGGCCGCTGCCCACCTTGCGGAAGGCGGTGCCGTAGCCAGGATGCCGCACGCGAATCAGCTATGGATGCTTGTTGGGTTCGCGCTCTTCGCGCGGCTCCGGAAGAGCTGGGAGTGTCTAGAGGTATTTCCCCAGGCAACCGTCGCGCTGTTAGGAGTCGGCGGCATTCACAAAAGCAAGAGTGCTGGCCTGCAGGCCCAGCTCGCTGCAGCTGCGACGTGGACGGGCTGGCCCGACCCACCTGTGACAACGGCACTGCAACCCATCGGGTACGGAAGCCGCCACGATCAGCTCGATGCGTACCTGGCTGCCTGGGTTGCCAGCCTGGGCCCCTCTGAACGGGAAGCTCTCGGCACGCCCCCGAATGACGTGATCTGGGTACCGCGGCTCCATGTTGCCTGAGGGCGATGCGCTCGGATTACAGCCTCGCGCTCCTCCAGGAGCTCGAGCGAGTGAAGCGGGACCGGGACGCCGCGAGGGATGCGCACCGGGCGCTGCTGAATGAACGGTCGGCCGGATTCACTACGGGTTGACCGCGGCCTAGGATGCCAGCCGCTTGCACGCTGTATTAGCTACGGTCTGAAGATATTAGGTCATCCGTCATGGCAGGCGCCTCCCGCCAGGCGGCGAGGGCTACGCCGAGATGTCGGAAACATTTGGAATCGATCGTGAACGTTGGCGACTCGTGGAACGCGCATCAGCGGGCCAACGTGGGGTATCCGCCGGTGCTGGAGCCATTGGAGCCGAGTTCACCCAGAGGAGCACGGCCGCGCGGCTGCATGTCAGTCTTGGGCCTGCTCAATCGTAGGCCAATAGGCTTGAGATTTGGCGTTTCTCCTTGCCACTGTCACATCCTCGGTTCATGATACTCTTGTATGCTCCTCTCAACGCCCACTCCAACGGCGGCATGTTTCTAACGGACCTTGACTCACGCGCTGAGGTCAAAGGATCACGAGACCCTCTTGGGTTAGTTCCGCTCTGGTCCCGCTTCGGTCGCGGCATCATCAGGAACCTCACGACGGTATCCAATTCTGTCCGCGGATTCACCACGCTTCTGCTTGGCCTCTACTTCACTCAAGTTGTTCAGGAAGGTAATGGAGCAGATAGCCAGAGCACGCTCGACCTGTTTCTCACGTTCGAGCAATTGGCTGGCTTTGCCAGATATCATGTGAACCATGACGGCAACTTCCGCGGTCGGGAGCGAGTTGCCGCCCGTCTTCAGAAAGGGACAAAGGTCGGCTTAGGGGCAGATCCTTCCCTTCAGATCCTCGGTGACCAGAAGACTTATGGCCTTTGGGGTCTGTTTTCGATGCCAGCGAGATCTAGTGGGCTCCTAGCTCAGGAAGAGCACATTCTGACTAGGACGGCGACAGAGTTCGTAGAACGAAACTACGTGTCGATCCTGGCGAAGGTCGCAAAGTCTAATCGACGCATAGTGGATCTTCTTCGGCGCGAGCACTGAATCGCCCCGGCTTTTCCGGAGACTCGGTTACGTGAGTGCGACCTCGGGGGCCTGAGCCGCTGAGGCGCGGTGATACTGCTCCTCGTATTCGGCCGGGGGCAGATACCCCAGCGGTTCCAGCAGACGCTGCGTGTTGAACCAGGCGACCCACTCGAGGGTCGCGTACTCGACGTCGTCGAGCCCCCGCCAGGGCCCGGCCTGGCGAATGAGCTCCGTCTTGAACAGACCGATCACCGATTCCGCCAGCGCGTTGTCGTACGAATCCCCCCGGCTCCCGACTGAGGGTTCGATGCCCGCCTCCGCCAGCCGCTCGGTATACCGAATGGACAGATACTGCACGCCCCGGTCGCTGTGATGCACGAGGCCAGCGTCGGTGTCGCGATCGTAGAGGGCTTGCTCCAAGGCATCGAGCGCCCGATCGCTCCGCAGCGAGCTGGTGGCCCGCCAGCCCACGATCCGCCGGGAGAACACGTCGATCACGAAGGCGACGTAGGCGAAGCCGCGCCAGGTCGCCACATAGGTCAGGTCCGCCACCCACAGCTGATTCGGCCGGGTCGCATGAAAGTCCCGCTCCACCAAGTCCCGCGGGCGTTCGCTCAGCGGCTCCGGAATCGTCGTCCGGATCCGCCGCCCCCGCACCACGCCCCGCAGCCCCAGGTCGCGCATCAGCCGGGCCACCGTGCAGCGGGCCACCGGGATCGTCTCCCGGTTCAGCTGCTTCCAGACCTTCTTCGCCCCGTAGACCCGCCGGTTGGCCTGCCAGACGCGCTGGATCTCCGGGCGCAGGCGGGCCTCGCGCTGCACTCGAGCTGGCTGGCGGCGAGGATCCGCCTGGCGCGCCTTCTGCTCGTAGTAGGTCGACGGAGCGATCGGCAGCACCGCACAGATCGGCTCGACTCCGTACGTCTCGCGGTGGGCGTCGATGAACGCCACCATCACGTCCCGCGGCGGT
>JBBQXQ010000184.1:0-4296 GCA_038209515.1 Gemmatimonadales bacterium
GCCGGTGACGAACCTGCAACCGGCGAGTACCCCGACGAGGACGAAAGGATGGAGCATGGCCGACTACAAGAAGCCGACCGACGCCGAACTCAAACAGCGGCTCACGCCGGAGCAATACCGGGTGACCCAGAAGGAAGGGACAGAGCCGCCCTACCGGAACGCGTACTCGGACAACCACGAGGCCGGCATCTACGTGGACGTGGTCTCCGGCGAGCCGCTGTTCAGCTCGCTCGATAAGTACGACTCCGGAACCGGGTGGCCCAGCTTCACCAAGCCGCTCGAGCCGGCCAACATCCATGCCCGCCAGGACCGGCACCTCTTCTCCGTCCGCACCGAGGTCCGCTCCGCCCACGCCGACTCCCATCTGGGGCATGTGTTCGACGACGGACCCGCGCCGACCGGGCTGCGCTACTGCATGAACTCGGCGGCGCTCCGGTTCGTGCCCGTGTCGAAGCTGGAGGAGGAGGGCTACGGACAGTACCTGCCCCTCTTTCAGTCCTCGCAGCAGCACGTGGCCGGCAAGTAGATCGGCCGCTGGCAGCCACACATCGCGCCTGGTCCCCTGGGGCCAGGCGTTCTACTATTGCCTCACCCTGGCCTATCTCCCTGCGGAGGCGGAGCCGGTCCAATTCGGGACACATGGCCCGAGGCCTCCCAGAGAGATCGCGCGGACCAGCGGCTCGCCCCGCTCAATCCGTTAGACGGCCGCGAGTCAGGAGGAGACGACAATGCGCGAACCCCCGCCTGGAGCGGTTTTCGAGCGGCTCACGAGCTATCGCGAGTACCCAGCGGCGGAGATGATAGCGCGCAGTCGCGCGTTTGCTGCCGACCTCGCCCGCCGGCGCACCGTGCGCCAGTTCAGCGACCGCTCAGTGCCACGCTCAGTGATCGAGGCCTGCCTGGAGGCGGCCAGTACGGCGCCGAGTGGAGCGCACCTCCAACCCTGGCACTTCGTCGTCGTCGGTGACCCGGGTCTCAAGCGCCGGATCCGGGAAGCAGCCGAGCGGGCCGAACAGGAGTTCTATGCCCACGCGCCCGACGAGTGGCTGGCGGCCTTGGCCCCGCTCGGGACCGACGCCCACAAGGCCTATCTCGAGACCGCTCCCTATCTGATCGCCGTCTTCGCCCAGCGCTATGGCCTCACCCCCGAGGGGAAGCGGCAGGCCCATTATTACGTCCTGGAGTCGGTGGGAATCGCGACAGGACTGCTGCTTGCGGCACTGCACCATGCGGGGCTGGCGTCGTTGACCCACACACCCAACCCGATGGGGTTTCTGAGCGAGGTGCTGGAGCGGCCCGCGACCGAGCGGCCGGTGATGCTGGTGGTGACCGGCTATCCCGCGCCGGACGCCATGGTGCCGCGTCTCCGCCGGAAGCCGTTGGAGGCGATTGCGACCTTCCGCTGACCGGTCGGGTACGGCCGGTGGCCAGGGTGAATACTGATGCTTCGGGGAGACATAATGGCGCGATCGGTGGAACTTTGGCGAGGTCTCCGAGCCGTACGCCGGCTGCACTTCCGCGCCCAGAGCGCCGGAGCAACGGGATGGGTTGGTACCGGCTCAGGTGGGGTCATCGTTGAAAGCCCGGTGGAACGGATCCTGACCTTTGCCGAGTCGGGGCTCTGGCGCCCCGACGGTGGCCGAGACGTGCGGTTCAGAAACGTCTTCCGCTGGTCGAACCTCGGCTCCGCTGTGATCCGCCTCGAGCACCTGCGGTTCGGACCCGAGCATCCCGTGCTTCTCTTTGACATGGCCCCGGATGCCGCCGGTCTATGGCAGGCGAATCGGCCGCACCTCTGCCTGGCGGACTCCTATTCGGCCGAGCTGCGGTGCCAGGACTCCGGGATCAATCTGGCTTGGACGATCACCGGCCCGAAGAAGCAGGTGACCATCGACTACGCCTATCGATGGTAAGGCGTGAATGCCGGCGAGCTGCGACAGTGGAGAGCATCAAGCGCGGCATCCAGAACGGATGGCCATCCGTCACGGCAGCCGGCTCGGCGGGGCACTACCACATTGTTCTGCGGCCGTCACGATGCGCTGGACCGAACGGCCGGAGCTACAGCGAGAGGGGAGTAGAAAAGTGCGCTGGTCGGGTAGTAAGGTGAGCGGCGGGGAGCGCCCGCTCCCGCGCTGGCTCTCCACGGGACTTGCGGTGGGCTGGTTTGCCGCACTGGTTTGGCTGGAGCGACGGCAAGCGCTGCGACAGCGGAAGGTCGAGCCGAAGCTCCGGCGCGATATCCGGAATCTCGCGGTCGGCGGGTTCGGTGCGATCGCACTGCAGGTCGCGGAGCGACCGATAGTCGCTCCACTCGCCCGCCTGGTGTGGCGACGGCGCTGGGGGCTGCTCCAGCAGATGCGACTCCCGCTCGGGGCCGAAGTGGCGCTGGCCGTAGTCCTCATGGATTACACCCTCTATCTCTGGCACGTGTTGGAGCACCAGGTGCCGTGGCTCTGGCGCTTTCACCTGGTACACCACGCCGACCTCGATATGGACGCCTCGACCGCGCTCCGGTTCCACTTCGCCGAGCTCACGGTGTCGGTGCCCTGGCGTGCCGCGCAGGTAATGGTTATCGGAGTCTCACCGCTGGCGCTCTCGGCATGGCAGACGTTTCTCTTTTGCTCGATCCTGTTCCATCACTCGAATGTGGGCTTGCCCATCGGTCTGGAGCGGCGGATAAGCCGTTTGGTCATGACGCCGCGACTGCACGGGATTCATCACTCGATCATCGAGGAGGAAGCAAACTCCAACTGGTCGAGCGGGCTCACCGTGTGGGACTGGCTGCACGGCACCCTCCGCCGAAACGTGCCGCAGCCGGCGATCACCATCGGTGTGCCGAGCTACCGCGATCCGGCCGAGCTCACCCTTCCAAAGGTGCTCGCCATGCCGTTCGGCGAGGCGCGGCTGGCCTGGGACGATCAGGACGGCACGCGGCCGGTGAGGTCTCCCCTGGAGCTGGGAGAACCGAGAGAGCTCCAGGCGTAGGTCCGCTGCCAGCGTGAGAACCTTGATACGCGTCATCGTCGTTGGTCTGCTCACCATCGCCGCGCTCTTCGCCATAACACTCGCCCTCCCGCTGGAAGCCTGGCGCAGGGGAGAGCCGGCCGGGCCTCGACTCGTAGTGACGGCAGCCGTGCCCCGGTGGCCCCGTCCGCTGAGGCTCTGGATCGACACTGACGCCGCGTGCGGACATAGCCCTCGTACAGATCCGGACGACTGCTTCGCGTTAGTGCTGCTTGCGCAGTCGCCCGAGGTCGAGATCGTGGGGGTCTCCACCGTCTTCGGCAACGCTGCCCTCGACGTGACTGACTCGACCACGCGCGCGCTGGTCGACCAACTCTCGGCGAACGGCAGGGGACGCCTCGCGGTCGGGCGTGGGGTTGCACGGCCGATGAAGGAATTGGTCGGCGGTGGTGGCGCGGCTGGCGGAGCGACCGCGCACAACGCCTTGGCGCGGGCGCTGGAGGAAGGGCCGCTGGTCATTCTCGCGTTGGGCCCGCTCACGAATCTCGCAATGCTTCTTCGAGACCGTCCGGACCTCCGGATCAATGTGAGCGGATTGTCGCTGTGATTGGGCGGCGGAGGGGGCACCTGTTCCATCCGGTCGAGGGAGGTACGGCCCCAAGCATCCTCGGTCACGGTCCGGTCTTTCGCGACTTCAACTTTGCGAAGGATCCGGAGGCCGCGATTGCACTCCTCGACCTGCACCTCCCCTTGACGCTCATTCCCTACGAGGCGGCACGCGAAATCGCGGTGACCGGTAGAGACCTCGATCGCCTGACGACCATTGGAGGCGCGGCTCGCTGGGTGGCTGCCCGCGCGCGCGGCTGGTTGACCTATTGGGAGCGCGACATTGGCCAGGACGGGTTCTACCCGTTCGACCTCGTGGCAGCAGGCTACGTCGTGCGTCCTGATCTGGTCGGGTGCGCCTCGGTGCTGGCTTGGGTTGGAAGGGACGCCGGGGTCCTCGGGTGGTTGGGTCAGCGTGGACTCTTTGTGCGGCCCCGCGAGCAGCGGATATCAAAGGGCGCGACGGTTACGCCGGCGCAGTACTGCCGGCGTATGGTGAGGAACGCAGGCGCCTGACTCGTGACGCGGCTGACGTCATCGCGTTTCCTGCGGCCTGCCGCCATGCCAGTGACGCGCAGCCATGTACTTCGCCACGATCAGGTGTGCGTCTCGTTAGCATCCTCACGCCGCAGCTCGTCGGTCCGCCGATTTCGACGCGAGGTCGTGCCCAGATAGATGAACACCCCGATCAGTCCGAGCATCACGACCCAGGTGAGCGTTCTGTGG
>JBBQXQ010000185.1:0-4285 GCA_038209515.1 Gemmatimonadales bacterium
TGCTTCTCGAGGCGGCCGGCACGACCGGCAAGTATGTCACGGCCTAGAGTGACGGCGGCTACACCACCACCGTCCCGCTCGAGGACTTGACCGGTGGCAAGGCCTGGATCGCGCACGGCTACGACGGCAAGCCACTCGAGGGCGAGCATGGGGGGCCCGCTCGCTTGCTCGTTCCGCACTTGTACTTCTGGAAAAGCGCCAAGTGGGTACGCGGGCTGGAGCTGACCCAGCAAGACGAGCCCGGATTCTGGGAGCAGAACGGCTACCACATCTACGGTGATCCGTGGCGGGAGCAGCGGTACTGGGGCGACTGAACTGGCAGCTCGCCGAGGTAGTCGAGGTCCTCGATGAAACGCCGCGGGTGCGGAGCCTCGTCCTCCGCTGCCCCGGCTGGCCTGGCCACCTTGCCGGCCAACATGTTGACGTCCGGCTTACCGCGGAAGATGGGTATCAGGCCGAGCGGAGCTACTCCATCGCGTCGGGACCGGAGGATGAGCACGTCGTGCTCACGGTGGAGCGGCTCGAGGACGGCGAGGTGTCCCCGTACCTGTTCGATGTGCTCCATCCGGGGGACCGGCTCGAGCTCCGCGGTCCGATCGGCGGCTACTTCGTCTGGAACGAGGCGCTGGACGGACCGCTGCTCCTTTTGGCCGGTGGCTCGGGAATCGTCCCACTTCGTTCGATGCTCCGGCACCACGCCGCCACCCACAGCCTGGTTCCCGCGCGTCTGTTGTATTCGACGCGGTCGCTAAGTGAGGTCATCTACCGTAAGGAGCTCGAGCAGCTCAACTCCGCACCGATCGAGATCTTCTTCACCCTGACCCGGGAATGGCCCGACGGTTGGAACGGCCATCGCCGCCGGATCGACGAGGCGCTTCTTAGGGAGGTCTCCTGGTCTCCAGCCGAGCGGCCGCTGGTCTACGCCTGCGGACCCACCGCGTTCGTCGAGCGGGCCGCCGATCTCCTGGTCGCGACGGGGCACGACGCCGGTCGGATCAAGACCGAACGGTTCGGGCCGACAGGGACCTGAGTGCACCTTCTCCTTGCGGCTGCCGGCATCGTCGCAGGGGCGGTCGCCGGAGGGACATTCGTCGCCGCAGGCACAGCCACATGTGCATCCCAGTCGCAGGTCGGCAGAGTTGCTCATTCGAAGTACTCCTTGTTGTTTTGGTATCCAGCCAATAGCACAATTGCCTTCGTACTTGCTGACGCGTCCCGCGGCAAAGCATTACACCCGCCAGGGAGAGGACTATATGGGGCGAGCGTTTCGTAAGACGGTCGGAGTGATGGGAGCGGGGGCGGGTGCCGTGGCCATGCTGGGCGTGGGCTATGCCGGCTTTACCTGGTATCGGTACGGCAAGGTGGCTCGCGGAGGGCCTCGCAACCCCCTGGTCGATCGCTTCATCCCCAAGTACGAAGTTCGTGAGGTCCATCAGACCAGAGTCGCTGCACCGGCGGACGTAACCTTCGGAGTGGCTTACGACCTCGACTTACGGCGATCCACCATCGTGCGGGCCATCTTTACCGGCCGCGAGCTACTCATGGGTGGAGAACGTTCGAGGCGCGAGCACGCACCCGGCTTTCTGGACGAGGTCCTCGACCAGGGCTGGCGCGTCCTGGCCGAGGAACCTGGACGCGCGCTCGTGATCGGCGCGGTCACCCAGCCCTGGAAAGCCGAGGTCGAATTCCGCGGCCTGGCACCGGAGGAGTTTGCTGCGTTCAAGGAACCCGGCTATGCCAAGATCGTCTGGACCTTGGGCGTCAAGCCACTGGGGGAGAAGGCGTCGGTCTTCAGTACCGAGACCAGGGTCGCCACGACGGACCCCGAGTCCCGCTCCCTCTTCCGGCGGTACTGGTCGGTCTTCTCACCGGGAATCCTGCTGATCCGGTATGAGACCCTTCGTTTGGTGAGGCGAGAGGCTGAACACCTCGCACTGGCAGAGCCCGCAGCGACCTCAGCGATCAGCTTGGCCGGGCAGTCAGCACCCTGAACCGCAGGTCTCCGCTCCCTTCACTCTGGCTGTAGCCCGGGTTCTCGATCTTGTACCACGTCGTAGCCGAGCTGTACGGATCGCTCTTTCGCTTTGCCACGATCCCCTCCAGGTCCATTTTCCTGATCGCTCCGAACAGGGCCCGCCCGTGCTCCTCGAGCGTGAGGATCTTGTAGAGCGGCCCGGTGTCCGTGGGGAGCAGGTCGGTCAGGCGCCGCTTCCGCTCCGCCAGGGACAGCGGGCGGAGATCGTCGCCATCGAGCCAGAGCAGGTCGAAAGCCGCGAACGCCAGAAAACCCTCGCCGCGGAGAAGATCCCGAAAGACCGGCTTCCCCTTCCGATCGAGCGCGACAATCTCGCCGTCCAGGATGACCTCCCGGGCGCCGAGCACCCGGCCAACCCGATTGCAGAGCTCATCGAACCGGTCGAAGCGGAAGTCACGTCGGGATCGGATCTCGCAGCCCAGCTTGGAGGCGTAGACCAGACCCCGAAAGCCGTCGTACTTGGGCTCGAAGAGCCACTCGGGATCGTCGAAGGCGTCCGCTCGAGTGGCGAGCGCGATCGGATCGATCTGCGGGAGGCCGCTGGCGGCGCGGACATCGAGCGGACGGGCGAGGGTCTTCGTGGGCATGGCGGCTCCGGGGCCGGGCGTGCGGCCTGGAGCCCTCCCCACGAGGAGGGCGGTTCAATAAGGGCTCCCCATTCTATCCGGCCTTCGCGCCGTTGGTAAGCTCGGGACCTCCCTGAGGACGTAGCGTGGCCTACTGCCTCGCGGTATCATCTCCGACCTGATGCGCCGGAAAATCGGAGCCGTCCTCGCCCCCGCAGTCTTCCTCCTCCTGCTGGCACTTCCGATGCCGGGCCTCTCGGCCGCGGCGCACCGTCTGGCGGCAGTGCTGGCGGCGGTGGTGGTCCTGTGGGTGACGGAGGCGCTGCCGCTCGCGGTGACCGCCCTACTCGGCGCCGCGGCCTGCGTGGTGCTCCAGGTGGCCCCGGCCAAGGAAGTGTTCGCCCCGTTCGCCGATCCGCTGATGTTTCTCTTCATCGGCGCATTCATCCTGGCCCGGGCCATCTTCCTCCACGGACTCGACCGCAGGGTCGCGTATGCTGTGCTCTCCCTCCCCTGGGTCGGCGCCAGACCGAGCCGGATCCTGCTCGCCTTCGGTGCGGTGACGGCGTTCATCTCCTGGTGGATCTCCAACACCGCGACGACCGCGATGATGTTCGGGATCGGGCTCTCGATTCTTGCCGCGCTTCGAGCGCCTGGCGACGCCGCCAGCATCAATCCCCGCTACGCCACGGCGCTGATGCTGATGACGTCGTTCGCGGCCTCGGTCGGTGGCCTGGCCACACCGGTCGGCACGCCGCCGAACGTGATCGGCATCGGCTTTATTCGGTCTCTGGTCGGAGTGGAGATCCCCTTCTTCCGCTGGATGCTGGTCGGCGTTCCGATCTTCCTGGTGCTGTTCACCTTTCTGTATCTCTATTTCGACCGAGTGGCCCCCGCAGGGGTCCGCGAGCTGCCCGCGGGCGCCGACCTGATCCGCCGGGAGCGCGAGCGCCTGGGCCCGTGGAGCAGGGGGCAACGCTCGGTGGCCATCGCCTTCGCGGTGACCGTGTTCCTTTGGATTCTTCCGGGGATCGTCGCGATCGTGGTCGGGGAGGGAAGCGCCGCCTACGCGAGCCTGACCCGGCGCGTGCCCGAAGGTGTCGCTGCACTGCTGGGAGCCATGCTGCTGTTCATTCTGCCAGGGAATGACGGACCGGCCATTACCTGGCAGGACGCCGTGCAGATCGACTGGGGCGTGGTGCTGCTGTACGGCGGCGGTTTTGCGCTCGGGGTCTTGTCGTTTCAGACCGGCCTGGCCGAGGCGATGGGCAGGGGCCTGACGGGGCTGCTCCCCATACAGGGGAGTCTCGGGCTGCTCACGGCCTCGGTGCTCGTCGCGGTGATTCTGTCGGAGACCACCTCCAACACCGCGGCCGCGAACATGGTGGTGCCGGTGGTCATCTCCGTCGCCCGCGCCGCCGGCCTCGACCCGTTCGAGCCCGCGCTCGGCGCCACCCTGGCCGCGAGCCTCGGCTTCATGCTCCCGGTCTCGACTCCGTGTAATGCGATCGTGTACGGCTCCGGCCTCATCCCGCTGGGTCAGATGATGCGGCACGGCCTGGCGCTGGACCTGGTGGGGATCGTGGTGATCGTGACCCTGGTGCACCTGTTGGCGCCGCTCGTTCGTTGACGTGAGGATGTCTCATTGGCTCCGGCCTAGTCCGATATTGAGAGCGGAGCTGGG
>JBBQXQ010000186.1:0-4255 GCA_038209515.1 Gemmatimonadales bacterium
TACGCGTCGCTCGGGGTGATGGTCCGCGAGTTTCTGACGGGGACCGACCTTTCCATCGAGCGAGCGACCTTCGCCGTGGCCGGGCCGGTGATCGGCGGCTCCTCCAAGGTCACCAACCTGCCCTGGCTTCTGGTCGAGCCCGATCTCACGGCGGAGTTGCAGCTTCGCTCGGTCCATCTGCTGAACGATCTGGAGGCGATCGCGGGCGCGATGGTGGTCCTCGGATCCCCCGATCTTCACCCGCTCAACGCCGGCGAGCCGGTGACCGGCGGCGCCCTGGCGGTGGTCGCCCCGGGCACCGGACTGGGAGAGGCCTTTCTCATCTGGGACGGCACCCGCTATCGGGCATATCCGTCCGAGGGCGGCCACGCCGACTTCGCCCCCACCACCGAGCTCCAGGCCGGGCTGCTCGTCTACCTCATGCAACGGTTCAAGCACGTGAGTGTAGAGCGAGTCTGCTCCGGCCCCGGCCTCTTCAATATCTACGAGTATCTCCGGGCATCCGGTCATGCGCCCGAGTCGGCCGAGCTGGCCCGCGGGCTCGCGGCCACCCCGGAGGACGGGCCCCGCCTCATCGGCGAAGCGGCGATGCGCCGGCCAGACCCGGACCCGCTGAGCGGCGCCGCCATCGAGCTCTTTGTCTCGATCCTGGGGGCGGAGGCCGGCAACCTCGCCTTGAAGGTCCTCAGCACGGGTGGCCTATACCTGGCCGGCGGCATTCCCCAACGTATTCTCCCCGCCCTCGGTGACGGCCGGTTCATGGGCGCGTTCGTGGCCAAAGGACGTTTGGGCGAGATGCTGGCGCGAGTGCCGGTCCAGGTGGTAACTCTGCGTGCCGCGCTGCTCGGCGCCGCGCTGAGCGGCCTCGAGATCGCGGCCTCGTCGGGAGTCACCCGCTCGCGATGACTACGATGCAGCTCGGCATGATCGGATTGGGACGCATGGGCGGCAACATGGTCCGCCGGCTGATGCGGGCGGGACACGAGTGTGTGGTCTACGACGTTCACCCACCGGCCGTGAAGGCCCTCGCCGGCGAGGGGGCCACCGGCACCGACTCGCTGGCGGCGTTTGTGGGCGCGCTGAAGCCGCCGCGCGCGGTGTGGCTGATGGTGCCCGCGGCCCTGGTGGATCAGGAGCTGGCGGCGCTGGTTCCGCGGCTCGCCTCGGGCGACATGATCATCGACGGGGGCAATTCGTACTACCACGACGACATCCGTCGCGCGGCGGAGCTGCAGGCGAAAGGCATCCACTACGTGGATGTGGGGACCAGCGGCGGCGTCTTCGGCCTCGAGCGCGGCTACTGCCTGATGATCGGCGGCGAGAGACCGGTCGTCGAGCATCTCGATCCCGTGTTCGCGACGCTCGCTCCCGGGATCGCTGCCGCTTCCCAGACACCGGGCCGGGAGTCGGCGGGCGGAACCGCGGAGCGGGGCTATCTCCATTGCGGGCCCGCCGGCGCGGGACACTTCGTGAAGATGGTTCATAACGGGATCGAGTACGGCCTCATGGCGGCGTACGCGGAGGGGCTCAATATCCTGCACCACGCGGACGCGGGTCTCCATGCCCGGGAGGCGGATGCGGAGACCACACCGCTCCGCCACCCGGAGCATTACCAGTACCAGCTCGACATCGCCGAGATCGCGGAGCTGTGGCGCCGCGGCAGCGTGATCAGCTCCTGGCTGCTCGATCTCACCGCCCGGGCCCTGCTGGAGAGCCCCGACCTGTCGGACTTTGGCGGCCGGGTGTCGGATTCGGGCGAGGGTCGCTGGACCATCGCCGCCGGCGTCGACGAGTCGGTTCCCATCCCGGTGTTGAGTGCTGCGCTGTTCCAGCGGTTCGGCTCCCGCGGGGAGGGCGACTTCGCCAATAAGCTCCTCTCGGCACTCCGTTACCAGTTCGGTGGGCACAAGGAGAAGGAGCCCAGCTAGGAATCAGGATGGCGCAACCACTCTCCGACGCGCTGGTCGTCTTCGGTGTCACCGGCGACCTCGCCTTCAAGCAGATCTTTCCCGCGTTGCAGGCGCTGGTCCGGCACGGCCACCTGAGCGTGCCGGTCGTTGGCGTGGCCCGCTCCGACTACAATCTGGACCAGCTCCGGGCCCGAGCCCGCCAGAGCGTGGAGCAACACGGCGGGATCGATTCGGCCGCGTTTCAGAAGCTGTGCGGGCTGCTCCGGTTCGTGGGCGGGGACTACGAGGACCCCGGCACCTATGAGCGACTGCGGGAGGCGCTGACCGGCTGCCAACGGCCGATCTACTATCTGGCCATCCCGCCAAGCCTGTTCGCCACCGTGGTCGGAGGGCTCGCCCGGGTGGGCGTTGTCGCTGACGCTCGCGTCATCCTGGAGAAGCCCTTCGGCCGCGACCTCGCCTCCGCGGAGTCGCTCAACGCGACGCTGCACCGGTTCTTCCCCGAGTCGGCCATCTTCCGCATCGACCACTACCTCGGCAAGGAGCCGGTGCAGAACCTCCTGTATTACCGGTTCGCCAACTCCTTTCTGGAGCCGATCTGGAATCGCAACTATGTCGAGCGGGTCCAGATCACCATGGCGGAGCGCTTCGGGATCGAGGGACGCGGGCGCTTCTACGAAGAGGCCGGCGCGATCCGCGACGTGCTGCAGAATCACCTGCTCCAGGTGGCGAGCCTCCTCGCGATGGAGGCACCTTCTGCCAGGGGCACCGAGGCGGTCCGCGACGAGAAGGCGCAGGCGTTCCGGTCCATGCGTCCCCTCGAGGCATCCGATGTGGTGCGGGGACAGTTCCGGGGGTATCGACAGGAGGAAGGAGTGGCGCGCGACTCCAACGTCGAGACCTTCGCCGCGGTGCGGCTACAGGTGGATTCGTGGCGCTGGGCCGGGGTCCCCTTCTACATCCGCGCCGGCAAGTGCCTGCCGGTGACCGCCACGGAGGTGCTGGTCGAGCTCAAGCGGCCGCCGGTGTCGCTCTTCCCCGACTGCGCCGCGGCGCCGCCGAACCGCTTTCGCTTCCGGCTCAGTCCCCACGTAGTGCTCTCGCTCGGCGCCCGGGCCAAGCTGCCGGGCGAGGCGATGCTAGGCGAGGATGTCGAGCTCACCGCCTGCCACGACCGGACCGATGAGATGGCGCCCTACGAGCGGTTACTGCGCGACGCGATGCGGGGAGACCAGATGCTCTTTGCCCGGCAGGACTCGGTCGAGGAGGCGTGGCGGGTAGTGGAACCGGTGTTGGGCAGCGCGACTCCGCTCTTCCAATACGACAGCGGCACGTGGGGACCTACCGAGGCCGATCGCCTGCTCCAGAACGGGGCCGGCTGGCATAATCCCGAGCAGGATTGGGCGTGTGGGTGAAGAGAATGCGAAACGGCTGCTGTGAACCGGCGCAGGGGCCGGCTCCTCTGGGGCGCTGGCGCACTCGACGGTCGGAGCCCGGGGGCTTCGTACTGATTACAGCTCCGAGACCCAAACTCCCGGTCTCCTCCCCTCGTGCTAACGCGCCCCGTCGGAGCAGTCCCCTGCGCCGGATGCGAAGGCCCTGCGAGGTGACTATCACGACTCTGCTCCGGCAGACCTCACGTGGCAGCGACTGGCGATGGGCTCCGCAGGGCGCGTTAGCACGAGGGGAGGAGACCGGGGATGTGTCCCGGGAGGCCTGCAAGCGTTCCGGTGTGCCCCGGGCTCCGACTGTCGAGTGCTACAGCGCCCGGAGGAACCCACGCCAGTCGCCAAATGCCCTAGTATGTAGGCTGATCTGATGGATTCACCTCGGAGCGAGGTCGTCTTCCTGTTCGACGTGGACAACACGCTGCTCGACAACGACCGGGTCATTGAGGACCTCAGGCGCTACCTGACGAGCGAGGTCGGTGCCGGGAGCGCGGACCGGTATTTCGCGATCTTCGAGCAACTGCGGGAGGAGCTGGGCCACGCCGACTACCTGGGTGCGCTCCAGCGGTATCGCCTGGCGTATCCCCGTGATCACGGGCTGCTCTGCGTTTCGGCCTTCCTGGTGGATTATCCCTTTGCCGATCGCCTGTTCCCCGGTTCTCTCGAGGTGCTGGAGCGGCTCGCGGCGTTCGGCCCGACCGTCCTCCTCACCGATGGCGACGTGGTGTTCCAGCCGCGCAAGGTCGAGCGGTCGGGGCTGGGTGCCGCGGTCGAGCATCGCATCCTGGTCTACATTCACAAGGAACGGGAGCTGGACGACGTGGCCCAACGCTTCCCCGCGGAGCACTACGTGCTGATGGACGACAAGCTTCGCATCCTGGCCGCGGTCAAGCAGGC
>JBBQXQ010000187.1:0-4248 GCA_038209515.1 Gemmatimonadales bacterium
ATCGCCGCGGGCGACCTGCCCCACATCTTCGAGCGGTTCTGGCGGGCCGATCCGGCGCGCTCGCGGACCGGCGACCGGCCCGGTGTCGGCCTCGGCCTGGCCATCGCCAAGTGGATCGTGGAGGCACATGGCGGGTCGATCATGGTGCAGAGCCGCCCGGGCCGGGGGACGATGTTCATCATCCGGCTGCCGAAGGCACGAGTGCAGGTTTCCTAGACTTAGCCCGCGACGCGGAGGTTCGGCGGTGGGTATTACCGGCGAGGTAAAGCTGGAGTACGTTATCGACTACACCGGCCGGGCCGACTCCGCCTCGGCTCAGGGTGATCGCCAGCACAGACCCGGCGGTCGCGATGTCGTGTATTGAGGGCTGTGCTCGGCGCCAGTTCCAACCCGGCACGGCGGGCGGGCCAGCGGCGGTGCGGGTGCATCAAACAATTCGATTTTCGGAACTGCTAATCCGGATGTAATCGAATTGTCACCTAGCGGCAAACACGGTGTAGCCGGCCCGCCTTACTTTCGGGACACGATCACCCTCCCCCCTGGAGGTAGTTGCGTGTTCGAGAACCTGATCGAATCGAAGCAGAAGAACCAACGCACGCTGGGGCAGACGATCTTATCGCTGGTGCTTCACGGCCTCATCATCGTGGGCGCGGTGAAGGCAACCCAGGGCGTTGCGGAGACCATCAAGAACCGTCCGGTCGACACCACGATGGTCTTCCTCAAGCCGCCCGAGCCCCCGAAGCCACCACCGGAGCAACTCCCACCCGATGTCATTGTCGCCGCGAATCCCCCACCCAAGGGGTTCCAGACCGTCGTGGCGCCGACCGACATCCCCAAGGACATTCCACCGATCGACCTCAACGAGAAGCCGTTCGATCCCCGGGACTTCACCGGGAAGGGCGTTGAGGGAGGCGTCGGAACCGGTGCGGTGGGCGGGACCGGACCGGTCTCGGGCGACGTGTTCCTCGAAGCTCAGGTGGATGATCCGGTGGTACCGATCTCGATCCCGACCCCGCGGTATCCGCCGGTGCTGCAAAGCGCCGGGATTACGGGCTCGGTCGATCTCCAGTATGTGGTGGACACCACCGGTCACACGGAGCCGAATTCGTTCAAGGTGATGAAGTCCACTCACCCGGCTTTTGTGGAGCCGGCGAAGGAAGCCCTCCGCAAGGGCGTGTTCAAGCCGGCCAAGTCCAAGGGCAAGGCGGTCCGGCAGCTGGTGCAGCAGCGCATTTCATTCAAAGTCGGTCAATAGTCCCCCTGGAGGCATGACAACATGAGCGTTGATCTTCTTCACCTGTGGGCCCAGATGGGCGCGTTCGCCAAGGGCATCGTGATCATCATGGCGATCATGTCCATCTACTCGCTCACCATCGTCATCACCAAGCTGGTCCAGCTCAAGAAGAGCGAGCGGGCGACGCGGAAGTTCGCACCGCAGTTCTCCCGTGCCATCCAGGAGGAAAACCTGGACCAGGCCATCGCGCTGGCCGAGAAGAACAAGACCAGCCATCTCGCCCGCGTGGTGGGTGAAGCGCTGGCCGAGGTGAAGCCGCTGCTCCGAGACCGGGCGACGATCACCGCGGCCGACATCAACTCGGCCGAGCGGGCGGTCGAGCGCCAGATGCTGATCGTGCTCTCGGAGTTCAAGCGCGGGCTGGGTGTGCTGGGCACCGTCGGTTCTACCGCGCCGTTTGTCGGACTGCTCGGCACCACCATGGGTATCGTGAACGCGTTCGTGGGCATGGCGCAGCAGGGGGCGTCCGGCGGCCTCGCGGGCATTTCGGCCGGTATCGCTGAGGCCCTCATCACCACGGCTTTCGGCCTTATGGTTGCCATCCCGGCCGTGTGGTCGTACAACTATTTCACCACCAAGATTGAGAATCTGACCGTTGAGATGACCTATGGCTCCAAGGAGCTGATCGACTATCTCATCAAGAGCGTGGGGAGCGAGTTCGGGCGTTCGATCTTCACCAAGGAATTCCAGGCCCAGAAAGCGGTGACCGGCAGTGGCCATATCCACGGGTAGCGCCGGCCCATCGGCTGTCAAGGCGGACATCAACGTGACGCCGATGATCGACGTCATGCTGGTGCTGCTGATCATCTTCATGATCGTGACACCGCTCATCGCCGCCGGCTTCAAGGCGACTCTACCCAAGGGCAAGAATCTGGATCCTCGCCCTGAAGGGGAGAACGAAGTGGTGCTCGGTATCGATCAGGGGGGGCGCTATTTCCTCAACCAGCGTCCCATCGCGAACGGCGCGCTGGAGGATCAGCTCCGCGGGATCTTCGCGGCCCGGACCGAGGACAAGATCCTCTACTTCAAGGCGGACAATCAGCTCAAGTACGCCAAGGTACAGGAAGCGCTCGAGACGGCGCGGCGGGCCGGTGTGCGGGTGATGGCGGCCATCACCGAGCCGAACAAGAGCGTGGTCTTCGGCACCGACGAGAAGAAGAAGGAGAAGAAGTGACATGGCGATGACTACTGGGGCATCGGGCGCGTTGCAGTCGGACATCAACGTCACACCGATGATCGACGTGCTCCTGGTGCTGCTGATCATCTTCATGATCACGCAGCCGCTCTCGCGGATGGCGCTCGACGTGCAGGTGCCGCCGCCGGATACGCCGACCACCAACAAGACCCCACCGAGCCAGATCGTACTGGAGTTGTTCGACGATGGTGGATACGCCATCAATGGCCAACCGGTCCCCAAGGAGCAGCTCGATACCCAGATGCACGCCATTTATGACCAGCGTCCGGCCAAGCTGCTCTTCATCAAGACCGGAGCCAACCGGATCTACCAGGACGTGATCGAGGCGATGGACGTTGCTCGGGGCGCCGGAGTGCAGATCATCGGGTTCACCCCGCGCGAAGCGGATAAGCCAACAGCTACCAAGTAAGTAGGGGCGCGCCGCGGTGCGCCCTTACAGTTTCACCGCGGGGACCTCCGGGTCCCCGCGCGTGCGTTCGGGCTCGCTCCTGACGTCTCTCCCACAGACGTCCCGACCCGAACCGGCCGGTTATCTTGGGGACTTCTCTTCTACGTGTCGCCGAGGCATCTACGCGAGCGCCTGCTGTACCCAACCTCCGCCTTCCCAAGTCCCCGATGCGGTATTCGGGCCTGGCCGCATCGATCGCGGTTCACCTCCTGCTTCTCGCCCTGCTGGTGAGTCACGGTGAGCAGTTGTGGAGCCGCACGCTTGCACCCGGCGATGCCGCACTCCGTGGCGGCGGCTCGCGCAGCGGTGGCGGGGGTAACCGGGTGGCGTATATTACCCTGCCTTCGCTCCCGGAGCCGGTGCCGACGGTCGCCAAGGCCCCGCCGGTGCGCCCTCCTAAGGCGGTGGTGGTGGCGGAAGCGGATCCGGCACCAATGGCGCCGCCCGCAGCAGAGGTGATCGACACGGGTCCGGTCCAGCCGGGTGCCCCAACAGTGGGATCGAACGCACCGGGCAATGGCGGCGGGCCACCGAGCGGAGGAGCGGGAGGCGCCGGGCAGGGCCAGGGCAACGGTGCCGATTCGGGTTCGGGTGGAGGCCGGGCTCGGCCGCCCGAGCCGCGCGACATGGCGTTCCCCTTCGACAATCCGCCGAAGGAGCTGCGCGGCGTCTCCCTCAGCGTGACGTTCTGGGTTCGAGTGGACGGCCGCGTCGAACGCTATCAGGTAGTACCGGAAATCAAGGACCGTGACTACGCCAAGAAGTTCGACGAAGTAATGCGCGCATTCCGCTTTACGCCCGCGCGCGCGCCCGACGGTACCTGGGTAGCTGGAACAACCAAGATTTCATTCACCCTTCCGGGAAAGAGCAGCTCGTAGCGGCTGCCGCTTCCATCCCACTCTCCTCGTCCCGACAGCACGAGGGCAGGGTGGGCTCCACGCTTCGAGGAACTATGAGCCGGCTTTTGCTCCGGAAATCCATCCAGGATTGTGAGGACGACATCCTGGAGCGCGGCGGCCTGCGACGCTCGCTCAACAAGTGGCACCTGACCGCCCTCGGGGTGGGCGCCACGATCGGCGCCGGGATCTTCGCCACAACCGGCACGGCCATCGTGGGAGACGCGCTCCGGCCCGGGGCCGGACCGGCCATCGTCATCTCCTTTCTCCTGACCGCGCTCACCTGTGGCTTCGCGGCGCTCTGCTACGCCGAATTCGCCGCCATGGTTCCGATCTCGGGCTCCGCATACACCTACGCGTATGCCTCGCTCGGTGAGCTGGTGGCGTGGATCATCGGCTGGGATCTGATCATCGA
>JBBQXQ010000188.1:0-4163 GCA_038209515.1 Gemmatimonadales bacterium
AGCACGAGCTGATCGCGGCGCACCTCGCCTCGCTCCACGTCGACCAGCCGGCCGGCCCGAATGGCGGTCAGGGTCTGCGCGGTGACGGTGGAGAAGGGACAGCCGGCCGCGAGCACCGCGGCCGCAAGGCCCGAGGCAAACCGCATCATGCTGACTCCGGCGCACGTGAGGAAGAGCCCCGCGGGGATGACGACCCCGCGGGTGTGCGCAATAGATCTCTGGGTTTTCGGGAGGGCGAACCTACTCCTTGGGCTTCTTGACCTCGACCTTGGGCAAGGTCACTTCCTTCTTCTCGGTTCCGACCGTGGGCACGGTGATCGTGTCCTTAACCGTACCGGTTTCAATAGACGGAGTATTCACCGTGTCCGTCTCGGTGCCGACTACCGGCTTCTGCACTTCATACTGTCCTTCGCCCGTCTTCTTGCATCCACTGAGCGTCCAGAGCGCAGCGAACGCCAGGGCCAGCGTGAGATTCCGCACGAGTGACCTCCGGTTGAGAGACCAAACTGGACCACCAATTACGCAGGCCAATATGGGTGTGATGAGCCGGAATGCCTGTGTTGCGCGTCACCCGGGGTGCTCGACGGCTGGACCGAGGTTATCCGCAAAAATGGATGTAGATGATGTTGACGGAATTGTTGGAAAAAGTGATACGCCACAATGTGATGCGCGTCACATTGCTGCGCAGAAAGTGGATACCCGTCACGAAAAGACCCTCCGGGCAGCCCGCCTCGGAGGGTCTTCTAATTCCAATCCTGTATGGTGCTAGTTCTGCACCAGGATCAGATACTTGGATGCCGACCAGAACTCCTCGGGTGACCCGATCTCGACCACACCCTTGACCTCACCCTTCTCGCTGATGTCTCCGGCCAGGAAATCCGGGCTCTGGCGAGACACGATCTTGTATGTCTTGTCCGTGCGAGGGAGCGGGATCGACAATGTCTGGGTCTTGTCGATCATGGTGAACGCATCCAGGTTGGGCCGCCGCGCCGGCTCGAGCCGGGTGCCACCGAAGAAGAGGAACTTGGAGCCTTCTTTCGTCACCACCCCACTCTTGATCAGCTCGTCCTTGGTCCCCACGGCGTAGTAGACCCGGTTCTTGTACGCGGTAAGATGGGCGACCGTGTCGATCAGCCAGCCCTTCTCCCAGCTAAGCGTATCGACCCGCCCGGCGAGGGTCGCGATCTGATTCCGTTGATCGGCGATGATCGCCTCGGTCTCGGCCCGCTGCTGCTCCGCCGCTGTCTTCAGATCCTCGATGGTCTGCTTGTAGGTGGCGATCTGCGCGAGCAGCCTTGCGTTCCGGATCTTGGCGTTCTTGACCTGGTTCTCGGTCTCCGTCAGTTTGGCTTCGCTCTCGTTCAGCCGGTCAATCACCTGACGGATCCGCCCCAGGGTGGCTTGCCGTTCCGCTTGGTCCTGTTGGGCACCCGGGACTCCACGGTCCTCGCCGATCTCGAGCGCCGCAGTCTTGGCCTTGGCGAGCTCGCTGTTGAGATCGCTCACGAACTGCGTGGTCTCGAGCACCTCCGTCAGCAGGCTGTCCTTCTGAGCCTCGGCGGCCTTGGATTCTGCCAGCGCCTTGGTCAGATCGCCGCGGCTGGCGCAGCCCGCGGTCGTGACTGCGAGGATCAGGACCAACCCAGCGTACTTCATAGAGCCTCCCCCTTCTACGCGGAATGGGGGGGCCGGACACAGGCAGATGCCCGCGCCGAACCCGCCCTTCTGGACGGAGTATCGGTCAGAGGAGCCAAAAACCTGAGCGATCGGAGATGTGAAGTCGAGCTGTCACGTTAACCAGGGCGGCGGGGCTGTGGCAGTCCCCATTAACGGTGATCGCTGACATCGAACTGCAGGAAGTTGCACTACCCTGAATGACCGCCCCTAATCGCCCCCATCCCCGTGCCCGCGCTTCTCCAGGGCAGTCACCCCGAAGGTGGCCCGCGCTTCGGATGCGTCCTGCGCAATCGTGGCCTCGATCGTCTGCGGCCCGCTGGTTGTGCCGAGTCGCACCCGAACAGAGGCGTACCCGGTCGAGTCTGTCGCCACAGACGCAGGATCGATCTGCGCGTCCGGGACTGCATCCTGAAAACGGAACGCCAGCGGCACCTCGGCGAGGGGCCACCCGGCTGCATCTCTCACCCGCACCACGAGGGGCTGGGGCAGCAGAGTGCCAACTCTTGCCTCCTGGCCGTCACCCGACACGGCCGTCAGTTCAACCGCAGTGCCGTCGTTCGGCAGGTTGAGGTCGCCCCCGGCGCAGGCGAGCACCGCCAAGCCAAGTCCTGGACCGAGTAGCCGGGGCGAAAGCAAGATGGCACGCATGAGAACCCCCCGATTCCCCCTCGAAGGTTTTCGATTGACGATTCTGAGCTATTTGAGAGTACTTCGGAACTCGAGAGGCGGATAGGATGTAGCTCACACCCCCCGGCTTCTGAGCTCGGTAACCCGCTGGAGCAGGCCTCGGGGTATGAACCGAAGTAGAAGCACCATCAGCTTATAGCGAAGCCCCGGGATGCAAACCACCGGTTTCCCCCGGTCGAGTGCCCGAAGTGAGGTATTTACCACGCGGTCCGCCGACATCCACATCCATCGGGGCAGCTCACTCACGTCGGCATCCATTCGCTGATGAAATTCCGACCGGGTGAAGCCGGGGCAGAGCGCCTGTGCCTTAACGCCGGTGCCCGCCAGCTCGGCCGCGAGTCCCTCGCTGAACGTGGTCAGGTACGCCTTGGTGGCACAGTAGTTCACGTTTCCTGCCGAGTAGATGAAGGAGGCGACGGAGGAGACGTTCACGATGGCCCCGCGCCGGTTCGCGAGCAGCACTGGCAGCGCTGCCTGAGTCAGACGCATGGGGGCGACGACATGAAGCCGCAGCATTGCCTCCTGAATCGCCGGGCTCGCGTCCGCAAGCTTTCCCCGGCTGCCGAAGCCGGCGTTGTTCACCAGCAGCGCGAGTCGTGGCGACCGAGTCAGCCGCTCCGCCAGCAGACTCACGTCGGTGTCGATGGTGAGATCGGCGGGAAAAACCTCAACCGACACGCCGTATCGCCGTTCGAGGTCCTCTCGCAGACTCTCCAGCCGCGCGGCATTCCGAGCCGCCACGATGAGGTCGTAACCCCGAGCAGCGAGCCTTTCGCAGAACACCTTCCCGATGCCGGCGGAGGCACCGGTCACTACAGCCAAGGGTCGGGTACCTTCGGAAGGAGTATCCATCAGCGCTGTAAGCCACTGCGTGCCGCGGGCTCGAACGGACGCAGGGATGGAGCGGTACTCGTGGACGACAATGTCCGTAGCCGCCGGGCCGCCTCGAGGAGTATGTCGTCGGTCTTGCAGAACACGAAGCGAACCAGCGCACGGCCGCCGTCCCCACCGTCTCGGAAGAAGCTCGAGCCCGGTACCGGTGTCACCCCAATCTCCCGGGAGAGCCAGATGGCGAACTCGGTGTCCGAGAGTGCGCGCTCGGTGCCGGGGAGGGCCAGACCAGAGAAGTCAGCCAGGATGTAATAGGCGCCTTCGGGTGGCGTACACCTGAACCCCGACTGGACCAGAGCGCCGTGAAGCAGGTCTCTTCGGACACGATAGTCGTCGGCGAGACGCCCGTAGAATGCCTGGTCCAGCTGCTCCAGCGCGACCGCCACCCCTTCCTGCAGGGGAGCCGGAGCGCCGACCGTGAGAAAGTCATGCACCTTCCGGATCGCGCCGGTGAGCTCCTCTGGTGCAACGATCCACCCGACCCTCCACCCCGTCACGCTGAAGGTCTTCGAGGCCCCGCTGATGGTCACCGTGCGGTCCCGCATGCCCGGCAACGTAGCGATAGGCACGTGCTCGCCTTCGAACCGGATGTGCTCGTAGATCTCGTCGGTGATAGCCAGAGCGTCGTACTGGACGCACAGATCGCGCACGGCCTCGAGCTCGGCCCGGGTGAGCACCCGGCCGGCCGGGTTGCTCGGCGTGTTGACGATGATGGCGCGGGTTCGCGACGAGAAGGCTGCCGAGAGCCTGTCGATATCGAGCGGCTTGCCCGGATCGAGCGGGACATAGACCGGCCTGGCATCGGCGAGGATCGTATCGGGACCGTAGTTCTCGTAGAAGGGCTCGAAGACGATCACCTCCTCGCCCGGATTCACCAGAGCGAGCAAGGCCGAGATCATCGCTTCGGT
>JBBQXQ010000189.1:0-4147 GCA_038209515.1 Gemmatimonadales bacterium
CGGAGCGAACGCTCCACCTCGACGGTGAAATCCACGTGGCCTGGGGTATCGATGATGTTGATCCGGTAGGACGTGCCGTTCCGAAGCCAGAAGCAGGTGGTTGCGGCCGAGGTGATGGTGATCCCCCGCTCCTGCTCCTGCTCCATCCAGTCCATGGTGGCGGCGCCCTCATGGACCTCACCGATCTTGTAGTTCTTCCCGGTGTAGTAGAGGATCCGCTCGGTCGTAGTCGTCTTCCCGGCATCGATATGGGCCATGATGCCGATGTTCCGGTAGCGATCGAGGGTCGTCTGTCGGGCCATGTCGTGTGTCTCTAGTCAACGAAAAAGCGGGGCGACCGTTCGGGAGGATTCCCGGGGTATCGCTCCGCGCACGTCCGGGCCTGAGCCCTGAACGAGGATCCCAGCAGGATCCCACGCGTTGTCGTTAGAAGATCAGAGGTGACCCGAGGTGGTGCATGGAGGGGTCACGTAATCCGATGTATCCGTCGATATAAAAGCGCCAAGCCCGGTGAAAGTAATCAGTTACGACTTGGTGTCAACCCTGACGGCAAGAGGGTACTGCGTCATCCTCAACGTAACAGCCGCGACGGGTCCAGCATGCCCACACTCTCTAGCGCCTGCGGAAAAAGAATCCGCCGCCACCAAGGAGCAGCACCACGAGGACGATGATGAGCAGGGTGGTCGTGTCCATTCTTCTCTCCCGTGTGGTGGCCTGGGGCCGGGCCGTTATCGTGGCGTGTAGTAGCCGCACTCGCGCGCACTCAAGCTATAGCCTGATGGACCCATTCTCAACGTTACGCTGAAACTGCGGCACCACCGGCAAGAGCGCGTCCACGGCCTCCAGGAGCTGATCCGGGGTGAATGACTCGGCGAGCGTTGGTACATCGGACGGCAGACCCTCGAGGGCCGACGGCCCGATGTGGAGCACGGCGAGTTGGGGGCGGACGGCCCGAACCGCTTGCACCAGACTTGGTGTGTCGGTGCCGGTGCCCGTGGTGTTGAGGACCAGAAGCTCGATATCGGGTAGCTCGCGGCACAATTCCCTGGCCGCTTGCCCGTCGTAGGCTTGGAAGACGCAACAGCCGCTCATGCGTAGGAGACCTGTGACGGAGAGCAACAGGGCGTTGTAGTCGCAGATGACGATGCGGCGCCCCTCGAACGAGGGTGGCGGCAACACTGTGGGGTCCTTGATCCGGCGAGGACGGCCGGGCTTGGCAGGAAGTAGGCGGGCTACTGTCTTTAATCTACCCTCCCGTGCGTCGGATAAATAGACCGATTCTCAATGCTTACGCTCAAAACAAAAGGGCGCCTCTTCCGAAGCACCCAGCTTACCGCCGTACCGCCTTACCGCCCCCTCGACTACGCTCGGGGCAAGCTTACCATCTATAGTGCGCAAACGCCCGGTTCGCTTCCGCCATCCGGTGGGTGTCTTCCTTCTTCTTGATCGTGTTTCCCTCGCCCTTGGATGCCAGGATCAGCTCGGCCGCCAGGCGCTCGGCCATGGTCTTCTCGGTGCGAGCCCGGGAGAACGAGATGATCCAGCGCATTGCGAGCGCGGTCCGGCGGTCCGGCCGCACCTCGACCGGTACCTGGAGCGACGCGCCACCCACCCGGCGGCTCTTCACCTCGAGCGTCGGCTTGGCATTGTTCACCGCCTGCTTGAAGACCGACACCCCCGGCTGGCCGGTGCGCTCCTCGATCAGATCCATGGCCGTGTAGAAGATTCCCTCGGACAAGCTCTTCTTACCCTCGTACATCAAGTTGTTGACGAACTTGGATACGGTCTGGCTATCGTAGCGGGGATCGGGCGGTACCGGGCGCTTGACTGACTTGTTACGTCGACTCACTACTTGCCTCCCTTGGCCGCTGGGGCGGAGCCCGCTGCCTTCGGCCGCTTGGCGCCATACTTGGATCGGCTCTTCCTGCGGTCATTCACTCCGGCGGAATCCAGCGTGCCGCGCACGATGTGGTAGCGAACGCCCGGCAGGTCCTTCACCCGGCCGCCACGGATGAGCACGATCGAGTGCTCCTGGAGGTTGTGCCCCTCACCCGGGATATAAGCGGTGACCTCGAACCCGTTGGTCAGCCGCACACGGGCAACTTTCCGGAGGGCTGAGTTCGGCTTTTTGGGTGTGGTGGTATAGACCCGGGTGCATACTCCCCGCTTCTGCGGGTTCGATCGGAGCGCCGGCGCCTTGTCCTTGGCCTCTACGTCTTTCCGGCCGTGCCGGATGAGCTGGTTGATTGTCGGCATAACCCTGGAGCTTAGGAAACGAGAACGCCCCGTTCCGGGGCAGACCGACAAATGTAAGAGCGCGCGCCGCTTAGGTCAAGAAAACCACAACCGCACTCTCAATCTATTGCCGATTTCCTTGTGCCTGCCAGCGAGAGCGCCGCGGCCACACTCCGGACCAGTGTCTCGGGGGTAAACGGCTTCTGGAGCATGACTCGCTCGAGGCCGATCGCGCCTTGCCGCCGAAGGTCTTCCACCGAGTAGCCGGACATAAAGAGAATGGGGAGCGCCGGCCAGCGTTCCCTCAGGCGCCTAGCCAACTCAGCCCCACCAACTCCCGGCATCATCAGGTCGGTCAGTACGAGATCCGGCGGCTCATGCCCTTCCATCAATTCGAGAGCGGCGGCCCCGCCCGACGCCTGGAGGACCCTGAAGCCTCCGCGCTCCAGGCCCCGCGCGGCAACCGCCCGGACGGCCGGCTCATCCTCGACCAGGAGAATGATTGCTCCGGGTTGCGCGATGTCTCCGCTTGGAGGCAGCAGGTCCCCCCGTGGCTCCCTTCTCCGCTCGACGACGTCGGCGTCGGACAGGACGGGCAGGTACAGCGTGAAGGTGGCGCCGCGCCCGGGAGCGCTCGCCACCGTGATATACCCATCGTTCTGTTTCATGATGCCGTCTGCGGCGGCAAGGCCAAGCCCGGTGCCCTGGCCAACGGGCTTGGTGGTGAAGAACGGCTCGAAGACACGCTCCTGGGTAGCAGTGTCCATGCCCACGCCGGTATCGCGCACGGCGACGAGCGCGTAGCGTCCGGCCGGGATGGCGACACCATCACCAGAGGCGACGCCATTCGCCAGCTCGGTCTCCGCCGTCGTGATGGTGAGCGTGCCGCCGGCCGGCATCGCGTCGCGAGCGTTGAGGGCCAGATTCACGATGACCTGTTCGAGTTGGCCCTTGTCAACCCGCACCCGAGGCGAGGCCTCGGCCGCCAAGGCAAGGTGCCGCTCCTCGCCCAGCAGCCGGCGGACGACCGGCTCGAGGTCGCGCACGGCCGGGCCGAGGTGGAGGACCTGCGGTTGATGGAAGCCGCGGCGGCTGAAGGCGAGGAGCTGGCGCGTCACCGCCGCAGTGCGTTCGGCAGCTCGCACGATATGCCGGACCTCCGCGAGCCGCTCCTCCGCCATGGCCGGGGCGTGCAGCAGGAATTCGCTGAACCCCAGTATTACCGACATCATGTTGTTGACCTCGTGGGCCACCCCGCCCGCCAGCGCCCCCACGGCCTCCATCTTCTGCGCCTGCCGGAGGTGCTCCTCCGCCTGCCGCGCCGTCGCCTGCGCCGCGAGGCGCTCCGTAATGTCCCGGATGACGAGGTGCGCGGAAGCTCGCCCGCGGTCCACGAAGGGAATCGCGGTCACTTCGACCTCGATCTTGGACCCGTCGAGCCGGCAAAAGACGTCCCGCACCGGCGGGACGAGCGCCGCCTGGTCTCCGGGCCTGACGAGCTGCTCCTGGACGGCCCTGAGGTAGGGCGGGTTGAGGAAGGCGTCGATCGGCCGGCCGATGAGCTGGTCGCGATAGTCCGCGCCCGCGAGCCGGACAGCGGCGGCGTTGGCCACGACGATCTGCTCGCCGTCGTGGATCAGGATACCGTCCGGCGCTAGCTCGACGAGCCGGACGTAGCGCTCGTCACGATCCGCTCTACGGCGGATGGCAGTGCGCCGTTCATGGCCCTCTCGCTTCTCGCCGCGCTCGGTCACGTCAGCTCCGCTTCAGGAACTGCTGGGACGTGCCACGCCTTGGTAGCGGTTTCCTTTGCGGCTGACGTAGGCCAGCTGGGTCAGCCGCTCCAGAATCGGATCGAGATCGCTGGGCGGCAGCCCCACCTCCTCCGCGATCGCTTCCGCCGACTCTGCCC
>JBBQXQ010000190.1:0-3960 GCA_038209515.1 Gemmatimonadales bacterium
ATCCCCAGCTCCTCCCACATCTCATCCACCCGCCGCTTCGTCTCCGCGTCCATCGTCATCAGCTCGGGCCACTCCCGGTCGAAGCCCTCCTCCTTCCACTTCCGGGTGGCATCGATGCCCATCTTGCTCCCGTAGGTGAACGCCCGGCTGGAGTGGTCGAGCACGTCGATCGGCCCCATGGTAAAGCGCACGTCGCGCTCGGGATCGATGTTGTTGAGTGCGATCCACCACGCCTCGTCCGGGTCCTGCACGTTCACCTCCTTGTCGACGACGACCAGCACTTTTGCCAGGGACATGAGACCCTGCCCCCAGAGCGCGTTCATCACCTTGTAGGCTTGGCCGGGGTACTGCTTGTCGATCGAGACGAAGACGAGGTTATGGAAGATTCCCGGCGCGGGCATGTGGTAGTCCACGATCTCCGGAATGGTGAGCTTCAGCAGCGGTAGAAAGATGCGCTCCGTGGCGTGGCCGAGATAGTAGTCCTCCATGGGAGGGCGGCCCACCAGAGTTGCCGGATAGATCGGGTCCCGCCGGGAGGTTACGGCAGTCACGTGCACCTTCGGGTAGTAGTCGGCCAGCGAGTAGAAGCCGGTGTGGTCACCGAACGGTCCCTCCAGCACCAACGGCTCGGCAGGATCGATATAACCCTCCAGGATCATCTCGGCCTGCGCCGGCACATCGAGCTCGCACGTCACGGCATGAGCCAGCTCGACCGGCTGCCCCCGGAGGAACCCGGCAAAGAGGAACTCGTCGACGGTGGGGGGAAGCGGCGCCGAGCCGGAATAGATGCTGGCCGGATCGCCGCCCAGTGCGATGACCACCGGCATCCGCTCTCCCCGAGTAGCCATGTCGCGCCAGTGGGCCGCACCGACCTTGTGCCGCTGCCAATGCATGGCGAGCGAGTTGCGGTCGAGCACCTGGACCCGGTACATGCCGACATTGCGGATGCCGCGTACCGGATCGGTGGTGATCACCATCGGCAGGGTGATGTACCGGCCGCCGTCCCCCGGCCAGGTGGTCAGGAATGGGATGTTGTCGAGATCGACCTCCCCATCGCGCAGCACCAGCTCCTGGCAAGGCGGGCGACCGCCCTTCACCCGCGGCGGGAACTTGCCAATTTCAGCCAGCTTCGGCAGCATCGCGAGCTTTCCGAAGAGCCCTTCCGGCACCTTGAGGTTCAGCATCTCGGAGATCTGCCCGCCGATGTCGTCCAGGCTTTCGGTGCCGAGGGCCAGGCACATCCGCCGCATGGAGCCGAAGAGGTTGATGGCGACGGGTTGGGGACTCCTGCGGCCATCCTCCAGCAAGACATGATCGAAGAGGAGGGCGGGCCCTCCGCCTGGGCTCTTCATGACCCGGTCGGCGATCTCCGCCACATCCAGTCGCGCGCGCACCGGATGGGCAACGCGGACCAACTCGCCGATCCGGTCGATGGCGTCGATGAACTCGCGGAGGTTGTCTAGGGCCATGGGTTGTTCACGCTTTTGTCCCTACATGCATCGCGCACACCCCACCCATGAACAGCTGGTAGCTCACACTCTGGAACCCGTGCGCTTCCATCCGCCGCGCGAGCTCCGGCGGCGAGGGAAACACCCGCGTCGACTCTGGTAGCCAACTATATGCTGTCGTATGTTTGGAGATTGCGCGACCGATGAGCGGCATGACCCGCCGGAAATAGAACTGGTATGCGGCGCGGAGGAGGCGCTGCGGCGGCAATGCCGTCTCGAGAATTACCAGCCTGGACCCCTGCTTGAGGACCCGCGCCGTTTCGGCCAGCCCGGCATCGAGATCCACCAGATTCCGGACTCCCCACCCCACCATGGCACCATCGAAGGAGTGGTCGGGAAACGGCAGGTCGAGCGCATCGGCGTTGACCGGGGCAAGCCGGGGCGATTTGTGCCGGCCGAGCTCGAGCATCCGGCGGACGAAGTCGGCGCCGATGATCCGGCCGCGAAAGCCGGGCCGGCTGGCCAGTGTGGCGCCGAAGTCCAACGTCCCGGCGCAGAGGTCGAGGTAGATTCCCTCCGGTTTCCGCTCCCACCCCAGACGCGCGACCGCGTACCGTCTCCAGCCTTGATCGAAGCGGAAGCTGATGATGCGGTTGAGCCGGTCGTAGGTGGGAGCAATGGCGGTGAAGATGTCCCGAACATACGCCCGTTTTTCCGGACCGCCTGAAACAGGTAACTGACGATCCGAGGCTAACATAGGCGCTGAATGTAGTCCCGCAGGAAGCCCCTTGGCAAGGCAAGCCTCCCGTGGCTGACAGCCGTCCGGAATGGGCCGGCCTCAGCGATCAGGACGTGGTTCTGCGTGCCCGATCGGGCCAGGAGGCCGCCTACCGGGAGTTGATCCGCCGCTACGAACGGCCGGTCTTTGCCCTGCTCTTCCGTATGGTGCGCGACCGGGAGCTGGCCGAAGATCTGGCGCAAGAGACATTCGTTAAGGCGCTCAACGCGATCGAATCCTATCGTCCCGAATTCAAGTTCTCATCCTGGATCTTCAAGATCGCCAACAACGCGGCGATTGATCACCTGCGGCGGCGGGAGCTGGATACTCTATCGCTCGACGGGTCCCCTCATGCCGAAACCCCCGAGGCCATGCAGGCAACGGCGCTTCAGATTGGAGCGCGCCAGGAGTCTCCGCTCGATATCGTGGAAGCGAAGGAGCTCGGGGGCACCATCGAGGCGGCCATCGGATCGCTCAGACCGGAGTACCGGTCCTGCATCCTCCTGCGCCATGTCGAGGGGCGCGCCTACGAGGAGATCGCGGAAATCCTGAACCTTCCGCTCGGCACGGTGAAGACCTACATCCATCGCGCGCGCAACGAACTGCGGCAGTCGCTGGCCCATCTAAAGGAATGAAACCTTCATTCTACCCTCAACGTAGGAGGGTCCACTTATGACCCGTCCTTCCGGATCGCATCTCTCCGCCGATGAGATCGACACGTGGCTTGCCGGAGCGCTCGCGCCGGCACCGCAGCGTCACGTAGACCAGTGCCAGGTCTGTCTCGAGCAGCTGCGGGTGGAGCGGGACATCGCCGATCAGATCGCCGCGCTGCCGCTCCTCAGTCCCACGCCGGGATTCTCCGACCGGGTCATGGCATCGGTCATCGTTCCAGACCCATTCGCCATCCGATCGCTCCAGGCCACGCGTCGCCGTCTCTTCGCCACCCCAAGATCCGTCGCCCTCGCCGCCAGCATCACTCTGCTCCTCCTCGGCTCCATGGCCGGGAGCGTTGTGTGGAGCCTGAGCCACCAGCAGACCCTCGCGTCGCTCGGCTCGTGGTTGATAACCGAAGCCGGACAAGCCGCGTGGCTCGGGGTCCGGGGCCTGGCATCGAATTTCATCGAGCAACCCTGGTACAACAGTCTCCGCGCGTTGGTGGAGAATCCCGGGCGGCTCGCGCTGGTATCGGCCATGACATCACTCGCCTATCTCGGCGGGGTGGTCGCCCTGCGCCGCCTTCTGGCTCTCCCGACCCAGCAGGTGGCCCATGCGAACATCTAGCCGGCTGTTCCTGCTTCTCGCCTTGCTCTCCGCAGTGGGGCACCGGCCGGTCGGAGCTGAGATACGGCCCCGGAGCTCGGCGGTAGATCTAGTCGATCAGTTCTGGACTATCATCACCGACGTCTCCTCTCGACTGCACCCTCAGCGCGAGCCGGGCAGACTGCGAGTCCGCCCTCAGGCCATCCCCCAGGGCGGCACACCGATCGACCTCAGCGATCTCAGCCGGCCTACCATCGTCGAGGCACGACTCCGTTCGGCCCTGGAGCGGGACGACGGCGCCCATCGCCTCACGGTTGCCGACGGGAGCGCCCGCCAGGGTGACTTCAGCCTGGGGTCCTCGGAAGACCTGAAGGGCAACCTCCTGGTCGTGGACGGGGATGCCGACGTCTACGGCTCGCTGCGAGGCAACCTGGTGACGGTCGATGGAGACGTGGTCGTGCATCCTGGTGGGGT
>JBBQXQ010000191.1:0-3943 GCA_038209515.1 Gemmatimonadales bacterium
AGGGATGATGGTGAGCCGGCCGAGTTTTCGGGGTCCCAGGCCTTCGCGCCAACGGGTGGACCAATCGGTGGACTCGACGCGCCGGGGCTCGATCACGACCGGAGCATCCATCTCACGACCCAGCTCCTCTACCAGCGCCGCGACGGCCTCCTCGTCCGGTGCGAACGCGACCAGGGTGCCGTCGTCCCGCTCCTCTACCGCCTGGCCGGTCCGTGCCACCAGCCAGGCACCGACCGAGTCCCTTTGGCCGGCGGACGTGCGGACGTCGATGGCCCACCAGGTCATGCGCCGAGGGCTTCCTTGAGCTTGGACCAGAATCCCGGCGCACGCTTCGGCGCCTCCCCCTCGTGGTTGGCCAGCTCGCGGAAGAGACGCTCCTGCTCCTCGGTCAGCCGCTCGGGAGTCCAGACGTGCACCCGGACCAGGAGATCGCCTTTGCCATCCTGCCCCAGAATGGGAAGCCCCCGGCCCCGCAGCCGAAGAACAGTCTCCGGCTGGGTTCCTCCCGGGATGCGGAGGGATTCGGGTCCATAGGGCGTGGGCACCTCGTGCTCACCCCCGAGCGCAGCCTGGGAAAACGAGAGCGCGAGGTCATAGATCAGATCATTGTCCTGTCGCTCGAAGCGCTCGTCGTCCTTGATGTCGAGCATGACCAGCAGATCCCCGCTCGGTCCATTGCGGAGACCGGCGGCGCCCTGGCCGCGGAGTGTGAGATAGTTGTTGGTCGAGACGCCTGCCGGAACATCCACCATCACCGTACGCTCACCCCGAACGCGGCCCTCCCCACGACAGACCTCGCAGGGGTCCTTCACGGTGACCCCCTCTCCGCCGCAGGTGGGGCACGCTGAAACCGAAATGAATTGGCCGAACATGCTCCGCGCCGCACGGCGCACCTCGCCACTCCCTCCGCAGGTTGTGCAGTTGGTTGTCTTGGTGCCGGGTTTGGCGCCGCTTCCCTGGCAGGTGGTGCAACGCTCCGGGCTCTTGAGCTTGACCGTCTTCTTGGCTCCGAGCGCCACCTCGCTCAGCGTAAGCCGCACGGTCACCCTGATATCCTGGCCCCGTCGCTCGTCGGTTCGGGCCCGACGCCCACCGAAGATCGATTCGAAGCCACCCATCCCTCCGAAGTCGCGCATGAAGATGTTGAGCGCTTCGCTGAGGTCCACGTGGTGGAACCCGAAGCCGCCCCCGCCGAGACCTGCCTTGCCGTACCGGTCATAGGCCGAGCGCTTCTGCGGGTCCCGCAACACCTCGTAGGCCTCGGTGATCTCCTTGAACCGGGCCTCAGCGTCGGAGGCAGGGTTTCGGTCGGGATGGTATTCCATGGCGAGCTTGCGGTAAGCCTTCTTGATCTCGGTCTCGGATGCCTCCCGGGACACGCCGAGCAGGACGTAAAAATCGCTCACTCCAGCAGTCCCTCCACCAGGCGGCTGGTGTGCTCCACCAGGCCGATGATCTTGTCGTAGGGCATCCGGGTCGGCCCCATCACGCCGATGACGCCTTTCAGCGTCCCGACCTCATAAGAGGATGTGACGAGGGTGAAGTCGCTCAGCCGGGTGTCGGGATTCTCCGATCCGATGGTAATGGAGACCCCCCGTTGCCGGCGCGACTCCAGTGCCTGCCGAAGCAGGTCCCGCCCCTCCGTGAGCCGAAGCAGATCCCGCATTCGCGACTTGGAGGCGAATTCCGGCTGATCCGCGAGCATCTGGGCGCTGCCCAGCACGACTGCATTCGCTTCGCTCGAGAGATCGAAGAGCCCGTCGCCTTCCGCAATGAAGATGTTGAGCAGCTCCCTGCCGTCGGCGGTGCCGCTCGCGTCTCGCAGCCGCTCCGGCAAGGTCCCGCGGATTTCCTGAAGCGTGAGGCCGGAGAGCCGCTCGTTGAGAATCCGGGCGACCTGCTGCACCGATGCCTGGGGCAGAAGTCCCGGCACCTCGACGAAGATGGTCCGGACCACGCCGCTCCGCAGATTGAACACCAGGAGCAGCCGCTCGGAGCTCACCTGCACCAGCTCGAGCCTCTCCATGACCACCTGGTCGAGGGCGGGCGCAACCGCCACGCCGAGCTCCTGGGTCAGCACGCCCAGCACTTGTGCCGCCCGCCGAAGGATCTCCTCCACGGCACTCCGGTTCCCCACGAGCTCGGCGCGCAAGGTGTCCTGCTGCTCGTGGCTTGGGGGAGAGAGGCGCATGATCGCGTCCACGTATACCCGGTAGGCGCGGTCGGTCGGGATCCTGCCGGCGGAGGTGTGCGGGTGGAAGAGATAACCTTTGTCCTCCAACTCGCTCATGGTGCTCCGGATCGTGGCAGGCGAGACGCCAAGCCCGAACTTCCGGGCGATCGTCTGGCTTCCGGTAGGCTCGGCCGTCTCGATGTAGGTTTGTACGACTGCCTCGAGCACCCGAAGCTCCCGCTCACTCAGTTGATCTGGCATCGGCATGGTGGAAATCTAGAGGCGGCATGCGACGTGGCAAAGTGAACGCGACGCATGGGTGCGGTGTTGCTACGAGGCAATAGAAGCCACCAGGGGGTCGAGCCTGAGCCAGCCCTCGGCGCTGAGTCTGACCCGGTCGGTGCCCGGCACGGCCCAGCCTTCCTCCTCCCAGCGGCGGCGGACCGCGGCGGGCACGCGGTCGCTGGCCAGCCCATCTGCCGTCCGAAGCCCGAGATACAGCTGCTCCAGCGCTACAGCCGCGTCGTCCAGCAGCTCCCGGCCCTCCGCCGGAGATTTCCCGGCGGCGACCACCCGCTCGTACGCCGCCCAGTCCCGCACGTTCCAGCGGCGCTCGCGACCCAGTCCGCTGTGAGCGGCCGGACCCAGTCCGATGAACGGGGCCCTTTGCCAGTAGGCGGAGTTATGCCGAGCTCTGTGGCCTGGCCGTGCAGCATTGGAGACTTCGTAGTGCTCATAGCCATGAGCGGTTAGGGCTGAATGGGCAGTCAGGAACTCGCCGGCATAGCTCTCCTCGTCAACGGGAGTCGATTCACCCCGTGCCGTCCAATGACCCAGTGGCGTGTGAGCCTCGACCGTGAGGCCGTAGAGCGAGACGTGCTGGGGCTCGAGCGAGAACGCCTGCTCCAGGTCACCGGCCCAGTCGCGTTCTTGGGCTCGGGGGAGGCCGAAAATCAGGTCTACCGAGAGGTCCGCGATGCCAGCACAGCGCACTGCCTCGACGGCCCGGAAAATCTGATCCACGGTGTGCACCCGGTGCATCCAGCCGAGTACCCGCGGATCAAAGGATTGGACGCCGAGTGATAGCCGATTCACCCCAGCCGCTCGCCAAGCCGCGGCAGCCCCCACCGTCACGTCATCGGGATTGGCTTCGAGGGTAACCTCGGCATCCGAGCGGACGTAGCGGTCACCACTAATGCGGTCCAGCAGGCGGGCCACCGCGTCAGGAGAAATTCGGGAGGGAGTGCCGCCTCCAAAGTAGATGGTGCAGATGTCAGGGGAGTCCTGCCACGCCGGCTCCGATTGCCAGAGCGCCCATTCGCGGAGCACCGCGGAGACATACGCCTCCGAGGGTACCTCCTTCCGCACCGCGATGGCGAAATCGCAGTAGCTGCACCGGCGAGCGCAGAAGGGGACGTGAAAGTAGATGTGCATGGGTGAAATGTAGGTGCAGGTGCTACACCAGCGGAGAGTCGGCCCGGGATCACGGGATGCAGCCGCCCCGTGAAGGCGCAACAGGCACGGGCCCTCCGGCAGTCTCCATGACAACCACACCCCAACCCCTGGGAGCCTGCCGTCGAACCCGTACCTGTTGCGTCTGCTCCCGCCGCGACAAACAGAGTTTCGGTACAGCAAGGAGTGCGCTCTACACTCTGCGGAAGACTCTACCTGGTCTCTGCTCCACCACGCCGGCAATCTCGAGGCCACAGAGCAGACCCAATACCAGACCGACAGGAAGCTTGGAGCGGGTAGCAAGCTCATCAGGATGAA
>JBBQXQ010000192.1:0-3938 GCA_038209515.1 Gemmatimonadales bacterium
GGTGTAGCTCCGACACCTGCAGCCGGTAGGTCCCGTTCCGGCGCTCGGCCGCGCATACCCCATCGATCGCGCGGAGTAGGCTCTCATCGATGGCCGATGGCTCGGCCAGCGCGAACTCGACCACATGCTCGGCCTCGAGCCGGGCGACGAGCGCCTGCGGAGCGCCAAGGGCGATCATCCGGCCGTGGTCCACAATCGCGACCCGGTCGCAGAGGCGCTCGGCCTCATCCATATAGTGGGTGGTGAGAAGAATGGAGCGGCCGTCGGCCTTGAATCGCTCGATGAGCTCCCAGAGCTGACGGCGAGACTGTGGGTCGAGTCCGGTCGTCGGCTCGTCGAGGAAGAGCAGCTCGGGATCTCCCACCAGCGCGCAGGCCAGGGCGAGGCGCTGCTTCTGCCCGCCGGACAGGCCACCCACGCGCGATCGTGTCTTCTCCTGCAGCTGGACCATGGCGATGACTTCTGTCGGCGAGGGCCCTCGATCGTAGAAGCTGCGGAACAGCTGGACCGTCTCATCGACCGTGAGCTTTTCGGAGAATTGAGTCTCCTGAAGGGAAATCCCGAGCCGCTGACGCAGCTCGCGGTCCTGGTGGCCCCAGCCACGGCCGAGCACCAGCACCTCGCCGCTATCGGGCGTGTTGAGCCCCTCGCAGATCTCGACAGTGGTGGTTTTGCCGGCACCATTGGGCCCGAGCAGGCCAAAGCATTCGCCCGAGTGGACCTCGAGATCGAGACCGTCCACGGCGACAACGTCCTGGTAGGCCTTACGGAGATTGCGAACCTGGAGTGCGATGCCCTGCTGGGGCGTCCTCATGGGAGGAATCATAACGCCACCCCTGAAGGGGTGGCGCGTCGCGCACGGACCTCAATCTTGCGGGCGCTTCGTCCACGTATTGCGGATGGTTTCCCAGGCGCGTTGCCATTCATCCGGCTGCACCAGGAGCATGTAGCCGCCGAGGATGCCGCCCATGTAGACGGCGGCCTGGACCAGCGGGGAGGGATCGGAAGCAGCGATGAAGAGCATGGTCGATTACCTCGTCATTCCTGTGTTCTGAAACATCTGGGCGTTGAGCGCCTGAGTGATCCGCTCTCGCGAATCCACCAGGTGCGCGCGGGTGTAGGCGTCCAGGTCGATGGTTCGCCGGGCCATTGCCCGGTCCAGCTCGGTCGCGAGATCCGCCAGGGTGGCCCGAGCCAACGTGCGCGCATCTTCCGGGGTGTCGGGTAGTGGATTCACCAACATTCGGATCAGACTGTTCAGATAGAGCCGCTGCAGGTCGCGCCGGACGGACCCGACGTTGCGCGGCAGGCTCGGCTGGCCACCAGGGCCGGGATATCCGATCTCGGCCCAGATCGCCGTGGTGAGCGTCGAGAACAGCTCCGGGATGGTGACGGTCGGCTCACTCTCAGTCGCGCGTAGCTCTGCGTCCCGGATGCGCTCAAGTACCACCGGGTCGAGCATCTGGGCGAGCAGGGCGGACTGCTGGGTCGTAGCCCAGTCATGCAGGGGAAAATCGATTCGTCCGTCGCCTGGATTCGATCCCCAGTGCCGCCAGCGATCCGGTCCGAGGTGGCTCAGCAACGCGGGTGGGAAGCGATATGCCTGCTCCCCGAATCCTGCTTCGGTAACGAACCGGAGTGCTTCCCGCTGAACGGCTGCCGGCACGGTCACGAAGGCAGGCCGTGCAGCCGGGTCCCCGCGGTGATCGCGAGCCGTCATTGCACCGCCCAGATACTTGGTCGTGACCAGCAGCGCGTACCACCGGTCCGTTAACAGATCGGCGAAGGTCGAACGCAGACGGGCATACCCCTGTCCCGGAGCCACCATTCTGGTGTCGAGCGAATCGAACAACCCGTTGATCAGCGTGACCCGCTCGCGGGCCCAGCCGAGCGGATCATCGGTCTGATCGTAGCGCGACACGGTGGGATCGAGCCCGAGCCCCCCGAAGCCCGCGTCCTCATCGGTGCCGTACAGGTGCGAGGGATCGGCGGCCTCAGCGGCGATGCTCTGGAGCGCCTTGACCTCGGCCTCGGGAGTCCAGGAGGAGGCGAGCCCTTCCGAGCCCTTGGCCAGGCCTACAACCGGCTCGCTGGGGCCGCGTGGGGTGTAGCCGTAGCGTATGGCCCAGCGATCGTAGGAGCCGATCGTCGGGGCGTAGAAGTCGCCCTGCTTCTTCGGGTCGAGCGAGAGAGCGGGCGGATTGTAGTCCATCACCGACACCCCGAGCCCGTTCGCCTTGGTATACGACCGATCGGTCAGCTGCGCGCGAGTCACCCCGGCGGAGCCACGGAAGTTGTGGCGGAGGCCGAGGGTATGTCCGATCTCATGCATGATGAGCGCCTTGAGCGCCTGACCGATGTACAGCCGGACGGAGGAGGCGGCCTCCGGCTTGTTGCCTGCCGCCGCGAGCAGCGCCCGAGCCACCGTACCCTGACGGCGCAGGCCTTCTCCCAGGCTGCAAAGGCGACTGTCTCCGTTCGCGGCGCTTGCGGCCGAGTCCTCGAAGAAGGCGGAGCGCACCGCCAGCTGGGGCGTCACGTACTCGCCCGACTCTCCGCGCCAGGTCTGAATCCAGGAGGCGGAGACCAGCACGTCGGCGTTCAGGATCTCGCCGGTGCGGGGATCCACGTTCGACGGGCCGACGGCGTAGACGCTGCGATTGGTGGCGGTCCAGCGCACGGTCGAGTAGCGAGCGTCCTCCGCGCTCCAGAGCGTGTCCTCCGGCGCGTCGAGAACCTGGATCGCATTGCGGAAGCCGGCCTCCTCGAAGGCGCGGTTCCATTCCAGAATGCCCGCCCGCACCCATGGCTTCCACTCGGTCGGTACGGTGCGATCGATGTAGTAGACGATCGGCTTGACGGGCTCGCTCAGCGCGGCGCCCGGGTTCTGCTTCTCCAGCCGCCAGCGGTTCACGAAGCGAACAAAGAAGCTCTCGGAGGTATCTCGGGAGAAGTCCTTGATTGCCGACACGAAATAACCCACTCGCTCGTCGGCGTAGCGGGGTCGCATTGCAGTGGCTGGCAGCTCGAGGAGCGAGTAATGAACCCCGACCGGGATCCAGCGGTAGTCGGCGACGGCCTCGAGTCCCAGATTGCGGTTCGCCTGATAGGTGAGCCGGACCTCGGCTTCCATGTTTCCCGGGAAGAGGCGGAGGCGCTCGAGGCTGGAGCGATCCTTATCGAGGAAGAACGTGCCGGTGAGCTTCCGCTGAACCGCGACACCCTGGAAGAAGGAACCGAGATCGGCCCAATCGGACAGCAGGAACGGCGCGACATCGACCAGGATCTCACTGTTGTCGCGCATGGTGGCGATGGGGAACGACTGCGCGACGGAGTGACCGAAGGAATAGGCAACGGCCCGGGCCATCGGTGTCCCCGGTGTCGCGACAAAGTGGGGGTTCACCGCCCAGAGCTCGATCCGGTCGCCGGCCCGGTGGAATCGGACCAGATCGGACCGAACCGAGGTGCCTCCATCGAGACCGAGCTCGCCGATGCCCTGGGACAGCTGGGTGACGAGCAGGTAGTCGCGGTCGAGCTGCCCCGGCGCCAGCGCCAGGTAGGCTTTGTCCCGTTTCCGGTAGATGGTGAAGATGCCGCTCTGGATCTGGGCGCCCTTGGTCACCTCGGAGAAGGACTTCCAGGGTTCATCTTTTCGATCATCATCCTGCGGAATCGCGGCATCTCGTCCCGTTCGGATGACCGCGGTCGTGTCCGCCGATGCAGCCGTCCGGGCCGGACTCGGCGAGTCCGGGGACTGTTGCGCGTGGGCGCTGATGGCGCCGTACCCGGCGAGAAACACGCCGAGGAACCATCGAGCTGATTGGGACACGGCAACTCCGGACGACAGAAGACGAGAGTGAGGCGGCCCGCGGTGGGACCAGGTCTGAGCCGGGGAGGGGCAAGTTGGGGGCCGTTATCGAAGTGACGGTAAACCGAGG
>JBBQXQ010000193.1:0-3938 GCA_038209515.1 Gemmatimonadales bacterium
TAAGGTCCATCAATAGACCGAATCGGGAACGGCCGGCACCCCCGGGCGCCCGCCGTTGAGTGTCCAGCCACTTCACGCACGGGAATGATCTTGGAGCGGGAGACGAGGTTCGAACTCGCGACATTCAGCTTGGAAGGCTGACGCTCTGCCAACTGAGCTACTCCCGCCCGGAGTTCGCCAGTTTCGTGCTCAGATAGAGCGCCTAATTGGACTGGCTGTCAGAACCGACATTAGCACAGCGCTCGTATAGCGTATGCGCCAGGCAGCCGGCGAGCCCGTGGATCCGAGCGAGCCGCCAAGACCGCGGCCAGAATCTCAACCCCGTCGACCAGCCGCGGGCCGGGCCGCGAGACGTAGGCGGAGCCATCGATGGCCCAGATCTGACCGTCGCGCCATGCCTTCGTTCGCGTGAGCGGCCCAGGTGGCTCGAAGGCCGACCACTCATCGAGGCTTCGCGGCAGGTCGAAGCCGCACAGGCCGAGCACCACCACGTCCGGATCGGCCGCCGCCAGCGCCTCCCAGCTTGACTGGCGCGAGCGCTCGCCCCTCACGCCGATGACCGATTCGCCGCCGGCTCGCTCGATCTGCTCCGGAACCCAGTGGCCAGGCGCGAAGAGGGGATCGAGCCGGGATGTTCCACGTTCCGATGGGCCAGTTGGGCCGATTGGGCCGGTTCTGGAGTGGAAGGACGTCTAGCCTGCCACGACCTGCCCGCGCGGCACGTCAGCCCGTCATGCCACGCGGACGCCAACAACCCTGCCCGTGCCTCAAGCGACCGCACGGAGGGCCTCCGCGATGAGATCCGGAACCATGATCCGAGTGGTGGGACCGGGAGGTTCAATCGGCTTGAGCCTCCGACCTCAGTGTCCCAGGAGACCGCCCGCTCAGGCTGTTCGAGGTTCTAAGTCCAACTCTCGCCGGCGGACGATGGGTATGATTGCTAGTATGGCCCCGTCACCTGCCGGGGACGCCACCGGGGCAGTGCAACAACTCCCAGCCTCGCGCGCTCGTGACCGTATAACTGAGGCAGTTTCGCTCGGCCTCCCACGCTCGTCGCACAGCGCGCAGGCGGAAATGCTTGACCTGCAAGAAGCCGCTGGTTCGCCAGCGTCGCCCAGCACACTCCTCGCCACGCTCGATCTGATCGCATCCTGCCCCAAGGGTGCTTCCGCAGTGAGCCAGCACAGCGCTCGCTGATCGTATAACTGTCCGATTTCCGCTGGCTCGATCGAGCTGCTGCGGATCGACCAGCCGTCGAGGCCAAGCTCCTTATCAAGTCGGTCCCGGCGCGCCGGATCCGGCGCCGGGCGATGCTCACGCTGTAAATCACCGCCCCGTTGGGCTGGACGTGAAGGCACTGAGTCACCCCGGCCGGTTTCGACACCGACCAGCCGCGCATGCCGAGCGAGGGCTGCGCTCGCGCATCCTGTGCATGGAGGTAACGATGAAGAAGAGGCCTTGGGGCCTCAGCTTTGGTGACGGTTGCCAGCCGGCAGCGCCAGCGATCAGGAAGGCGTGTGGAACGGTCCGCTCGCTATCGGCATTTCAGCCGGTGACCAACACGAGCCGACCGGTCGAGCGCGACGCGCGGTCGTCGGCTGGAGCGCCCCGAATCAGCCGCCCGGCGGGCGGAAGGTGGTGAGAGATTGACCGCCTCGTCCACCTCCTCGGGCGTGAGGAGCACGATGGTCCGCGGCAGGCGCCGCGCCCCAGTTTCGTCCGGCTCCGACACGGGGCTCATCCTCATCGACGCGCCGAATGCGCATGTCATCCATGAGCTCATCCAGGATGCGGGCCGGTGGAGAAGGGAAGCACCAAAGCATTTGTGAACTTTGTGTCTTTGTGTCTTGGTGTCTTAGTGGTGAAATTACCGGGCGATTCTAAAGGGTGACCACCTGGTCCGGCGGATTGGCGGCCAGGGCGCTGTAGAGATCCGGGAAGCAGCCGACCTGTACGCCTACGACTGTGCTGAGCGTACGTACCTCTCCAGGTACGGTGCGCCCCATGCCTTCGGCATCGCACCACCGGGGCTCACCTTCGGCCAAGTTGCGCTCCAGGGCGCACGTATCACACATCATCAAGAACATGCCCTTCTCAGAGGCCACTCTTGCCAGTCGCTCCCCAATGGGATCCCCCTGACGCAGCGCAAAGGTGTTGTCATCAAAGAAAAACATGCCAACCACTTCGACGCCATGGGTGCCCGCTTCGAGCTGAGGCAAGATCATGCGCCCTAGTTTGTAGCTGGCAGAACGCGGCGTAGCAAAGATGTAAGCAATTTTCATCGGTGGAATCTCCTTGGATGAAGAGAGTTGAAGTCGAGATACGGCATGCCGCATCTCTGCCGAGATATAAGCTCACTCTTCAACCTAACCGCGCACAGCCTCGGTGTCCGCTCCTAACCTGCTCGGCCTCAGCGTCCTTCGAGGGGGCAGGCTTTGTAGAAACTGGATGGCCTCCTCGGCTGTGGCGCCTTCGACGACCTGGATTCCGGCGTGCACTGCAGGCCATGACGAATGTGGCCCCGGCCTCGCTCGCTGCGGTGCCTTCCCCACGGGATTGATGACCCCGTCTTCCATGACGGCCAACGCCAGGGGTGCGGATGGAGGTGATGCCATGTGGGAAGTGCTGCGCTTCTTCGCCTTGTTTGCGGTCAGCCATAGCGGTCAGCCATAGCGGGCTACTGAACGGCTTCCATTCGCTCGCGCGCCATCCGCACGTCGAGGAGCGCGTGCGCATGGCGCAGGGCGTCCTCGACCTCTTCGGGCCGTTCGCCTCGCGCGAACAGGAAACCCAGGTAGCGATCACCCTCGGGCAGCGGCACCACCGGCGTCCCGAGTGGGATCGTGACGTTCAGACCGATGATCCCAGGAACCGCGCGCGCCGCCTCCTGGCCGCCGACCGCCTCCAGGATGCCCGCCCTCGGGATGGGCAGCATCATCACCCCGGCGGCGCTCCGCTCCCGCTCTACGCTCGCAATCTCGAGGCCGACGGCGTGGGCCACGATCAACTCCTCGAGCGAGACGCCGGCGCCGAAGCGCAGCGTCCGCGCGCAGAGCCCGCCGATGGATCGTGCCGCCACCTCCAGCACCGTCGTCGGGCCGTCGTTCAGCCGAAGTTCGGCGTGAATCGGGCCCTCGGTGAGGCCCAGGGCAGTCGTGGCGCGCCGGACCGCTTCGCGAATGTGCTCCTGCGAGCCTGCCGGCAGCCGAGAAGGCGTGACGTAGATCGTCTCCTCGAAGTAGGGGCCGTCAAGCGGATCGGGCTTGTCGAAGATGGCCAGCACCTCCAGCTGTCCTGCCCGCAGCAGCCCTTCGACCGCCACTTCCACGCCGGGGATGAAGTCCTCCACGAGGATCCGCTGCGGTGCGGCGTCCGGGGCACAGACCTCGGGCGATGACACAAGCGCTGAGACGCGGCGGAACGCCTCCAAGAAGGAGTCGGGATCGTCGGCGCGGATGACACCGCGGCTCCCCGACAGGTCCACCGGCTTGAGGACGCATGGGTAGCGCGACCACGCCAGCGCATCCGCCTGCGGTGGAGCTATCCACCACGCTGAGCCGTCAGGCTGGCCGCCGCGTGCGCCGGCTGAAGTCGCTGACGACGAAGCGGACGGAATCGGCGCCATGTTCGTCGTTCGCTTCGCCTGATGGCGCTGGGAGGAAGCACGCGCCAGATTGACATCGGCGGCGTAGCTGGCGAAGCGGGGAGTGGGCAGGCCGGCGGCTCGGAACAGCTCTCGCGAGCGCTGCTTGTCACGGCTGGCGGCAACGGCCGCCATGGCGTTGTGAGGCATGCCCAGCGCTGCTGACGCCGCGGCCGCCACCATCGTGCCCGCATCGTCGACGGCAATTACCGCCCGCAACGGCCACTCCGCGGCGAACTCCCCGATCCGGGCCACCGACTGCTCCACGTCGGCGAAGCGCAGCCGGAGGTATCGG
>JBBQXQ010000194.1:0-3851 GCA_038209515.1 Gemmatimonadales bacterium
CCAGACCCAGCCTTCCACGTAGCGGAAAGACCGGCCGAGGGCGGGGTCGCCGCAGAGCCGGTAGCAGGTGAGGTAGCAGTGGCCATTACTCGGCCGCCACCCCGCCTGCCGCATCAGCGTGCGGGTCCACTCGGCCGGATATCGCGCCGTCTTGGGCGGGAGGCTCGGATCGCGCAGGGTGCCGATGACCCCGTCGCTCATCCCCGCTTCCCCTTTCGCTCGTGTCGGATGAGCAGCGCCGCATCGACCTCCAGTGCCGCCTTTCTTGCCTCCAGCCCTGCCTCGGTCTAGCGCCTCTGGGTTCTTCTCCCGCTTCCCTGGTGGCTCGGGGCGCGGCCCCTCCCCAATCATGGCCTGGACGAGCGCGTAGGCTGTTTCGTTTTCATCCTTGCGGAGACTTGGGCGTTTCTTAGGCATGGGGGAAAGCTACGGGGGGGAAGGGTGGGGTCAACCGGCTTAGGCTACCCATTCCGACTGTTACGATCAAATAGACCCAGTGCCGCCAAGCATCGGTTTCTTGACGGGGTGTGTACTAAAGCGTATGGTTGCTCAGCCGTCATCTTTTCTCAAAGGGCACACCCGGCAAAAGCCGGGGTCGCAAAGCCACGGGTCCTCGCTCCTCCGCGACGCCTCTCTCCCGACGCCCCGAAGGACCCACGATCGCCGAGCCGCCGACTAGGTGACTCGGCGTTTGCTTTGCAACCCATCGGGGCTGAACCCCAAGAAGGAGGGTTTTTCATGGATAGCTTCAACGGAACGCTGATGAGCGTGGCTGACTTCAAGGGCCTACTGACGAAGGAGCCTGAGAAGCTCTACGCCGTCTCAGGTGACGAGAACCTGCTATCGCAGCTGCCGGAGGGCAACTGGATCGGAGGCACGATCCCCTACATGATGACTGAGGAGAAGGGCGGCCTCACGACACGCGACAGCCTGCTAGTGCAGCAGTTGCCGCACGACGAGCAGGCGCCGTCAAGGGTCTCGGTCTACGATGAGAAGACGATCGGGCGTATCCCCGAGGACGAGCCGGCCAACGGCTATACCTTCCTCGTGATCCCGGCCTTCTCCGATGTGCATTTGGCCTACGGGAAAGATGCTCCAACGTTCAAGAACATCTTTAGTCATCCGATCGTGGGCTGGGTCACCGGCATCCACCTGGATGATCTGGGCAAGAAGAAGCCGAAGGTCTTCAATGGGAGAACCGGGGAGGCCTACTCCGACAAGGCGATTGGCCTCCATGTGCCGCTTCCTGAGGGAAAGGCTGCGGTGGTGGACATTGTGAACATCTTCGAGCGCTCGGAAGGGCCAGATATCCGCTTCGAGGCGGACGGCTTTACTGTGACCGACAACTTGATCGACGGGGAGAGGACGAACTTCGCCCGCTGGCTGACGGAGCAGAAGGTGGACACCAAACTGCCGCTGATGGCTGACTACGACGGCGCGCTGATCAACGTCAGCATCCAGAGCGTGGATCTTGAGGCCGGCAAGGTCTCCCTCTACGCTCCGGTGTTCAAGGACAGGACCTACCGGGTGGCCAAGCCAGTGCTGGATTATGTGCAGGCCTTTAAGGCGGTTACCAACCGCGTGAGCCATGACGTCCCCTTCGCCTGCAACTGCGTCCTCAACTATCTCTACGGCAGACTTGAGGGCACGCAGGCAGGTCTGCCAGGGCCGTTCACGTTCGGCGAGATCGCATACCGACTCCTCAATCAGACAATGGTTTACTGCGAAGTCGTCGATGTCGCCCAGGAACCGGCGCAGAGGGTGTCCGGCGGCTTGGCCCAACAGATGGCTCATGCCGGCTGAGCGAGGCTCGGTGATGGCTCTCCTGGCGTGCGCTTCGGAGCAGGCGGGACTGAACCACGGTTCCATACCTATTGGCGGGAGCGTGCCAGGAGGGCGCGTAAAAGCTTTTTCCATCTCGCAAAGGAGAGTGTCTATGACTACTCACACCAAGGCTCGACGCCAAGCTCGCGCAGACCCGGTTGCAGTCGATCCCAAGCACTACAAGGTGGAGATCGAAAACGATCAAGTCCGTGCACTACGGATCACCTACGACCCCCACGACAAGTCTGTGATGCATGGGCACCCAGCCGCCGTGTTGATTTGCTTGACCGACTTCCATGTCAAATTCACTTCGCCAGATGGAAAAACCGAGGAGCGCCGCGGCAGGGCCGGGGAAACGATCTGGACTCCTGCTGAAGAGCACTTGCCTGAAAATGTGGGCGCTAAGCGCTTGGAGCTCATCTTGGTAGAACTCAAAAGGTAGCAGCAACAAATTCTGAGCGGCTGGGGCGCGACCGGAAGGCAGAGCGGAACGTAAGTTGGTGCCGGCGCGAGCATGAGAGCCCGTAGCTTATGCGCAGATCGTTAGATGGGCGATTCAGTTCTCCCGGAATCATCGGCCGTCGTAGCACCCTGTTTCCCAAAGGAGGTTCGCATGGCCGAGACGTACACCTGCCGGGACGTCGGCGTGGACTGCGACTGGAAGGTTGGTGGCGGGGATGAGGCCGAGGTAATGCGCACGATCAGGGACCACGCTCGCGCAGTACACAAGATGGATCCCATTCCGCCGGATCTTGAACGAAAGGTTCGCGCTGCCATTCGAGACGAGTGGTAGCATCGGGGATGCGTTACCGCCACCTACCAGGCCGCACCGGCTACCAGTGGACGTTACCTGATGCCCACACCTGAACAGGCAATCGCCCAGCTCGAAAGTACCGTAGCCGCCCTAGAAGCTGCCGGTGGCAACGAGGCGCTAGTCGCAACGGTCCGAGCACAGCTGGAACAGGCAAGGCGTGCCCTTGCCGAAGGTCGGCCTATCGACCTCGCTCAGATACAGGAACCCGGCCCGCAGTCATCAGGCGAGGGTGCGGCCTAACCCGCCCGCAGCCGAAGGCCTCCTAGAGCGCGTAAACAGCCGGGGACATGAGTATGAGTAACAGATCAGTCCGGGGCCGTATGTCCTGGCAAGCATTCAGACGACGCTTTGAGCCGATAGGCAGCACGTTGCCTATCGCTTCCATGATCGCTAAGTTGGCACTACAGCTCCCCACTACCCTGTCTCGCGAATCTGGAGTCGGACCGCGACTCACGTGATAATCCCGCTCGGTCCCCGAGGACCCACTCGATAATGCATGCGAGGAGTGACTCCATGGCCAAGGTGCTCTGCGTGCTGTACGACGACCCGGTCGGGGGGTATCCGCGCACGTACGCCCGCGATGAGATCCCTAAGCTCGAGCGGTATCCCGGCAGGCAATCGCTGCCCACCCCGAAAGCCATCGACTTCAAGCCGGGGCAACTGCTCGGCTGCGTCTCCGGCGAACTCGGGCTGCGCAAGTTGCTCGAAGCCCAGGGCCACACGCTGGTCGTGGCCGCCGACAAGGACGGCCCGAACTCGGTCTTCGAGCGCGAGCTGCCGGATGCCGATATCGTCATCTCGCAGCCGTTCTGGCCCGCCTACCTAACCAAGGAGCGTATCGCCAAGGCACCGAAGCTCAAGCTCGCGATCACAGCGGGGATCGGGTCCGATCACGTCGATCTCCAGGCCGCAATCGAACGAGGGATGACGGTGGCGGAGGTCACCTACTGCAACAGTATCAGCGTGTCCGAGCATGTCGTGATGATGATCCTGGCGCTGGTGCGCAACTACATCCCGTCGTATCAGTGGGTCATCGATGGCGGCTGGAACATCGCCGACTGCGTGTCCCGCTCCTATGATCTGGAAGGGATGGCGGTCGGCACGGTGGCCGCTGGACGCATCGGCACGGCGGTCCTGCGCCGGCTCAAGCCTTTCGACGTCACGTTGCACTACACCGATCGGCATCGGCTGCCGGCCAGTGTCGAGCAAGAGC
>JBBQXQ010000195.1:0-3763 GCA_038209515.1 Gemmatimonadales bacterium
CGAACCGCTCGTTGTTCTGCTCAGTTCCCGCGTCCCACGCACCCACCTCGTGCACGTCCGGCCGGAACCCGCCGGGGAGTTTGACCCCGCTGAGGCCGGTGAACCCGTCGTTGGTGCAGATAACCATCACCGCCAGCGACAGCCGGTTGGCGTTCGCCGCCGCGGTGATCTCGAAGGTCTGGGGATTGGGGAGCGGGGCGCCCCCGCCGACCCGGTTGGTGGGCGAGGCGATGTCGACCAGATCAAAGATGCCGGGAGCTCCGGTGAGCTCCGCGACCGCCGTCGTCTCCAGCCCGTCTTCCGCGATGTGCCGGATGCCCTCGGACGCCGGGGCACCCGAGGCCCAGACGCTCGCGTCCTTGGTATGGGTGACCGCAACGCCGGGCGAGAAGACCTGGCCCGAGGTGAGGTTTTCCAGGGTAACTCGGTAGCGGTGAGTGGCTGCAGCGGCAGCGTGGTCGACGCCCGCATCAGTGAGGCTCGGTTGGGAGCTCTCGGTCGGACCGGGCTCGGCGCAGGCGGCGAGCGTCAGCCCACCAGCGAAGAGAGTCAGGGCGAAGTATCGCATGCGCAGGTCTCCTGAGGTTGGAGTCGGCGGGCAGTTGCGGCGTCCTAAGCCGGGGAGCCCTACTGTTGAACGACGGGACCGGCCAGCCGGTTTTCTGGAGGAAGCCGCGGCATCCAATCGGCGCATGCCGGCGTACCTTTCAGTCCTATCGCCCCGATCGAACGCAGCTCCGAGTTGCACGCTTCCGGCGGCGAAATGGAGCACATGTAAGGCCGGGCACCTCAGATTCACCTTCGGGTGGCGTCTACGATCCGGGTCTTCGGCTTGAACACGCCCCAGGCGAACCAGAAGTGGTTCCCGTGGGGGATCGCCTTTAGCGTCTTGCCCTGGAGCGGGCCGGAGGTGGCGCGACCGAGCAGGTCGAACTCGCTTCTGGTCACCCGGTCACGAAAGCGTCCCTCGCCGCTCGGCTCGAACTCGATGACTCGGTCACCCAGCCGCCGGTCGAACACGCCGGTCGACCCGACGTCCCGCCCCTGCGAGATCCGGGAGTCGTCCAGCGCGCTCGCGGTGCCCGGCATCCAGAAGACCGCGATTGGCACTCCGCCCACTACGTCGTTGACGACCGGCCGCTCCCGGAGGGCGCGAAACGCGTAGGCCACATCTTGACCGCCGAGCGAGACCGCGATGACCCGTTCCATGGCGGGGAGCCTGGGGTCGGGCCGGCCGTGGAAGAAGCTCGAGATCGGGGATCCCTTGGGATCGTCGTAGCGGGCGTAGGGATTCTCGCCATAGGGCCGGTCGAAGCCGGTCTCGCGCGAGAGGACAAGTCCGTTCGGGTGGTTACTCTTGAACGTCTTCCAACTCACCAGTGGCGCACTCACGAACTCCAGCTTCCGGCCGGCGAGCCGGCCCGCGATCGCCTCGCCGGTGGCCTGCTGCCACCAGCTCTCGGTCTGCCGGTCGTACATCACCAGATCGGAATGGCGGAGCCGGCCGGTGGTGCCGAAGTCGAGCAGCGTCCCGTTAAGGCGGCGATCGAAGGCGAGGGCGGTGTTGCAGAGCGGGCAGTAGGTGACGGCGACGGGACGGCCGCCGACCAGGTCGTTCACGATCTCGTGCCAGATCAGGATCTGGAGCGGGTAGGCTTTCGCCTCGTTCCCCTCCACCACGAGCACCACCGGCTCGCGTGGCGAGAGCCACTCGTCGGCGTCGGCCACCCGGATGAACTTCGGCCGATCGATCGCCGGGATTCCGTCCTTGGGCGGCCCGCCGGAGACGATCTCGTCCAGCGGCACGGTGTGCTTGGAGAAATCTGTCCGCCATCCGGCCTGTTGCTGAGCGGCCGCTGGCGGCACCAGGGTCAGCGCGGCGAGCGCCGCACCGAGCATATGGCTCACGTTCATGGTCGATCAGGCGTGCCGGGCGGTCCCGAGCGGGGTATGAGGTGCCGTGCCCCGGAGTGGGACGAACGCCGCTCCCAGGATCACTCCGAAGATGACGTGGCCCATGAGGCTGGCGAAGGCCACCGGCCGCATCATCGGCATCTGGAGCGGGGCGAGGGCGGGCATGCCGAGGAACATCGGCATCAGGATCAGGCCGCCGAGAATCCACCAGGCCACCCCGTAGCCGGCGCCCCAGCCGGCCGCGCTGCCGTAGCCGCCGATCCTGCTGCCCACGGTCCAGCCGAACAGGCCGCCGATCACGGCGCTATTGAATAGGTGATAGACCCAGCCGACCGCGAGGCTGGTCGAGCCGACCACTTTGGCTACCATGGCCATCATCGGCATGGTGCCGCCATCCGGCGTCGGCGCGTGCATCACCGTCATCATGATGCCGAACACGACCCCGGCAATGAGACCGGCGATGATGCCGGCAGTGAGGTTGCTCCGCATTGGTGTCTCCTCGAGAGAGGTGGCGCGTTGGGTGCCTGCCCCGGACGGTACCCAGATTCTACAAGTTTGTTGAACCTATGCTCCGTCCTGGGCATCGGCGTTGCGGCTCAAGAGTGGGTTGGTGTCTGATTTGGCGAGAAACTCACAGAACTCACAACACCAAAGGCACGCTGAACATCGTGAAGCCGAAGATGATCTTCGACGATGCCGGCGCCGATGCCGGCAAGCATCTGGTTCCGCATGGTGGACCGATCTCCTTGTTCTCGGGGTGTAAGCTCTCACGCGTCGCTGTGCTGACGCGCGCCATCATGGCTTAGACACCGGAGAGAGGAGATTCCATCATGCGCGGCGCGAACGCCAGGTGCCCGCATCCAGGAAGGCCACCACCTTGCTCATGCAAAGCCGGGCGAGCTCGACGAGCCTGGCCTCGGGAAGATCCCCCACCAGGGCGTGGACCAGGCCCGGCTCCCGCCAGGATACAATGTGATAGCCCTCCCGTTTGGCCCGGTGCAACTCGCCTTGAACGGGTGGAGGGGCCGGCGGATGCCAGTCCGGCACGACGAAGTAGGAGACGGTGCTTCCTTCGGCGGAGTATTCGACGACCCCACCGCGCTGCCCCTCCATGACGCAGAGACGAGCGCCCCGGAGCGTGAGGCTCGGCAAGGCGGGCACGTCCATGGCGAAGGGCAGCCTCGCGGCCAGCCAGCGAGAGACCAGGACGCTGTCACCGGAAACGACCCCGTCTCCTCGGGTGGCGCGCATATGGTCGTCCGCCAGCCCCGCTATCGGATCCGCGACACGGTTGGTCCACGATCGCCACTCCACTGCCAGTCCCACAATGAGCAGCGCCAGCACGGCGAACGCCGCCCATCTTCGGGGATTATGGGTACGGGCCCCAGGCACCCCCGTGCGCGCACGAGCCACGGCTCGGAAGAGCCTGTCCCGGACCTCGCGGGGGGCCTGCGGTCGGGGGCCCACATCATGGGTGAGCCGAGCCAAGCGGCGCATCTCCTCCAGGAAGAGCCGGCACTCTTCGCACGTGGCCAGGTGACCCTGCGCGGCCTCGACCTCGCGCGTGACCGCACGGGGGCTCGCATCCGGCCACAGCAGGCGCCGCGCCCGCCCACACGACATGGTCATCGCTGCCTCCAGAGCCGAAGCTCTCTGGCCGTCGTGGCAAGCTCATCCCGAAGCAGCCGGCGCGCGCGAAACAGTCGGGAGGCGACCGTCCCCTCGGGAATGTCCAGCATGCTCGCCACCTCACGTTGGGTGAAGCCCTCCAGATCCACCAGGTGCGCCACGGCTCGCAACTGCGGATCCAGCGCATCGAACGCGGCGGTGATCCGTGCCCTCAACTCAT
>JBBQXQ010000196.1:0-3634 GCA_038209515.1 Gemmatimonadales bacterium
TTCGCTGAACTAGCCCTTCGCGGCGTCTATCTCCCCGATACTGCCCGGTTCTACTTCGACCGATGGCTACACGCAGGCGATCTCCGGACCGCACGTGTCGCGCTGCCTTGGTGGGCGAGCCATGGTGATGCCCGCTCGATCCAGCGATTCCGGGAGGTCGCCGACTCACTGGTGAGGTCGAGCCCGGACTCGGTACTGCGCGAGGAGGCCGTATTCGGAGGTGAGGCCGCGCAAGCGTACCTCGCGCTGGTGCGGCATGATACGGCCGATGCACTTCGACGATTCGAGCAGCTCCCCGATTCCCTGTGTGCCATCTGCTATTTCGAGCCCCTTGTCAGGCTGGGGCTCCAAGCCACCCGGGGTGATGATCGGACCGTGCTCGAGAGATCGGAATTGACGGCAGTGTCTCCCATTTCAGTGCTTGACGTCATCGGTGTCCTCGAAGGGGCGCGGGCGGCGGAGCGGCTAGGCGAGCGCAGGGCCGCCATCCGGGCCTACCAGTTCGTAGCCGATGCGTGGCGACATGCTGACCCGGAGCTTCAGCCGTATGTGGCTGAGGCACGAGGGGCGCTCGAGCGCCTTACTCAGGAGCAGTGAGGCTGACTTACCGCAACACTCTTCTCGGGAGCGCGTGGTGTGCGGCGGCAGCCTGCGGACCAAGCCTCCGATCGAGCTAATGCCTACAAACGGATCATTGAAGCTGTTTTGCCCGAACCAGACGCGGTCCGGCCCCTCGGCTGATTACAGCGTGCGCCCACATCCGTGCCCGCCTTCGGGTGGCCTGCGAGAGCGACTTGCGCCGTGACCTACCCAGCTGAGCGTTTGGAGGCTCTCGAGCGTGGGCAGTTGCACAGCTTTCGGGATTGGCCGAACCGGGCGGTACCCCAGCTTGCAGCTGGGGTGTATACGATCTGGCAGCAAGACGAGCTCATCTATGTAGGCATGGCGGGTCGAAGCCTCACAGCTGAGGACGTCGCCGCAAGTCTTGCAGCTTCCAAGCGAGGCGGGCTCTTTTCGCGACTGCGCAGTCATGCTGCTGGACGACGAAGTGGAGAAAATCGGCCGGTGGGTGGAGCACGGGCCAGGTTGCGAGGGCGCGCGCTTGTGCCGCTGGAAAATGCGGGGAGTACCCCGTTCCAAAAATAAAAATTCTAGCGTGAGGGAAATGTCGTTCCCACCTGGCTTGTGGCTGGCCGGACGCGCTGGTTCGTGCGAGCAACGCGGCCGTGACCCGGCGGGCGCTGGCAGGCGGTTAGTGGTTTCTCATTCCCTTCTCCCCTCCAGCCGCCTCACCGCTCCCTCTGCCTCCGTCACCAGGTGCCGGTGGGCCGCGACCGGCATGTCATAGCGCCGGAGGAACTCACGATACCGATGCAGCGCTTCCTCTCGCTGCCCCTGTGCCTCCGCCACCCGGCCGCGCTCGAGGTTCGCCAGACCGGCCAGCGTCCAGCCCAGGCGAGCCACGTGCGACCAGATGCCCGCCGCCGGCCAGACAAGCAATCGGATGGCCCGGGTCGTGTCCCCGTGCTGAAGGAGAAGCCGGCCGGCTTCCAGGTTGAGCAGGGCACCAAGCAGGGGGTGATAGGTGTCGGAGCCCCGCCCATGGTCCGCGCGGTCTTCGGCAAGCAGCGCGAGCGAGTCAGCCGTGCCTCGGCCTCCCGCCTTGACCCGGCCCAACAACTCCAGAGACCCCGCGAGACGATCGGCGTCCGGATCGGCGGTGTCGCGCACTGCGATGAGCGCCTGGTTCAGGGCTGCGCGATCATTCCGGCCAACGGCCGCAACGCCATCAAGCCAGGCAATCTCTGTCCGTTCGCCGGCTGACGCGGGGTGGGCAAGCGCAGGGATAGCCTCTCGGATACGCAACACCTCGTCCCAGGAGATAGCGCCGACCCACGCTCCCGTGATCGCCAGGCGCAATGCGACGCGGCTGTCTGCGGCGGTTCCGGCGGCACGTGCGTTCCCGACTGCCGCGGTCAACGCCGAGTCCCAGGCACCGCGCGCGGCCCAGGCATGAGCCAGCGACCGCCGGCTCCAGATCAGCGTCTGGGAGTCAGGGTCAAGCGCCGGAATCCGCCGATCGATCTCGATCTCCAGAGCCGGCAGGCCGCAGAACATGAGGAGTCCGATTCGCCCGTCGCCCGACATCAAGGAACTGCGGGTGGCAAGCTCTTTCGCCACGGTGTCGAGCAGGGCTGGAGCGGGCCGACCCTTTCGTCTCCACGCTTCGAGGATCAGCCGATACATCGGCATGATGTCGTATCCGTAGCCCTGCCGGAGCGCCGGACCGGCGTTGAGCCGCTCGAGCGCCGCGACGGCGCGGGCGACCCGGACGGTGTCGCCGTCCTCGGCGCTCACATAGATAAGGTGGTCCCATCCTGGCAGGAACCGCGGGTTGAGCTCCAGCGTTCGCTCGAGCCAGCGCTTGCGCTCGGAGACGTCGTACCCAACGATGGGTCCGACGTGGAACAGCTGATCGGCGTAGCTGAAAACGCCCCACCAGAAGTCGGGAAAGCGATCCACGACCCGGCGGTATGACGCGATCAAACTCCGGATGCCTGCAGGGTCGAACTCGGTGTCCGCTGACTCGGCTTCCGCCAACAGCCGGTCGGGTTCGGGCAGTTCTCCACGATGCTCCTGGAATCGGTGTTGGAAGACGGAGTCTCCCTCAAGCCCAGTCCACTCGCGAGTGCGTTGATAGCGTTCGTATGCCAGCCAGAGGGTGGAGTCGGCCTCAATGGCGCGACGATAGGCTGTCCATGCCGCTAGCCAACGACCCTCGACGAGGGCGCGCTCACCTTCGAGGAAGGCCCGAACGGCTTCGGGCTTTCGGCGGACCAGCGCGCCAAGGCTCGGGGTCGGCGCGTCCTGACCTTTCCACAGCCCGCGCAACACCGCCCACGCCGCGGAATCGGTCAGTACGCTCAGGCTCTCGGCCGGCGCGGTGACGGTGCCTCGCACGATGGCTTCTCCTCCATCAGTGGGAAAGACTCCTAGGTCGAGCCGCACCATGCCGCCCTGGCGGAGTAGGCTGCCGTGCACCATCCGGCCTGCACCGAGGCGGTCGGAGAGGGCGTTCGCGGCGTCGAGCGTGAGGCCGGCCCCACCGGGCGCCAACTGGGCCAGGATGGTGGTTGGCTCGATGGCGTGGAGACCGCCCAGGCCCTCGAGACTCGCGCTCAGCGTGACCACCAAGTCACGGCCCAGCGATGCCAGAGCGCTGTCGGGCGAGGTGGGGCCAAAAGGGAGGACCGCAAGCACCGAGGGGGAAGTGGTCGCAACCGAACCCGACCGCGTTCTAACAGCCACCACGGCGCCGACTACGGCGACGAGGGCGCCGCCAAGCGCCAGCCACAGGCCGATGCGACTTTTTGTCGTGCGGGGGATTCGCCCGTCAGGCACCTCCGCCGTTGGCGTGGCCATACTGGCCTGCAACGCCCGGGCGAACTCGGCCACGCTGGTGAACCGATCCCCCGGGATCGGGGCCAGCGCCCGTGTCACGGCGTCGGCCACCGCGGTTGGTACGTTGGGTCGCGCCCGTCGGAGGTCCGGCACGGGTCCCAGCAGGCGTCGGGTGAGGATCGCCTGCGGCGTGGGCCCGCTATGGGGCGGTTCGCCCGCCAGCATCTCATAC
>JBBQXQ010000197.1:0-3543 GCA_038209515.1 Gemmatimonadales bacterium
CTTCAAGCACCACCGGATCGCGTCACTGCTCGGCATGGAGGGGGGCCACGCCATCGAGAACTCGCTCGGGGCGCTGCGGTCCTACTACGACCTCGGCGCCCGCTACCTGACACTTACTCACAACGTCACCCTGGACTGGGCTGACGCGGCTCTCGACACCGCTCGACATGACGGACTGACCGAATTCGGCCGCGAGGTGGTGCGGGAGATGAACCGGCTGGGCATGCTGGTGGATCTCTCTCACGTTTCGCCCGGGACTATGAGTGATGCGCTCGACGTCTCCGAGGCCCCCGTGATCTTTTCCCACTCCTCGGCCCGGGCCCTCACCGATCACCCCCGGAACGTGCCCGACTCCATTCTGGAACGGCTGCCGAAGAATGGAGGGGTCGTCATGGTCACCTTCGTGCCGGCTTTCGTGTCGCCGGAGGTCGCTGCCTATGAGGCGCGGCTGCAGGAGCAGTGGAATGGAGTAAAGGCGTCGGTGAGCGACACGGCCGAGCAGCGCAAGGTGGTGGAGGAGTGGAAGGCCACGCACCCGGCCCCCCGTGCCACGCTGAAGCAGGTGGCCGATCATATCGAGCACGTCAGGAAAGTCGCCGGGGTGGATCACGTCGGCATCGGCAGCGACTTCGACGGCATCGACACCACCCCCGAGGGGTTGGAGGACACATCGAAGTTCCCCGAGCTGTTCGCGGAGCTGATCCGGCGCGGCTGGAGCGACGCCGACCTCAAGAAGCTCGCCGGTCAGAACCTGCTGCGCGCGTTTCGGGGGGCGGAAGCCACAGCCGCCAGGCTGCAGAAGACCCGGCAGCCGTCTACGAAGACGATAGAGGAGCTGGACGGGAAAGGCGTAGCAGCAACTCCCTAAGAATTCCTCATCATGAGCACTCACGCGTCACCCACTCGATTCCTCGCTTCGCTCGGAATGACGCGTCAGCCCGCGCTGTTGCCTTGCTATAACCACCCCAAACACCAACGCCATCACCGAAAACGAGAACCATTGAATCGCATAGCTCAGGTGCGGGCCGTCATCGAGTGGAAGTGGCTCCAGCCGCCGGGGAAAACGGGGCAGGGAGGAGTCGGGCAGCTGCCGGAGGTAGACCGGGCTGATCGGGTAGGGCAGCCGGGCGCGCAACGCCTCGAGGTCGAGCTGGGCCCAGGCGGTTTCCTTCCCCCGCTGGAGCGGCGCGCCGCCGCCGGACCGGAGCGGGAGCGCAATCCCTTCGACCCGGACCGTACCCGGTTCCCGCAACGGATCGGGGTCGACGGTGAACGCATCCGGTGCGGGAACGAACCCGCGGTTCACCAGCACCGCACTCCTCCCATCATGGAGCAGGAGCGGTGAGACGATCTCGACGCCGGGCACGCCCTGGTACACCCGTCCCCGGAGGATGATGGCGTGGTCGTCATCGTACCGGCCCGACGCCACGACCCGGCGATCGATCAGCCCGGCACTCGTCGCGTCGCTCTTCTCCACAGTGACCGGCGGCTTCGATCGTGCCGCCTGGGACGCGGCGTTCACGGCGCGCCGCTCCCGGAGCCGTTGCACCTGCCACAGCCCGAGGCGAGCGCAGACCAGCGCCACGGCGACGAAGCACCCGAGCAGCAGCAGTCGTGAACGAACGCGCGTCAATTGGTCCGGCCTTTGCGGAAGTGCCTCGAGTGCCGCACGCAGGTGCCTGCAGCTCAAACTTAACGTCAGCGGGAGGCCTTCCATGAGCAGACCGCAGCCCTGGTCCCCTCAGTCGCAGAGCCTGCCCTGAGCGCAGTGAAGGGCTCCCTCAGGGTGACACTCGGATCCCGCGGCCGCACTACCGATGGCGGGTGGGGGTCGCTATTGTAGTGGACCCCCCTTCAACCCGGTTCTCGCCCCGAGCCGGCCGAACATTCAGACAGCGTGAACGCATGCCTCACACGACCCATCTCTTCGTGGGACGAGCCCTTGCATTGCTCCTGGCGGGCGTCATCGGCTGCGGCAGCGATCTGCTGCTGCCCGATCCTCCCGGTGGGGGCCAGAATGTCGCCCTGACCAAGGTCGATGGCGACGAGCAGACCGGCACGGTGGGCGAGCCGCTCCCAGCCCCACTCATCGTCCAGGTTCTGACCGCGCGCGAGCAGCCTGCCTCCGGCCGCAAGGTCGCCTTCGAGCTGACTTCCGATCCCGCCGCCGGCGAGGTCAGCCCCGACACCGCCGTCACCAACGATGCCGGCCAGGCCACCGCGCGCTGGGTCCTCGGCACTTCGCCGGGAGCCCACGTGATCGGGGTGCGCCTCGTCGGCGGTGAGGCCGACAACCAGGTTGCCGAGTTCCGGGCCGCGGCCATGGCCGCCGCTCCCGACACGCTGCGCCCCGGGAGTGCGCTGGCCCAGGCTGGGCAGCGAAAGCGCGAGGTCGGCACCGCACCGGTAGTTCACGTGCTCGACCGGTTCGGAAATCCAGTGCCAAACATCTCGGTGGCTTGGCAGGTGACCGCGGGGGGCGGCAACGTGGAGGAACCGATCACCTCCACCGACGCCGATGGCAATACATCGGCCCACTGGACGCTGGGCGACCGGCTCGGGTTCCACCAGCTCACCGCCGCCATTGGGGACGTCAGCGGATCCCCGGTGACCTTCAGCGCCACCGTGCTGTTCTAGGTCTTACCGAGGGCCGCTGCCGTAGGAACGCCACAACAGGTCCGCTGCCCCGCCAGCCAAATAGCGGTGGTGGGGTCACTTAGGGCCCCACGCCGGCCCCTGTGCCAGGCATATAAACTGCTTGACCCCGCTCCGTCCCTCATCGATGCCCAATGGGTCTGCCGCACCGGCTCGGATCCTCCGGCAGGCGGCTGCGGGAGAAACCGCTACCCAAGCATGACTTAGGTTCGCCGTGTGACCCAGGTCCTATTCTCGGCCCGGCAATGGGACTACACTGCTGCCTGCCTTCGATCCAGATCCACATGCGGGCCCGAGATTCGGGACGCGCTTCTTTCGGACTTCGTCAGGATGGTTGACGCTGATGGCTAACAAGCTCCCTGGCTTCCTGGTGGCCGCCTGTTCCCTCGGCTTCGCCGCATGCGGTGGCGAGTCCCTCACCATCCCGCCTTCGACCGGTAACCTGCAGATCACGACCACTACGGTCGGGTCCGATCTGGATCCCGACGGTTACACTCTTCAGGTTGACGCGCTGCAGCCCCAGACCATCGGCACCACAGCCACTATCAGTGTCGAGGGGCTGACTCCCGGAACTCATAACGTCGTGCTTACGGGCCTCGCGGCAAACTGCAGCGTGGCGGGTGACAATCCGCGATCCGTCACCATCGCGGTGGGGCAGACCACGACGGCAGCCTTCGATTTGACCTGCGGAGGTACCACGGGGACCCTCGAGATCACTGCCCAGACCAACGGGCCCTCCCCCGATGCCGATGGATATGCCGTGAGCCTCGATGGCACTGACCGGGGTCCGATTGCCGCTAACGCAGTACTCACCTTGAGCAACCTCTCTCCCGGAAGTCATGTCGTCGGACTCACCGGGGTCGCCGCCAACTGTCAGGTGGATGGGGA
>JBBQXQ010000198.1:0-3534 GCA_038209515.1 Gemmatimonadales bacterium
GGGCGGGCCGGCTGCGCGCGTTCTGGGAGGTGATCGTGCCGCTGGCGGTTCCCGGCATCGCTACCACCGCGATTCTCACCTTCGTGTACAGCTGGAATGAATTCCTCTTCGCGCTCTCCTTCACGCTGGGACCGGAACGGCAAACGGTTCCGGTCGCTATCGCGCTCTTCCGGGGTCAGTATCAGGTCCCCTGGGGTCAGATTCTCGCTGCTGCGGTCGTCGCCACATTGCCGGTGACGCTGCTCGTGCTCGCCTTCCAGCGCCGGATCGTGCAAGGACTCACCGCCGGGGCGGTGAAAGGGTAACCATGGCATTGGTTCGTCTGGAGGGCGTCGGCAAGACCTACCCTAACGGGCACGTGGCCGCCAAGGGACTCGACCTCGAGATCCGCGACGGCGAATTCATGGTCCTGGTGGGGCCATCCGGTTGCGGAAAAAGCACGGCCTTGCGGATGATCGCCGGGTTGGAGACTCCAACGGTGGGCCGGATCCTGATCGGAGACAAGGACGTCACTGCGCTTCCACCACAGGAGCGGGACATCGCGATGGTCTTCCAGACCTACGCGCTCTATCCGCACATGACCGTGCGGCAGAACCTCGCCTTCGGTCTCCGAATGCGGGGGGCGGCACGGGATGTGATCGATCGCAGAGTCGACGAGGCGGCTCGCGCGCTCGCCCTCGAGCCGGTGATGGGCCGAAAACCGGCTCAGCTGTCGGGCGGGCAGCGCCAGCGGGTGGCGCTGGGCCGGGCGATCGTCCGGGAGCCGAAGGTGTTCCTGTTCGACGAGCCGCTGTCGAACCTCGACGCCAAGCTGCGAGTGGAGACTCGGGCCGAGCTCGCCCGGCTCCACCGGCGGCTGGCGGCAACCGTGGTCTATGTGACCCACGATCAGGAGGAGGCAATGACGCTGGGGAGCCGGGTCGCGGTCATGCGGGACGGCTTCCTCCAGCAGGTGGCCCCGCCGATGGAGCTGTACCGCCGGCCGGCGAACCTGTTCGTCGCGGGGTTTGTGGGGTCACCGGGCATGAACTTCCTCCCTGGGGAGGTCATGCCGGCCGCAACGCGAAAGGTCGGAGCGACTCTGGGTATCCGGCCGCACGATGTGGCGATCGTCGCCCGCGGCGCCGGCGACCTGGACGCATGGGTCGATGTGGTTGAACCGCGAGGGAGCGAGCTACTGGTGTACCTGCGGCTCGGGACGAGTGGTGACGGGGCAGAGCTGCGGGTGGTGGCGCCGCCGGAACCCGCGATCGAGGCCGAGCAGGTGGTGGCGGTTCGGTTCGACCAGGGGAGACTGCATTGGTTCGATTCAGAGACTGGAAAGCGCGTGTAAGGATGACCCCTTCAGTTCGTAGCTGGCAGCTTCGAGAGCACGTACTGCACCACGAGATTGGTTGTATTCCAGAGCTGCACGTCCGAGCTGGTCCCATAGCGGACCGGCAGCAACTTCCCTCCTCTGACCTCATAGCTCCATAGCTCGTTGTGCTGAAGACCGGATGCTTGCACCGCAGCCAAGGTGAGCCGAAGCGCTTCGTCAAGCGAGCGCACGTAAGGCCTCAGCGACGGTTGCTTGAGAGCTCCCGTTGAATCGAACGCCCCGGCAATCTGATTGGCGATACCGAGAAGGAAGAGGTTGACCTCGCGTCCCCATACCACGCGCGACCCGTGGTAGGAATCCTTCCCAAACCGCTCCCAGATCTCCGGCGACGCGTACGCGTCGTTGGCGACGAGGGGGCCGAGCCCAGCGACAAACAGACCGACGGGGAACGGAAGCACGAAGGGCACCACGTCTCGAAGGGCGACCTCCGGATCGATGGCGCCTTCGAGAAACAGTCCCGTGGCCGGGTCGGTATTCATCACCGGGATTGGACGACCCGCCGAGTCGAGCGATAGCGCGAGGAACCTGATCTCCTCCTCCGGCCGAAGCGCGCCCGCCATCGTCTGCCAGTACCGTCCCTCTTCAGCCGGAAGCCAAGCCAACTTGCTTTGGATTCGCCGCCGGATCTCGGTGGCGGGAAGGCTGACCTCGAAGTGCCGCCGCGCCCCCTTCCACATACCCAGCGCCCGGCGTAGTGAGGCGGGAGAGCGCGCGTACCCGGCCAGTGGAGTGCCGCCGGTCTCGTGCGCGATGGAGTCCTGTGCCTGACGGGTGAAGCCGAGGCTGGGGAGGACGTCCAGGATGGTCGCGATTGATTCCAGTGCTGCGGGCACCCAGATGGCGTTGATGTCCATCGCGAAGCGGCCGCCCGCATAGCCGGCGTCGCTGTCCCGCCAACTGGCCGATCGCCAGTGGGTCGCATCGCGCTTGGGAAAACTCACCAGATTCATGGCTCGCGGGCTCCGAGTGTACGGCTGGGCCAGGGACGCGACCAGCGCCATCTCTCTGAGCATGAGAGACAGGCGGGTCCCGCCCGGCTCTGATCCGAGCAGAAACGCACGCTTTCGCTCTGGTGACACCGCCGAATCCGCGAGGTAATGCGCCTCCAGCACCGGAAGCTGGAACTCGTCATCCATCATGTGGTAGTTCTCGAGGGTCTTCTGCAGATCCCGGAGAATCTCACGCGCTTGCCCCAGCAGGCTGTCCGCCCTCTGAGAGCGTTTTCGCGCCAGGGCATGGAAGTACCCGGAGATGAGTGAGTCGTAGACCACCGCATTCTCGCGAATGGCCTGGCCGCCGAGTGCCTCCTCGTGGCTCACGTCTCCCCGCGGTCCCAACTTCCGCAAGACGCTCGCGATCACGTGCTCCGCCATGTCCGACGACCAGATTGGCCGCATCATGAGCGCCGTCATCATCATGTCGCGGCCAAAGTAGGTCGCGAAGTTCGGCAGGCCGGCCATGAGCTTCTCTTGGGAGCTCAGGAGCTCCACTCCCCGGATCTGGCGCTCCAGTCTGCGATAGCGGGTGGCGGCCTCAGGGCTGGAGTCCGAGCGCGCGCCCTCGATGAACTGGAAGAAGGACTGGTTGAAGATTTGTTTTCGGGAGAGCGGCGTGAGGGGAGAGGCATTGGTGGTGACGCGGACCCTAAACTGGACCGGGCTGCCGGGACGAGTCTCGATCGAGACGGTTCTTCCGGTGATCCTGATTCTGGTCTTCCGGGGATCCACCCGCAGCTCGAGCGCCAGGCTGTTGCGCCCATCGAGCGAAGGCCGAGCTACCCGCACGGTCACCACGGAGTCCGGCGTGGACGACGTGATGGCCGGCTCGAGGCGGGCGCGGAGCGCCGCGACACTGGCCGCATCGAGGAGCGCCAGATGACGGTTGCGCTCCTCGAGCGGAAGCCGGCTCACGTCGGCCACCTGGAGCGACTCCTCCGCGACCCGAAACGGTGGAGCGGCGAACGGCTCGAGATGGCGGCGTCCGTAGACGAAATCACGTTCGACCCGCATGGAGCCAAGCAGAAACCAACCGAGCTCGATCCGGGACACGTCGCTAGTCAGCCGGTACTCGATGCTCCGGGTTGCTCCCGAATCGGATACATCCGCAGCATCCGCGCCCCATGCCACGTGAGCCGGCCGGCCTGCGGCATCGCGCAC
>JBBQXQ010000199.1:0-3469 GCA_038209515.1 Gemmatimonadales bacterium
ATCGGCGGCTTCGTCGGAGCGTTCGTGGGGGCAGCGCTGTTCGAGTACACCCGGGCACGGCAGTCGGGGGTCGCGGCTAAGGCGGGCTGGGGTGCGGTGCTCGGCCGAGCGGCCGCAGCAGCGGTGAAGATGGCGCTCGGAATTGTACTGGTAGTGGGCTCCCTGTTTCTGGCGCTCCGCAGGTGAGTCGTGCCCGCAATGAGTCCGCGGCACGCTGAACTGTCCCCAGGCTCGGAGGGTCTACCAGAAGGCAGCCAGCTCCGGAAGCACCGAACCGCAGCCACAAGCGTTCTGACCTTGCTGCGCGGCGTTCATATGCCCGCACGAGGGGCAGCGCATCCAGCGTTCACTAAAGTGGTGTGGAGTCCAGATGCTGCTGTGGAAGGCGGTGCCCAACTCCCCCCGGTGGAACTCGGATGATGCTTCCTTGTGGGCCGGGTCCCGCATGACGCTGCGGGCCGACTCCGGGTCGCTCCAGGCGCTTACCGTATAGAGACGCTGTCCGACTATCGCGCCGAGGAAGCTCAAGAACCCCGGCATCGACGGCATACCGAGCAGGATCCGGCGGCTGTACATCCGAATCTGCTGCACCTCTTCGTCCGACCGGGCGTCCACCATGGTGAGACTAAAAGCTCCCGGTGTAGCATTGCTGCCTGACCTCACCCGGGTGCTGACGCCAAACGTGATCGGTCCGATTTGATGGGGCTGCACTACGACCTGAAGGCCGAGCTGGTCCAGCATGGTCTGACGGTCGAAGTACCCTCGCACACTGGCAACCTTGTCGCCGCTCACCCGAATGACATCAATACCGGGCTGGGCTATGCGCGCTCCGGTCGGGGGGAGGCCTCGCAGGCTACCGGTGTTTGTGCCCCGCATGGTCCACTCCAGCACCACGCCCGAGGCAGTCTCCGCATTGCTGGTGATGTCAAAGCTCAGGTCGGGGAACGACCCGAAGAGCCCTTCTGCGAAGTTCCCGATGGCACTGCCCGTCAACGGGCCGTTGGTGACCGGATCGGTGTACGTCCCGCCCTCGAGGAACATTCCGTTGATGGCGGCCGGAGACCGGGTGTTCCAGGCATCGATGTAACGGCGCGCGACCTCGGTGGGTTGCATGGCGCCTCCTCAAGCAAGCGGCGACGGCTGGTTGGGAAGGTCGAGCTTCTCGAGCAGGCGAGCGAAGCGAGGGTGACGCCGCAATGTGCCCCATCCGACGTCAATGCCCATCCAGGGCATAACGGTGGAACGCTGATCGTAGGCCGCATCCATGAGATCGAGCGCGGCGGACTCTTCGCCCACTGAGAAGTAAGCTAACGCGAGATAGTACAGGGGCACGTGTTCCCGCTCGGCCAGCTGAGTCAAATCGCGGAACGCCTGCCGGGCCTCCTCCTTCCGTCCCATCAGGCTACGCACACACGTCAGCTCCGCCAGGATCAGCGGCCGGATGCCGGCGATGGCTTGGGCCGAACGGAGAGCGGTCATCGCCTCCTCATAGCGAGACAGTTGGGCTAGCGATTGGGCCAGCATGATGTGGGTCGTGAAGAACTTGGGGTCTATCGCGAGAGTCCGCTGGAACTGCTCGACTGCCTCGTCGTACCGCCTGGTGATGTGATATGCTCGACCCACGTTCTGATTGATGATGATTGAGAGTGGATCGAGCTCACGCGCCTTCATGATCTCGCGCAGGCTTTCGGAATGTCGACCCCTGGTTGACAGGAAAAGGGAAAACCAGTGGTGTGCTGGGGCGTGGCCCGGGTTGATTTCGATGGCACGGCGAAAGCTGACCTCGGCTCCGCTCCAGTCCCAGTCGTACAGCATCTGAACCATCGCCAATGCTGTATGCGCCTCGGCGAGGTTTCCGTCCAGCGCCAGCGCGCGCAGGGCGGACGCTTTGGCCAGCGGCATCGCTTCCCGGGACGGCAAGCCTCCGTACCAGTCGAAGCCCAGCATGGCATAGGCGTGCCCGATCCCTGCATGGGGCAGGGCATACGCCGGATCCTTCACCACTGCGGAATTGAACAGTTCCACCGCCTCGCGATATCCCTCGACGCTGCGCCGGTTCAGGGCGTAGAGGCCTTTCAGGTACAGCGTGTAGGCGTCGAAGTTCTCCGTTGGGGGCTCGAGCTGAATGTTCGCGTCGGCGAGACGAACCTTCAGGCTGGCGGTGATCGCGCGGGCGAGCTCGTCCTGCACCGCGAATACGTCGGCGATCCCCCGATCGTAGGTCTCGGACCAGACGTAATAGCCGTCAGCCACGTTGACCAGCTGGGCCGTGATCCGAAGCCGGTCGCCGGCCCGCCGAACGCTTCCTTCCAGCACCGACGCGACATTGAGTTTTTGGCCGATCTCCCGAACGTCGACGTCCTTTCCCTTGAAGGCGAAGGCCGAGGTGCGGGCAGTGACCCGGAGCCCGGCCACCCTGGTGAGCGCGTTGATCAACTCCTCGGTCATACCATCGGAGAAGTACTCGTTCTCGGCATCCGAGCTGAGGTTCACGAACGGCAATACCGCGAGGCCGGCGGGCCGGGGTGGGTGGCGTGGGCCGCTTGGGGTGCCTGACTCTGGCGTGATCTCGCCGCTGTCAGTGGAGAGGAGCCGGCCGAACTCGGCGGCCGTCTGGAATCGCTCCTCCGGCTGCCGTGCCAGCGCGCGACTCAGCGTTTCCTCCAGGTGTTCTGATACCGATAGGCCCCGATCGCTTAACCGGGGAGCTGCATTGTTGAGGCGCTGCGCGAGGATCGCGAGGGGCACGTGACCGGTGAAGGGAGGAGCACCGGTCAGGAGCTCGAACAAGACACATCCAAGACCATAGATATCGCTCCGGCCGTCCACCGCCTCGCCCATCGCCTGCTCCGGGCTCATGTACGCCGGTGTCCCTACCAGCAACCCGGCTTCGGTGAGCTGGGTATCGGCGGCCTCGCTGATCGCCCGCGCCACCCCGAAGTCGGCGATCACAGCGTGACCCTCGTCCAGCAGGATGTTTTCCGGCTTGATGTCACGGTGCACCACGTTGCGCCGGTGGGCATAATCGAGGCCGTCGGCCACCTCTCGAGTAATCTGCAGGGCCGCGGCGAGCGGGAGCGGCGACTCGCGCTTCAGGCGGTCCCGCAGAGAGCCGCCCTCGATGTAGGGCACCACGTAATAGAGTGAGTCATCGACCGCGCCCGAGTCGTAGAGCGGCAGGAGATGGGGATGGTGCAGCCGGGCCGCCACCCGAACCTCCCGGAGGAAGCGGTCGGCGCCCAGAGCCGCGGCGAGGTGAGGATAGAGCACCTTCAGCGCCACCTCGCGGTCGTGCTTGAGGTCGCGTGCGAGATACACGACCGCCATACCACCATGGCCGATCTCGCGCTGGATGGCATAGCGGTCCTGCAGAATCGCCGTGAGGTGGTCTTGGAGTTCGGGCAAACCGCTTTCCGGCAGGGCTATGAGCTACAATACCACCCCTTCGTCAGCCCAGCCAGATGACCGA
>JBBQXQ010000200.1:0-3387 GCA_038209515.1 Gemmatimonadales bacterium
TCTGCCTGAGGGAGAGTTCGAATACGATCCCGACGACGTCGGCACCCAGCCGATGCGCTTCTTTGTCGTCGAGTATCTGCGGGAGGCCGCGTTCGAACTCCTGGGCGATGAGCTACCCTACTCCTTCACTGCGGAGGTCGAGGAGTTTCGCGAAGCCGAGCGCCCGGTATACATTCGAGCTACGCTCTTCGTCGAGCGGGAGTCGCAGAAAGCGATCGTGATCGGCCGCTCCGGCGCCACCATCAAGGCGATCGGGGCCCATGCCCGGCGCCGGCTGGAGGAGCTGATCGGCGCGCCGGTGTACCTCGACTGCTGGGTCAAGACGCTGCCGAACTGGCGAAAGAGTTCCGGCGCACTGACGCGGTTTGGCTTTCCGGGCACGCCCAAGGAGTCCGCATGACCCTTTCTCCCGAGCTGCTCCAGATTCTGGTCTGCCCCAAGTGCAAGGGAGAGCTGGAATACCGGGCCTCTCCCGAGGCTCTGATCTGCCACTCCTGCCGCCTTGTCTATCCCGTCGAGGACGGCATTCCCATCATGCTGATCGACGAAGCCAAGCCGCTCTGAGTCGACCACCACCTCCGCATCCGCCATCCCGGGTCAATCCGCACACGCTCAGCGCCCACGCACAACGTGCGCTCGAGAGTGCGCGCATCGAGGCCGTCCGACTGGGACATGACTCTATCGGTGCCGAGCACATCATTCTGGGATTGCTCCGCGACGGTGGCCCCGCCGCGGCCCTCGTTGCGGCACTCGGCTTGAACAGCGCCTCGGTACAGGAGAAGCTCGAGGCCAGCGGCCGGCGGGGAAAGCAGGGCCGGCGAAGCGAGGAGCTAGCGTACACCTCCCACGCCAAGCGCTTGATCGAGGCTGCCTCGAAGGAAGCTCGCGAGTCCGGCACCGCGTTGGCGGCAGAGCATCTCCTACTAGCCGCCCTCCAGGAGCCTCGAGGCACGATCGCCCGAATCCTCGGCGATGCGGGAATTCCCGCTGAGCGCGCCCGGGCCGCCCTTCAGCAGGGTATACAGAGCCGCCCGGGTGAGCCCAGGCGAACGCCGGCGGGCCGATCCTCGCGCCGACCGTCCTGGCGTCTGGTGTTGCTGCTGGCAGTCCCGCTCAGCCTCCTGCTCCAGTACGTCTTTCACGCTCCAGCGCTTCCGGTGTTCGTCGCCGCCTGTCTGGGCGTGCTCCCGCTCGCCGGATACATGGGAGAAGCGACTGAGCATCTGGCCCACCGGACCGGCCCGATGATCGGCGGTCTGCTCAATGCGACCTTCGGCAATGCGGCGGAGCTGATCATTTCCATTGTCGCTCTGCGCGCGGGACTTGTGGGCTTGGTGAAGGCCTCGATCACCGGGAGTATTCTAGGCAACCTGCTGCTTATCCTGGGGCTGGCTCTCGTGGCGGGGGGCCTGCGACGAAGCGAGCTCCGATTCAATCGAACCAGCGCCGGCATGAATGCCGGCATGCTCGCGCTCGCGGTGGTTGCCCTGGTCTTGCCGGCGCTCTTTCACGCCCTCCATCCGGAACACACGGCGAGGTTGTCCGAGCTGCGGATGTCGGAAGCCGTGGCGGTGATTCTGCTGCTCACCTATGGTTTGTCACTGCTGTTCACTCTTCGCACCCACCGGTGTCTCTTCTGGTCGGACGTCCATCCGCCGGAGGGGCCTCCCTGGGGCACGGGGAAGGCTGTTCTGATTCTGGCGCTGGCGACGGTGGTGGTAGCCGTTGAATCCGAGATATTGGTCCACGCCGCAACCGAAGCGACGAAGACCGTAGGCCTTACCGAGACCTTTCTCGGTTTGATCATCATCCCCATCATCGGCAATGCCGCCGAACACGCCACCGCAGTCGTCGTCGCCCGCAAAGGCAAGATCGATCTGGCTCTCCAGATCGCACTCGGCTCCAGCACCCAGGTAGCCCTCCTGGTGGCCCCGCTCCTGGTGTTCGTGGGGGTGGCTCTGGGACGGGACATGAATCTCGTGTTCACCCCGTTCGAGGTCATGACGCTGAGCCTGGCGACCATCGTCACCGCAATCATTACGCTGGACGGGGAATCTCACTGGTTCGAGGGCGTGCAACTGCTTGCAGTATACGGAATGGTTGCCGTGGGGGCATTTTTCCTGGTTTGACTTGAGGCCTTGAGGTCCGTAAGTTAGCTACACGTAACTTCTTACGAGAGGCAATTGGTGCGGACTCGCCCGACGATTCTCTTCTTTTCGCCGGACGCGTGTCCGGTGCCGTCCCTGGTGCGCCAGTGGGCGGAGGGCCATTCGTTTCCGCTGCTGGAGTTCAGCCAGCCGGACGATGTGGAATCGATCGTGCTCCGGGGCCACCCATGCCTGCTCTTCGTGGATGGCGACCATTCCGGGCAGGAGGGGATGAGCCTGGTCCGCCGGCTCAAGAGTGATGCCTTCACGGCCATCGTGCCGGTCACCACCTTGGTCGGTACCCACCATGCGGAGCAGGTCCAGGCGTGGTTCGCCTCCGGGTCGGACGAGGTGATCACCGGCCTCTTCACGCCGGCCGAGCAGCGGGCCAGGCTGGATTCCATGCTGGTGCGGACGGAGCGGGATGTGTCGGTCCATCCGTCCACCCGGCTACCCGGCACCAACGAGATCGAACGAGAGATCCGGCGCCGGCTCGAGTCCGACCAGGAGTTCGCGGTCTGCTACGCCGATCTCGATCACTTCAAGGAGTTCAACGACCGCTACAGTTACTACGAGGGAGACCGCGTCATCTACATTTTGTCCCGCATCCTGCACGATGTGGTCAAGGGCCTCATGGGCCAGCGCGGCTTCGTGGGGCACATCGGCGGGGATGACTTCATCTTCATCATCCCGGCGGCGGACATCAGCCCCGTGTGCAGCGAGATTCTGGAGGTGTTCGACGCCCTGATACCGCTGCAGTACAACGATCAGGACCGGCGGGCGGGCTACTTCTTTGGGAAAGACCGGCGCGGGCAGCTCCACCGGGTGCCTCTAATGACGCTCTCCATCGGGATCGTCACCAATCGGCACCGCCGATTTGCGCATCCAGCACAGGTAAGCGAGCTTGCGACCGAGATGAAGAGCTATGCCAAGACGTTGCCCGGCTCGGTATTCGTCGTGGACCGGCGGCACGGCACCGATGGGGAGGAGCGGCCCGGCCCCGGTTCCAGGGAGCAGCCTCGAGGATGATGAGATGAATGTCACCTGCCCAAACTGCGCCGCCGTCTATCGGGTAGATCCTGCGAAGGTGCCCGAGGCCGGGGTGCGCGCGCGCTGTGCGGTGTGTAGCGCGGTGTTCGCGGTGCGCCGTGAGGCTGAGCAATCGCGTCCGGCGGCGAAAGAGGCGCCTCGCGCCGAGCCGAAGCGTCCGGAGCCCCCGCGGGCTCGAGCCGAGCCGCCC
>JBBQXQ010000201.1:0-3373 GCA_038209515.1 Gemmatimonadales bacterium
CTCCCCCCGGACAAACTTCACGGTCGGCGACTTCGAAGACCTCAACCAGCTACAGACCTCCGTATCCGGCTATATCCCGATCGGCCGGGGCCGAGTCTCGTTTACGACGTACGCGCGCCGGACCCACGCCGAACGGTTCAACGTCAATCAGGCCCCGGACAACAACGTTCGCTCGTTCACCACCAACGGCACGGTCGGGGGGAACCTCGATTGGCGGTGGACCACGCCGCGCCCCAATGGCAGCCTCTCCCTCCGTCTCGGGACGGATGGCGCAGTCAACCGGGTCCACATCCAGCTACTCGAGGTGGATCCTGCTGTCCCGTCCAATCAGACTCTGACCACCGACGTCCGAAGCCCCAGTTACGACGTCGCCGGTTATGCCCTGGCCGACCTCCGGATAGCGGATGTGACCTTCTCCGGCGGCTTTCGCTACGACTATATCCATATCCCATTCGAAGACCAGCTGGACCCTGTCGCCGACACGGCAAACAGCTTCAACCGGCTCAGCCCACGGGGCGGTGTGAGTCTGGATGTTGCGCCCGGCGCGTCGTTGTACGCCTCGGTGGGACAGAGCTTCCGCGCCCCCGCCATTCTGGAGCTCGCCTGCGCGGATGAGACGGCGGCCTGTCCGCTGCCCTTTGCTCTGGGCGATGATCCACCACTCAACCCCGTGGTGGGTACCACGTTCGAAGTCGGCGGGCAGGCTGTGCGCGGGCCCGCCATCCTCAACGCCTCGATGTACCGCACCAACGTTCGTGACGACATCTTCTTCATCCAATCGGCCGACGCAGTCTTCGAAGGCTTTTTCAACAACATCGGGAATACCCGGCGGGAGGGGATCGAGCTCGGGGTTCAAGTGCTGCCGACGGAGCGGCTCTCACTCTACGCCAACTACGCGTTCACTCGGGCCACGTTCCGAACCGCTGCCGACATCTTCAGCATCCGGGCAGATTCGGCCTTCGCGGCTTCTTCGCTGGCCGGCGAGAACAATGTCGCGCCCGGGGATAGACTGCCGCTGGTCCCGGATCACCAGGTGAAGGCCGGTGGCCTGCTCACACTCCCCGTGGGACTCCAGTTCGGGGTGGATGCCAGGTACACCGGCCGGCAGTGGCTCCGGGGAGACGAGGCGAACGAGACCCAGCCGCTGGGAGGATACTTCGTGGCCAGTGTCCGGGCCGGCTGCAGCAGGGCCAACTGGGAGATCTCGGCTGTCGTCTCGAACCTGTTCGACTCTCACCGGCCGCTGTTCGGGACGTTCAACGAGAACAGACAAAGCGGAGTGCTGGAGCGTTTTCTTACCCCGATCAACGGCCGCTCGTTCAAGCTGATCGCTCGCCGCGGTTTCGGGGGCGATCGGTGACCGTCATCACGGTCAACCTGTCCCATCGTCACCATCCTGTTTGGGGGCAAAACCTGGCTTAAACAGTGGTGGAGGAAATATGCAGGCTACTACCGTTGCAGTACCGGTGCGGGACACCGGAGATGCGTTCAGGGCTTCCCTGGCCGGCGCGCTCAATACCCTCCTGTCCGCCATCCCAAGGATCATCGGCTTTGCCATCGTCCTCATCGTCGGGTGGATCATCTCATCGCTGCTTGCCCGTGGGGTCGAGGCCTTGCTGCATGCGGTGAAGTTCAACGACCTGGCGCGCCGTTCCGGGTTCGCCGGTTTCGTCCAGAAGATGGGGGTTCGCGACGATTCTTCCGGTGTCATTGCCAGCATCGCCAAATGGTGTGTCCGGCTCATCACCCTGGTCGTGGCCTTCGATACACTGGGGCTACCGGCCGTGTCCGGCGTGCTCAACCAGCTCCTTCTCTGGTTGCCCAACCTGATCGTCGCCCTGGTGGTATTGGTCATCGGCGGGCTCGCGGCCAATGCGCTTTCCCGGCTGGTCCGCGGCGCGACCGCGGAAGCCGGCTTCAGCAATCCCGAGATGATGGAGACGGTGACGAGAGTCGCGGTATGGGGCTTTGCCATCGTGGTCGCCATCACCCAGCTCGGCATCGCCACCACCCTGATCAATACCATCCTCATCGGCCTTATCGGCGGAATGGCGCTGGCCTTCGGCCTCGCCTTCGGGCTCGGCGGCCGGGATCGTGCCGCCCAGATTCTCGACACGATCGGCAGGAACGCGCAGCGGGTTGGTCCCAAGCTCGAGCGCGCGGCCAATGCGGCCCGCGAAGGGGCCCAGACCATGGCGCAGCAGCAGACCTCCGGCGTGTCGCAGCATTCTCCTAGCACTGTGGCCGACGGTGCCTGGGCGGAGCGCTCGAAGAACGATCGGCGCCAGGTCAATCGGCCGGGGCTGAGGGATCGGCGCGGAGGAAACGGCTCCAGCGGTTCCTGATCGGCAGCAAGATGTGACATCGCGCGAGGCCACCGGTCAGCGGTGGCCTCGTTGCGTTCCTATCTTCCGGGCCGCTAGCTTTGCCCCGGGTTGAAGCCTCATCGAACATCCGGAGCGTGCGTTGAAGATTGCCGTGTGCATCAAACGAGTGCCGGACATGGAGATGCGGTTCGCGATCGCGGGAGATCGCAAATCCCTCGACCAAGCCGGTCTCAAGTACGAGATGGGTGACTTCGATGGCTACGCCCTGGAAGTGGGGCTCCAGCAGGTGGAAAAGCGGGGAACCGGAGAGGTCGTCATTATTTCCGTCGGCCCCGATGGAGTACAGGAGACCCTGCGCAAGGGTCTCGCAATGGGCGCTGCGCGCGCGGTGCAGCTCAAGGCCGACGAGGTCCCCTTCGACGGGCTGGCCATCGCACAAGCGCTCGCCGCCGAGCTCAAGGACGGCGCTTACGACCTGATCCTCTTCGGCCGGGTGGCAACGGATACGGCCAATGGTGCAGTGGGCCCGATGACGGCGGAGCTCCTGAATCTTCCATGCGTCACCGCAATCTCCCAGCTTGAAATTGGCGACGGCCGGGGCACCGCCCGGAGAGACCTCGAGGGGGCGTCGGAAACGGTCCAGTTCCCCCTTCCGGCCGTGCTTACGATCGACGAGGGCATCGCGCGACCACGCCTTGCATCGCTCAAGGGAATCATGGCGGCGAAGAAGAAACCCTTGGAGGTGAAGCCAGCCCGGCTCGGCACCGCCCGCCTGGTGGTGGAGTCGATGGCGCTTCCGCCTGACCGTCCGCCCGGGCGCATCGTCGGCGAAGGCGCGGACGCCGTTCCCGAGCTCCTGCGCCTGCTTCAGACCGAAGCAAAGGTCCTGTGATGCCGGCTATCCTGGCATTCGCCGAAACTCGGGGAGGGGAGCTCCGGAAGGTGGCGCTGGAGACCGTCACCGCCGCGCGGCAGGCAGCGGGCTCGTCAGGCGCCGGAGAGGTGCATGCCATGCTCATCGGCCCGCCTGGTGTCGCGGCCCGGGC
>JBBQXQ010000202.1:0-3292 GCA_038209515.1 Gemmatimonadales bacterium
TCCGATCCTGTAATGGTGTTGGTGAGGATGGGAAGCTGCGTCACCTTTGTCAAGGGCATGAAAACGCGACCGCCGCTGGCGCGGAGACCTTGGACGGACCCGGCCAGCGGCAGCAACGGCAAAGCGAATTCTTAACTTCCGGGGTGCCTAGCTTCCCAGTCGGCAACCGCCCGGTCCCACACGCCCTTGTCCGTGGTCACGGTGAAGCAGCTCGGCAGACTCACCGGATACTCCCCCTGTCCGAGCCAGACCATCGTGTTGCCGGAGCAGGCAAGGTTGGGCGGCAGATCCAGGTGCCCGTGGCTCGGTGGTTGATCCACTCGGAAGATAGTGTTCGTGATCGTGACCGCGGTCGGCACGTGCCCGTCGTTTGGCCACTTAAACATGGGCCCGGTACCCGGCGCGGGGCCGCGGTAGACGGTGGGCATCGGGTGCATGTAGACCAGCGAGTTCTGAATCGTCACCGTCTTGCCCGTGCCGTCCACCGGCACCTTGATGCCAGTGCCCTGGCCCGGCCGCTCGCTCAGGAAGACGTAGCATTCGAAGTACGAGTCATCCAGGAGACCGGCATAGAGCCGGTCATCCTCCACGCAGTCGTCGTGCGCCCGTTCAATGTGGCTCCGGCGGATGGTCCAGTTGTTGGCGTTGTCGTACACCCGCACCCCGTCGCCGTAGTCCCGAATATGCAGATCCTCGAGTACGGAACTGGGGGAGGCCAGGAAGAGGCCGATATACCCGTGCCACGTGCTCTGAGGGGTACTAGGGGAAAACGTCCCCGCGATCGACCCTCCCGACCAGCAGATGCCGGGGGCGCTCGGGTTGCCTATCTCGACCGGATAGGAAGCCGTCCCAGTCCAAGAGGCGGTACTGGCGTCGATCTTCTGGTTGGCGACAGACGTGGCACGGATGTCGTATGCCGACTTGGCCCCGTTCAAGATGGTGAGCGGGCCCCACTGCGAAAGACAGGATGACGATGATGGGGGAGGTGTCGGTGTAGCCGGCGGCGCGGCAGCCTGGGTGAAGGTGGCGCTTGGTCCGACGGCCGGGTCGGCGGGATCGCCGGCACAAGCAACCACTAAGGCGAAGCACGCTACCATGCCTGAAGATCGTGACCGGGCCAGCCGTTTCGCAAGCCTGCGGAGGAACACCATGAGGAAGTCTCCCGGATAAGCGCCCCACGCAGGCGAGCCACAGCGGCTCGACGCGTTAAGGCGTCGTTCGCTGGCGGCCCGGCTGGCGTGGCGAGGAGACTCGCGGTAGCCCCGTAGCTCTGCGTCACCGCCTTTCGGCGGCTATGCTCTGAGCAGCGTTATGTGTTTGTGAGGTCTTGGTGCGCTGAGACCAGGGGGCTAGTCGTGCAGGGCGCGAAGGAATGAGCACCGAGGTGGTGTCATCTCGTGTTCTTGCGGGCTCGCGCTGACCCTAGAATGTTTACCTCCGCCAGATTTGTCAAGCCGTCGCAGAATTTGGGCAGTGGGTCAATTGGCCCAGTACCAGAATTTGTCCCGCTCACCGTGAACAGCGGCGAACATTGGACACTTCTTGCACCGGGCCGAGGCTCTGCGCCCCCCCCCCGGGGTAGCAGAGTCCTCGTGCGACCAGTAGGTTAAGCCTGCCACCGTATACGACCGTGGAGAGTGTGGGAGGAGGCTTGGTCATCGAGCTCGTAGGGGCACCGGCCCTTCCGTTCTCGCCCCTCGGAGCTGCGTTTGAACCCCAGTTCTTCAGCCTATCGCAAGAGGGAAATCTCCAGTACGTTGACTAATGTTGGTGATGCCTCGCCGGCAGCACTGCGCCTTTCGACCAAGGTCAACCAGTTTACAACCGCGTAGCGTACGAGTCCTCGTGATGCCAGTTCAAGGTCGCGCGCGACCGGAACTCGGCGATCACGAATGCGCCACCGGGCCGGCGGACGGGGAAAGAGGGACATCGCGATGCTGAGTTCAAGGGCGAATTTGGGGGACGCAGGAGCCGGCGGGCCGGGAGGACGGGGTCACGGCGGACCTGAACCACCCAGGCATGGATTGTGGCCGACCGTCACGCCCGGTGTTCCGGTCTTCGGGCAGTCCCATCCCCCCGCCATTAGGTCGCCGCTCGTGATTGCTCGCCGCTCGTGCCTGCCGCTCGCGGTCACTGTCTTGTCCTGCATGCTGATCGCAGCGTGCGGCGACAGTGGGGGTCCCGCGCCCGACTCCAACCCGTTGAACCTGGCAGCCAGGGTGGTGCTGGACTCAGCGACCTTCCAATCGGACGGTGATTTCGCCCTCGATCTGGTGCCGTCCGACCGCCATGGAAACTTGTTTGTCGAGGACCAGTGGACGATCTCGACTACACTGGCGTCGCCGACGTCGGTGCCCCTGACGACGATCTCCCAGGAGGTCCAGCCGGCTGATACCCAGCTGGTGGCGTCCGCCATCCTGATCGACGACTCCGGCTCGATGGCCTCCTCCGACCCGGACCGCCAACGTGCCACTGCCGCCCAACTCTTCTGGCGCGACATTCTCACTGCCCGCGCCGGCAACGTGGTCGCGCTGCTCGACTTCGGTCGGGGAACCACGGCGCCGACACCAGGCTTCGACCGGACCAATCTCCTGGCCGGTTTCACCGCGGACCAGGGTGTGCTCGAGGCCGGGCTGCAACAAGTACAGGCAGTCGCTGGCGGGGGCACGCCGCTGTACCGGTCCGCCGAGGAGGTGATCGCCTGGGTGGATACCACGACGCCCTCGACATTCCAACGGACCTTGGTCGTCATCACCGACGGCAACCCCGGCGATCTGCCCTTCAAGGACTCGCTCTTCTCGAGTGCTGCCAGCCGTCAGGTCCGCATCTTTGCAGTCGGGATTGGTGACGCAGCCCAGCAGGATCCGGTCACGACCGCGGCCAGGCTGGTGCAGGAGCTTGCCAGCCGCACCGGCGGCATCTATGCGGCCGCGGGCTCTCCCACCGAGCTGCAAACCATCTTGCAGACCCTCGCCAGGTCGGCGAGTCCCGAGCGGCTGCTGGTGCATCTGCGCCTCAGTCCGGCACCGGCAGCCGGAACCCCAGTCTCGGGCACGGTGACCGTTGTGGGGGAGCGAGGGTCCGCGACAGCGCCGTGGTCGTTCGTCGCGCCCTAGCTACCCTGTCGAGCCGTGGCGGGGCGTTCCGCAGGAACAAACTCACCTTCGTCGAGAGCATAAAAACGTTGCCGCCGCTGTCACGGGTCCTTGCGGTCGGGCCAGCGGCGGCAACGGCAAAGCGGATGCTTACCTTCCGGGGTGTCTATCCTCCCAATCGTAGACCGCCCGGTCCC
>JBBQXQ010000203.1:0-3262 GCA_038209515.1 Gemmatimonadales bacterium
TGCCGAGCGGCTAGCCGACGGTTGGTTCGAGGTTCCGTGGACGGTTTGGGCAGTTGAGCCCGCTAGGACCATGGTCGCTGGTATCCCGTCGTCAGGTCTTTGCCGGTCTTGCGCCACTTGGGTTCCTTGTCGACCGTCCGCGCGGTCATCCCACGCAGGCCCCGGATCAGGCCGCCATAGGCCCTGATCCCTGTCGTGGACACCCTCGCGCCGGGCGGTTCGTCCATGAACGGCATGAACTTGTCGGGGAAGCCCGGCATCGTGCAGCCGATGCAGATCCCACCCACGTTCGGGCAGCCCCCGACGCCGTTGATCCATCCGCGTTTCGGGACGTTGCACTTGACGACGGGACCCCAGCAGCCGAGTTTGACGATGCATTTCGGCGAGCCGTACTCGGTCGCGAAATCACCCTGCTCGTAGTAGCCGGCCCGGTCGCAGCCCTCGTGCACCGTCTTGCCGAAGAGCCAGGTAGGCCGGAGCTGCTCGTCGAGGGGAATCATCGGCGAGAGACCGGCCGCCTGGTACAGCAGCCAGGTGAGGGTTTCCATGAAATTGTCGGGCTGCACCGGGCAGCCGGGCACGTTGACGATGGGGAGGCCGCCGGCGGAGCGGAAGTTCCAACCGAGGTAGTCCGCCAGGCCCATCGCGCCGGTGGGATTGCCAGCCATGCCGTGGATGCCGCCATAGGTGGCGCAGGTGCCGATGGCGACCACCGCCCAGGCGCCAGGCGCCAGCCGGTCGATCCATTGGTTCACGGTGATCGGCTCACCGGTCCCCGGGTCGTTGCCCATCGAGGTCCAGTAGCCGTCGCCGTTGATGTTCTCGTTGGGAATCGACCCTTCCATTACAAAGACGTAGGGGCCGAGCTCGCCACGCGCCGCCTTGAAGTACGGCTCGAGATACTCGGCGCCGCCCATCGTCGGCGACAGCACCTTGTTGTGCAGGTGCACCTTGGGGAGCCCGGGAATCGCGCCGAGCAGGACGTCCTCGATGCTCGGCTGAGTCGCCGCCGTGATCGAGACCGTGTCGCCGTCGCAGCTCAGCCCTTCCGAGCACCAGAGAATGTGTACTTCGTCGACTCCACCCTTTGCAGCGCTCATTGCATCACTCCTTTGCCAGCCACCGTATGGCCCGTAGCGGCACCGCTGGTTATCGCATCCATGTCGTCCAGCTCGACCCACTCCACCTCGAGTTCCTCGCCCGCCACCACCGCCACCGCTAAGCTGCCGCACGCTCCGCAGCAGAGCGGAAAGCGCTCGATCACCGTCTCCCCACCGCAGTCCCCGCAGCGCACCCGCGCCGGCACCGGCTCGATCACCAGCTCGGCACCTTCCGCCAGGGTGTCACGCGCCACCAGCTCGAAGGAAAAGACCAGCGACGACACCACCACCTGCCGGAGATAGCCCACCTTGACTTCGACCTTTCGCACCGGCCGCCCGCCGGCGGCGTCGATCGCGATGGTGACGATCGCGCCGGCGATCGACAGTTCGTGCATCAGCAGATGCGCGGGAGCGGATCTCCCACCAGGAGATCCATGACGCGCTTCCCTCCGAACGACGTCTCCACCAGCACCATACCGGGCGGCTCGGTCCGCACTTCGCCGATCTCCGCCGCCGCTTCGCAGCCCGGCACCGCGCGGAGTGCGTCGAGCGCCGCCGCCGCACTATCCGGCGCCACGAAGGCCACCAGTTTCCCCTCGTTCGCCACGTACATCGGGTTGATGCCCAGGATCTCGCATGCCCCCGTCACCGCCGGGTGAACCGGCACCGCGCCCTCGCGCACCAGCATGGCCACTCCGGACGCGCGCGCCAGCTCGTTCAGCACCGAGGCCACTCCGCCCCGGGTGGCATCGCGGAGGCAGCGAAGTCCCGGCCCCGCCGCCCCCAGCAGCGCCTGGACCGCGGGCCACAGCGAACAGGTGTCCGATTCGATGGCGGCGTCCAGCTCGAACTCACCTCGAGCCAGCATGATGGCGGTGCCGTGCTCGCCGATGCTCCCGGAGACGAGGATCCGGTCGCCCGGGCGGAGCGAGTCCGGGGAGAGCCCGGCCCGACAATCGATCTGTCCCAGCCCGGTGGTACACCGGTGGTACAGATGTACATCGAGTCCGCGTGACCGCGCTCCACCACCTTGGTGTCCCCGGATACGATCTCGACACCGGCTTCGCGTGCGGCCCTCGCGATGGCCTCGACTTCTGCTCGCAGCACCTCCGATGAGAGGCCTTCCTCCAGAATGAGTGAAAGCGTGAGGGCCAGCGGGCGCGCCCCGGCAACCGCGAGGTCGTTGACCGTTCCATTAACGGCCAGCTCACCGATAGAGCCTCCGGGAAAGCGGATGGGCTTGACCACGAAGCTGTCGGTGGTGAGCGCCAACCCGAGGTCGCCAAGGGCAACAACCCCCGCGTCGGCGAGCGCGCTCAGTGTTTCGGAGCCAAAGGCGGGCACCAACAGTCCCTCGATCAGGCTACGAGTGGCTTTCCCGCCTGCACCATGCGCCATGGTGATCTGGGAATCGTGAAATCGGATCGGGCGGGACCGGGCGGTCTCGATCCGTCCGAGAACCTGCTGCTCCCGCTCATCGGGTGGGGAGTGTTTGAGTGACGTCATACCACCTGCCGTTCCCGGGAGAAGCGACCGTAGTTGTAGTAGGCGGCGCAGGCTCCCTCGCTGGACACCATGCAGGTCCCGATCGGACGCTCGGTGGTGCAAGCAGTGCCGAACACTTTGCATTCCCTGGGCTTGTTGACGCCCTTGAGCACCTCGCCGCACTGGCACGCCTTGGGATCGGCCACGCGGACCGTCGATCAGATCCACGTTGACCTCGGCCATGCGCCCCTCGGCGTCGGCGCAGAGAGTCAGCCCGTCCATCCCCCTGCCGACCACGCGGAGGAGGACCCCTTCATCGGAGCAGGTGATGCACCCCCGTTCCCGATCGCAGGCAGCCTCCCGCGCTGGGCTCATTCGATCACACTCGCTCTCAGCTCCTCGAGCTCCAACTCGTACTCCGCGCCCATCTGTTCCAGCAGCCTCAGCGTCGCGTGGGCCTCGGCCTCATCCACCTTCGACAGGGCGAAGCCGACGTGAATCAAGACCCGGTCACCCACCCCGACACCCATACCGTCCGAGTCGAGCAGACCGATGTTCACGTTGCGCTGCACGCCGGCGACGTCCACCTTGGCCAGCCGGTTGACCTGGTCCACCACCTCGACGATTTGCCCGGGAATGGCCAGACACATCAGCCCGCTCCTCCTCCCAGGACGGGT
>JBBQXQ010000204.1:0-3257 GCA_038209515.1 Gemmatimonadales bacterium
GATGGGTGATCTGCTGCTCCCCCATTAGATACCGCAGCGTGTTCTTGAGCTTGATCTGTTGAATGAAGAGATCGTGCTCCGGGTACAGGCCGGGCGCCACCTGCGGACTCTTGAAGTAGAACGACAGCCACTCCTGGATTCCGGTGAGTCCGGCGCGCTGGGACAGATCGAAGAACAAGGCCAGATCGAGCACGAGCGGGGCGGCCAGGATGGAATCACGACAGAGGAAATCGACCTTGATCTGCATCTGGTAGCCAAGCCACCCGAAGATGTCGATGTTGTCCCAGCCCTCCTTGTTATCCCCACGCGGCGGATAGTAGTTGATCCGCACCTTGTGGTAGATCTTGCCGTACAGCTCGGGATAGAGCTGCGGCTGGAGAATGTACTCCAGCACGCCCAGTTTCGATTCTTCCTTGGTTTTGAAGCTCTCCGGATCGTCCAGCACCTCGCCGTCGCGATTGCCCAGGATGTTGGTCGAATACCAGCCCGCCACGCCGAGCATGCGCGCCTTGAACATCGGCGCCAGCACCGTCTTGATCATCGTCTGGCCGGTCTTGAAATCCTTCCCGCCGATGGGAACGCCTCTGCTCTTGGCGAGCTGCTCCATGGCCGGGAAGTCGCAGGTGAGGTTGGGGGCGCCGTTGGCGAAGGGCACTTTTTCCAGGATAGCGGCGTAGGCGTAGAGCATGGAGGGGGCGATCGTCGGGTCGTCGGCGTCGATCGCCTTCTCGAAGGCCTCGAGGGTCCAGTGGCTCGGCCCCGGGCTGATGAAGATCTCGGTCGAGGCACACCAGACCATCACCAGGCGATTGCACTTGTGCTTCGCCTTGAAGTCACGGATGTCCTTGCGCAGCGCCTCCGCCTGTTCCCGCTTGCTGGTGCCCGGCTTGATGTTCTTCCCCTCGAGCCGCTTTACGTAGTGTTGGTCGAACACCGCCGGCATGGGCTTGATGCCCTTGAGGAATGCGGCGATCGGCTCGATGTGCTCGTGCCGGTCCAGCACCCCCGCGTGGAGGGCAGCGGCGTAGGCATCGTCCGGGACCGGATCCCAGGCACCGAAGACGAGGTCGTCCAGCGCCGCCAGAGGGACGAACTCCCGAATCAGCGGCGCGCGCTTGTCGGTGCGCTTGCCCAGCCGGATCGTTCCCATCTGGGTCACCGACCCGATGGGACGGGCAGCCCCTCGGCGAACATTCTCTACGCCGGCGATGAACGTGGTCGCGACCGCCCCTAGACCCACACACAACACGCCGAGCTTTCCTTGAGCCGGCGCGATCTGCCGGGCGGCTTGTTCTGCCACTGATCATGATCCTTTCGCGAGAGGGTCCAGCGCGGGGCGCTTCACATCCGGCGGGGGTTTCAATTCGGTCTGAAGCGTCACCTCCTCGGCCTGCTTGGCCTCCTCCGCGTTGAGCGCGTTATCCACCTGGCCGGCATACTGGTGGACATACACGAATCGCTGCACGACGGTGATGATGGAGGCAACGGCGAGGAGGGCGACGATGGCCTCGAGCAGGAGGGCGTGGCGGCCGGCGCCAAAAACCACCGACGCCAGGCCGAGGCCCAGCACTCGTTCGGCCCGCTGCGCGATGCCCACCTTGCAGTCGATCCCAAGTCCTTCCGCCCGCGCGCGGGCGTAGGAGACCAGCACCGAGCCCAGAATCGCGATCATGCAGAGAATGACCGCAGGAGTCCGATAAGCCACATCCGGAGCGGTGAGCAGAAAGGCGCCGATGCCGATGAAGGTGGCACCGTCCCCCACCCTGTCGATGGTGGAGTCGTAGAAGGCGCCGAACCGCGTCACCATGGCGCCGCCGCGGGCGACCTGACCGTCCAGAGTATCCAACACGCCGCTCAGAAGAAGCAGCAAGCCGCCGATACGTATATGGCCGGTGGCATACACGACCGCCGAGATAAGCACGAGGCCAGTCCCGATGGTCGTGATAGTGTTCGGCCGCACGCCAGCCCGGATCAGCCGCTCCACCAGCGGATTCACCGCGGCGTAAAACGGCTTTTCCAGGTCACCCGTCAGCTTCACGCTCGTCTGAACCCTCAGCAGTGGACCAAGGCGGGTTCCACCTCCGGAGACCCGTTGATTGCCGGGCGAAAGGATAACTGCCAGAACCGCTTAGGGCAATCGGAGAAAGCCGACGCGGTCCTATTCCGGATAGACCAAAAACGGCCGTCGCCACTCGCGGAACTTGGCCAGCTCCCCTCGCCACTGTTTGGCGATGGTAGTTGCGGCCTCACCTCGCTCCACCGCCTCGCGCAGCTCGGGCCCGCCAGCCAGGCGGTCGAATTGGGCGGGACGGAAAGCAAAGTCGGTCGGGTGAACCGCTCGAAGAGTTGCCAGCAGGTGGACGGCCGTGAGGGTCGGGTCGTACGCTGCCCGATCGGTCGTCGTCAGGCGGATCCCCGCAACCAGCGTATCGGGATACTTTCCATCGCCCGGCGCGTGGGGGGCGAAGGTTGTCGCGGTGAATTTCACGCCCACGGGCGGCGCCTGACGCAGCCGGGCCAAGACCGCAGCCGTGTCCAGCCAAGGCGCGCCGATCTGTTCGAAGGCGGCGTCGCTTCCACGGCCAACCGAGAGATTGGTCCCTTCGAACAAGCAAAGGCCCGGATAATGGTAGAGACTCTCGAGCGTGCGTAGATTCAGGCTGGGGGCCACGAAGGGTAGACCGGTAGCATCCAGGTCCATCGAGCGGCGCCAACCCTGTACTGGAACGACGTGGAGCTCGGCACCGAGGCGAAGCACTGAGTTGGCAAGGCGGGCAAGCTCGCCTATAGTCATTCCATGCCGCATGGCGATCGGGAATCTTGCGACCGCCGACGCGGTTACGCTGTCCTGAACATCCCCCTGAACCGCACCTCCAATCGGATTTGGCCGGTCGAGCACGATCGTGGGAAGCCGCTGCGCCGCGGCGGCACCCATGATGGTGGCGACTCCGGCCGGATAGCTGTAATACCGCGCCCCGGCATCCTGGAGGTCGATGACAAGGACATCCACATTCGCCAGCATGGCAGCGGTCGGTGCATGGAGCCGTACACCATCGTGCAGCAGATAGACCGGGAGACCGGTGGCCGAGTCGGTATCCTGCCGGCTCTCCGGTGCAACGTCGACATCGATGACACCGCGGAGCCCGTGCTCCGGCGCGAAAACTGCTGTGACCCGAGCTCCCGCTGCGATCAGGCGGTCGAGATCACGCTCGCCTCGAGCGTCCACCCCCGACTGGTTGGTCACCAGACCGATCCGG
>JBBQXQ010000205.1:0-3062 GCA_038209515.1 Gemmatimonadales bacterium
CCGGCAACGCCTGCTTCAATTTCGTGCCGGTTAAAATGGCAATCGTGAAGGAGCTGGAGGTAGAGTTCGGGCGCAAGCTTAGGAAGGGCCATAGGAATGAGGCCTCGCCGGATCGGATGGCCCACGTGGACGGCGCCACGCTGGATCTGAGCGAGCGGCGGTCGCTGACGCTCGGCCAGCTGGCGCACGCAATGATCAACGAGCCGGCCTTGAAGCGCGCCCTGGCTGGCGCGCTCGTGAACGGGCCCTGGTTCGCGGACCAGCTGCCGCACATCCTCCACCAGTTCAAGGATGTGAGAAACGAGGGCAGCCACGGGACCGGCCGGGTGATCGACCGGGAGACCGCCGTCTACTGGCGCGACCTCCTCATGGGGGTCGGGACCAAGGGGTACTTTGTGCAGCTCGCGGAGGTCAGGCCGAAGAGTGCTATCGGCGGGTGAAGCCGCCGACCTCGCGCCCGACCCGGCGCCCGACCCAGATCGATCGAGAGCGCCGGCGAATGTCGCCAATGCTCGCGCGGTGCGATATGATTCCATTGTCACCACTTCTCACACCCGGGGATTTCGTGGCCGATCTGCTGGCGCAGCTCCGGACCGGTCTGGCATCGTCCTACACCATCGAGCGCGAACTCGGTGCCGGCGGCATGGCCACCGTGTACCTCGCGCACGATATCAAGCACGATCGCGATGTCGCCATCAAGGTGCTGAAGCCGGAGCTCGCCGCGGTGCTCGGCGCCGATCGCTTCGTGCAGGAGATCAAGACCACGGCGGCGTTGAGTCATCCGCACATCCTGCCATTGTTTGATTCGGGCAGCGCCCAGGGCCAGCTCTACTACGTGATGCCCTACATCCAGGGCGAAACCGTCCGCGAGAAGCTCGCCCGGGAGACGCAGCTCGGCATTGCCGAGGCGGTGAGTATCACCTCCGAAGTCGCCGACGCGCTCGATTACGCCCACCGCCACGGCGTGATTCACCGCGACATCAAGCCGGAGAACATCCTGCTGCACGACGGTCGCCCGATGGTGATGGATTTCGGGATCGCGCTGGCGATGAGTGCCGCGGCCGGGGATCGGATGACCGGGACGGGCCTCACGATCGGCACGCCGCACTACATGAGTCCCGAGCAGGCGACGGCTGAGAAGGAGATCACCAGCCAGAGCGACATCTATTCGCTCGCCAGCGTGTGCTACGAGATGCTCGCCGGCAAACCGCCCCACGCCGGCAACTCGACCCGGCAGATCATCATGAAGGTGGTGGCCGAGCCTGCGGTGCCGGTCTTGAAGCTGCGCAAGAGTGTGCCGCCGAACGTGGCGGCCGCGATCGACATCGCACTCGATAAGGTGCCGGCTGACCGGTTCACCACGATGTCGGAATTCGCCCACAGCCTGCAGCAACCCACCCCCAGGACCACCGAGCGGGCGCGGTCGTGGCAGCAGGATGCCGCGTCAACGAACCGCTGGCGGGAGCGATTGTTGACCGCGGCATTGGCGATCATTCTGGGAGTGATCGTCGGCCGCCTGGCCGTTGGAAATGCCCCCGGGGCACCGCGCTCCACCCGGGTCTGGAATCTGGCGCTGCCGAGCGCCATGCCGCTGGCCCTGACGGGCCCCGGCCCGCTGGGAATCTGGCAGACAGCCCTGGCGCTGGCGCCGAGCGGCGACGTGCTGGCCTATGTCACGCCTCAAGGCAGCAGTACGGCACTGGTGATCCACTCGGTGGCAAACGACTCCGGTGTGGTGGTCCCGGGGACCGAAGGGGCATATCACCCCTTCTTCTCTCCGGACGGACGCTGGGTGGCCTTCTTCAGTGGCAACGAACTCCGCAAGGTTGCCATTGCCGGTGGTGCGCCGGTGACCCTGGCCAGCGTCGAGCGACCCGTGGGCGCCACCTGGCCTTCCGCTGAAAAAATCCTGCTCTTTGAACACAACGGGTTTCAGCTTCGCTGGGTCTCGCCGACCGGTGGTATCGATTCGACCGCCGCCCTCTCCACCCAGTTCGGAACACCCGATGTGCTGCCCGGCGGCAAGTGGGCGGTGGGCCAGATCAGTTCCGGACAGCTTGCGCTCCTGTCGCTCACCGATCTGACCATGCTGGCGATCACCCGGCGCGGTGTCGTGCCGCTGGAACAGGTCCAGATCGAGGATATGCTCTTTGCCACCAGTCCCCGCTACGTCAGTACGGGACACCTGGTCTTTGGCAGCGGCGATGGGGTGATGATGGCGCTCCCGTTCGACGCCGCGGCACGGCGGGTCCTGGGCGAAGCACGGCCGGTGACGTCGGGAGTCCGCAGCGAGGAAGGATTCGGTTTTGAAGAGTATGCGCTCGCGCTGGACGGGACCATGGTCTACGCCCCGGGATTGAGCCAGTTGTACGGCAGCATCGCCTATGTCCACCCGGACGGCCGGTTCGATACGCTGCCGCTTCCGCGCGGCCAGTACACCCAGCCGCGCATCTCGCCCGATGGGCGCCTCCTGGCTGTGCAGCTGGGGAAACCGGTCGGGGGCTGGGACGTGCTCCTGGTCGACCTGGAAACCGGGGTCCGGCGGCGCATTGCGGTGCCCGGCAACTATCGAGCGTTCCCCGCGTCGTGGGCCCCGGATGGCCGGGCTCTGATGATCGGGCTCTGGGATCCGACTCAATTCCTGGCGCGGGGTGCCACGATGTACTCGCTCGACCGAGGCAGCTGGGAACCGGTGGAGTTCTTCGGAGGGTCATACATGAGCATTGCCCCGAATGGGAAGCAGTTCGTGTTCTCCGATTGGAAGACCGGGGAGATCTTCGTCCGGGCCCTCCGCGGCGACAGTACCAGCCGGCCCATTCCCGGCCGGGGGTTCGCGGCAAGCTTCTCGCCTGACGGCCGATGGCTGGCGTGGGGTAATCTGGATGGTGGCATCAGCGTATCGTCGGTCCCTCCGACCGGCCAGACCTACACCGTTGCCAACCGCGGCCAGCAACCGCTCTTTTCGCCGGATGGCCGACGGCTGATCTACCGGGACGGCCGGTACTTCCAGGAACTCTCGGTGGCCACCACGAATGGTTTCCGCACCGGCCGTCCGCGCATGA
>JBBQXQ010000206.1:0-3038 GCA_038209515.1 Gemmatimonadales bacterium
TCGAAGAAGCTTCGGGGGACAATGTGCTCGAGGAAACCGCTGACGCTGGTGGGCGCCGCCTGGGGGAGCGGCGTATTGGGATCGGGTCTGGGCAGCAGTACGCCCACCCCCGGCTTCGTGAGATGAACTGCGATCAGTCCCACCGCCAGGGCTATCGCCGTCATGGCCCAGAAGTAGGCCATCGACTTGAGGAACAGCCTTCCAATCCGTTTGAGATCGTCCCCATGTCCCGCGATCCCGACCACCAGCGTCCCGAAAATGATGGGGACGACGACCGACTTGATCATTCGGAGGAAGACGGTTGAAAGCGGCTTCAGCTGGGCCGCCGTGCCGGGGGCCAGCCAGCCGAGCAGGATGCCGGCCGCCATCCCGATAAAGATCCAGTGGGTGAGGGAGAGCCGCCGCCCGACCGGCGGGCTCATACCAATTGCCCGATCTTGGCATCGATCGCCGCCAGGAGCGAGCGGTACGAGGCGGCGAACTTCTCGACCCCCTCGACCTCCAGCTCTTGGGTGGCGCGGGCCAGGTCTATCCCCGCTCGAGCCAGCGCCTCCAGCTGCGCCGGAGCCGCGGCCACCCGCTCATGGATCCGCACCTCCGGCTTCCCATGGTCGCGGTAGGCCTCGAGCGTCTCAGGCGGAAGCGTATTCACGGTCCGAGGCGCGACCAGTGCTTCGACGTAGTAGGTATCGGGGTAGAGCGGGTCCTTCGTGCTTGTCGAAGCCCAGAGCGGCCGCTGCGGTTGAGCTCCGGACTGAGCCAGAGGCCTCCAACGCCGCTGGCGCAGAGTCTTCTCGAACAGGCGGTACGCCACGCACGCATTCGCGATGGCGGCCGTGCCGCGCAGTGGTGCTCCGCTCGGGGTCTGATCCAATAACGGATCGATCTTTCCGTCCACCCGGCTCACGAAGAAGCTGGCCACCGAGACCACCGATCCGATCGGCAACTTCCGGTCGAGGCGCTGCTCCATCCCGGCGAGGAACGCCTCGATTACCTCGGCATATCGTTCGACCGAAAACAGCAGCGTGACATTCACGTTGATACCGGCGCCGATGCAGCGGGTGATGGCTGACAGCCCGGCTCGAGTGCCCGGAATCTTGATCATCGCGTTGGGCCGACTCAGCGCGCTCCAGAGTCGTTCTGCCTCATGCACCGTGGCATCGGCGTCGTGGGCCAGCGTCGGCGAGACCTCCAGCGACACCAGTCCATCTCCTCGGCCGGACCGTTCGTAGAGCGGCAGGAACTCATCGCACGCCGCCCTGACGTCTGCCACCGCCAGCGCCTCGAAGATCTGACCCGCGCTTGCCCCCTTGTCCGCCAGCCCGCGGATGTCTGCGTCGTAGAGCCGGCTTCCAGCCACCGCCTTATCGAAGATGGTCGGGTTTGAAGTCATTCCCCGCAGGCCGTCCGCGGCAATGAGTCGCGCGAGCTCGCCCGAGGCCAGGAGATCTCTGGTGATGTAGTCGTACCAGACGCTCTGGCCCAACTCACCCAGCCGGAGCAGCGGATTCATTTTCCCTCCCGGTGCGGCAGAAGCCGCTTTACCGTCCTGACTATGTGGTCCGGCGTGAGCTCGAACTCCTGGAACAACCGCTCACCCGGAGCCGAGGCGCCGAAGCCTTCGATACCGAGCATGACGCCATCGTCCGTCGTCCAACGGGACCACCCCATCGGCCCGGCTGCTTCCACGGCCACGCGAGCCCGTACGGCCGGCGGCAAGATCTGGTCCCGGTATGACCCCGACTGGGTCGCAAAGAGTTCCCAGGACGGCATCGACACGACCCGGACCCGGACCCCGCCCGCGTGCAGCCGGCGCGCGGCGTCCAGAGCAGTGTCGACTTCGGATCCGGTGGCAATCAGAATCGCCTCAACTGAGCCAGGGCCGGGTGGATCGAGGAGCACGTATGCGCCCCGTCTCAACCCTTCCGCGGCACCCAGTGACTTTCGATCGAGAACCGGCAGCTTTTGCCGGGAAAGCACCAGCATTGTCGGCCCCTCCCGGCGTTCGATGGCTACCCGCCAGGCCTCTATGGTCTCCGTGGCATCGGCTGGACGGAGCGTTACCAGATTGGGGATGGCTCTGAGCATGGCCAAGTGCTCGATCGGCTGATGGGTGGGTCCGTCTTCTCCCAGGCCGATCGAGTCGTGGGTGCCGATGTAGATCACGGGAAGCCGCATGATGGCTGCGAGGCGGATTGCCGGCTTCATGTAATCGGAGAAAATCAGGAAGGTGCTGCCGAATGGACGGAGGCCGCCATGCGCGGCCATACCGTTGAGGCACGCGGCCATTCCGTGCTCCCGTACTCCCCAATGGAAGGTGCGCCCGGTAGACGCCGGTCCGAACACGCCGCCCTGCTGGAGCGTGGTGCCGGTGCTGCCTCCGAGGTCGGCCGAGCCGCCGACAAGATTGGGAATCGCGGAAGCGATGGCTTGAAGGGCAAGGCCGGAAGCCTGCCGGGTGGCCAGGGCTCCTGAAGCCGGGGTAACCACCGGCAACTCGCGGTCCCAGCCATCCGGTAGCTCCCCGGCCAGCCAGCGCTGAAGCTCGGCGGCCAATGCGGGATGAGCGCTCGCGTAGCTGTCGTAGCGCTGCTGCCAGGATGCCTCGAACTCCGCTCCCCGAGCGACGGCGCCACGCCAATGAGCCAGCGCATCGTCCGGCACGAAGAACTTGGGCTCCAGCGGCCAGCCCATGATCTCCTTGGTGCGTCGCACCTCCTCCGCGCCGAGCGGTGCGCCATGGGCCTCGGCCGAGTTGCGCTTGGTGGGAGCCGGGTCTGCGATCACGGTGCGCAGCACCACCAGCGAGGGACGTGCAGTCTCGGCACGAGCCGACTCCAACGCGGCGGCTATCGCAGCGAGGTCATTCCCGTCACCCACCTTCTGCACATGCCAGCCGTAGGCATCGAACCGGCGGCTCACATCCTCCGAGAATGTCAGAGCGGTGTCGCCGTCGATGGTGATGTGGTTGTCGTCATACATCACGGTGAGCTTACCCAGCCGCAGATGCCCCGCGATCGAGGCGGCCTCGCTGGCCA
>JBBQXQ010000207.1:0-3026 GCA_038209515.1 Gemmatimonadales bacterium
AGCCGGCGCGCTCGCGGCCATCCCGGACGGCACCATCCTGCTCATCGGCAGGGATCGACCAGAGCTCACTCTCGCTGCGGCCCAGCAGCCTTTGGATCATCCGCATCTGAATGGCGTGGAGATCGGCGAGCCGATCACGAAGCCGGGCAGCGCCCGACCAGTGCTGGCGGAGCTCGAGCGCCCTGAACTCGTAGGCCGTCTCCGCGCTGAACTGGTTCTTTCGGATGAGGGTCTCGACCGACTTGAGGAACTCCTCGTCCTGGGCCATCAGAATCTGCGCGTCGAAGATCCGCGATTCTTCCGGTCCGGCACGCTGAAGCACCCGTTCGCCGAGTCCTTGAAGATGCGAGACGACGTAGTCGACGGCTTCCCGGAGGCGGCGCACCTCACCCTCGATCTCGCCGGCCGCAACAGTGCGGTCCGGGACCTGGGGGAAGTCCCACCGCATCACCAGAGCCGGAGCCCAGGCGACGCCCGGTGAGACCCCGATTCCACGGAGCAGGCGAGGTCCGCTCATTGCTCGCCGAAGCCGCTGGCGACGAGCGCGGCCAGAGCCTCCGCCGCCTGCTCGGCGTCGGAACCCTGCGCGCGAATGGTGATGGAGCTGCCGCATTCGGCGGCCAGCATCATCACGCCCATGATGCTCTTACCGTTCACACCCACCCCGTCCTTAGAGATCTCGATCTCCGCGTTGAACGTACTCGCCAGCCGGACAATCCGCGCCGCGGGGCGAGCGTGAAGCCCTTCGGAGTTGACGATGGTCGCCTCGCGCTCGATCACAGTCCGATCCGCCCGAAGAGGAGCAGAAGCATCATGGCCAGCAACGCGAAGCGCACCGATGTCAGCGCCGGGCCGAACCAACGGGTCAGCGCGATCCCGGACACAGCCACACCGGTCGCACCGACGACGGCGGCCCAGCCGAAGTCCGTGAGATACCAGGCTGCCACGGCTGGAATCGAGGCGCCCAGTGCGAAGCCCGCCGCAGGCCCCACCCGCTCGATGGCACGCGGCAGCCAGGAGCTCCCGATCGCGGCACCGACACGCATCCCCGTCTCCATCCCGGTGCGGAGCGACCAATAGCCGGTCCACAGCCGAATCGCGTTGTAGCTCACGAGGAAGCCGCCGATTGCCAACCATCGCGCTCCCAGCACCACGCCGATTAGAGCGAAACCAACCAGCGCGGGAACCAGTCCGGCCCAGAACAGCTCATCGCCGAGCGCGCCGAGAGGGCTGCAGAGCGCCGTCCGGAGCCGCACGATCTGCGCGCCGGGGACGGCTTCGTACTCTGCCCGGGCCGTCGCGCCGAGCGCGAGCCCAGCGAGGTTGGGGTTGCAGTTGAAGAACTCGGTGGATCGCACGACGGCTTCCCCATGCCGCACCGGGTCCACCGCCTTGAGGTCCTCGAGCAACGGCTCGGCCGCGTATCCCATCCCGACACCAAGCATGCGTTCGTAGTTCCAGGTGCCCTGGACCGCGAACAGCCGGAGCATAGCCCGCAGGCGGCCGTTCATGCCAACACCGCGATCAGCGTTCCCACGACCAGTCCGCCGACCAGCCACTTGAGCCTGTCACCCCGCCCCGAGCTTCGAAATGCAGCGCTGGCGCCGGCTGACAATGCGGAGCCGATGGCGACCAGCGTGAGAGCCACCGCCGTCCGGCGGTCGACCCGCAGCGATTCCGTGATCGTCGAAGCGAGGACCAAACCCAGCAGGGTGAGGATGAAGCCGCGGACCGCGTCGCGCAGGAGCCCGCCATACTGCAGCCGCCGGATGGCGCTGCTCTCACCCGCGGACAAGGCCGCGGCTTTGCGCTGTATGGCGCGGGCATTCCACCGGCGCACCACTTGAAGGCTCAATCCTCCGAGCACCGCGAGCACCAGGCCGAGGGCCGCGCTGACACCCAGGCTAAGCTCCCAGGGAGTCCCCGCCGCGAGCGCCGCGGCCACGACCGTCGCCGGTCCGTAGTCCGGGTAGCGGACCGCTCCCACCGGCAGGACATCGAGCGCGAACAGCTCGAAGAGGACACCGATCCTGACGCCTGCCTCCATGTCACCCGCGAGCCAGCCCGCCACCGTTCCGGCCACCAACGGCCTGGAGATCATCGCCTGCGGCACGCTGACCAGATCGAGCCCCACCAGACTGCCCCAGACCAGAAGCGGTACGACGACATGAGGAGAGAATTCGGTCATGGGAGATTCCTCAACGCCACCGGAGGCGTAGTGGGAAGATCCTGCGCCGTGATGACGGCCCCCACGGCCTCGAGGTCGAGCAACGTACGAAGCTCCTGGTCCGTGAGATAAAGGAAGGGGAGGCGCTCGCGACGGCCCGGCCGATGGTGGATCCCGCCGAGATTGATCTTGTGAACCAGTTGAGGACTGGCGGCATGGAGGGCGGCCATCGTCTCCAAGTCTCCCGTCAGGACCAGCCCCCGCTTCCCGTTGGATTGCCAGTCCGCCATCTGCCTGGACGCCTCGGCGACGGTGACGAATCTGACCTCGATCTCGGGTGCCACCGCCATACGATAGAGCTGCTGCTCCCAATCGCTGGCCGCGACCTGATCATCCACCAGAATGATGAGATCGATGCCCAGGGCGCGGCCCCACCCGATCACCACCTGTCCGTGGATGAGCCGGTCGTCGACCCGGCAGAGCACGATAGACATCAGGGCAGCCGGATCGACGCCTGGCCGATGGCGACGGCCCGGGAGGCAGCCTCTTCGGGAGAGAGCGAGCGGTGGAAGACGAAATCCACCAGCATCGCCAGGTTCACACCGGTCACCACCCTCACAGACTGATCGGCTCGAAGACGCTTGAGGACGGCAATGAGGCAGGAGCCACTCGCCATGTCCACGAAGACGACCGCGGGATGCTGATCCACCGCGGCCAGCACCCGCTGCTCGAGCGTGTCGCGGTCGCAGCCCATGTTCGACACCGGAATCAATGCGGCGTCCACACCGCTGATCTGCTCCGCCGCTTGCACGAGGGCACCTGCCATTGGCCCGTGACACACCACCACCCCTCTCAACTC
>JBBQXQ010000208.1:0-2919 GCA_038209515.1 Gemmatimonadales bacterium
GCTCAGGTGCGGGCACATCATGCTCAGACCAGAGACTAAGAGCCGCGCCCGCGCGCTGCAGATCCTCTACGCCTGGGAGCTCCAGGGCGCGCCGCCGATCTCGCGGGTGGCGACCGGCCTCGCACGGCTCACCGGTCCCGATCCGCGTATTCTCGACCGGGCGGAAGCGCTAGCGACCTGCGTCGTCTCGGAAGTCGAACTTCTCGACGCCCAGGCCGCACGGGCCTCAGAGAACTGGCGCATGGACCGCATGGCGGTGGTGGAGCGGAATATCCTTCGCTTGGGCATTCACGAGCTCCGCCGCGGGGAGGTACCACCCAAGGTCGCGATCGACGAGGCGATCCACCTGGCGCACTGGTTTGGCGATGTGCGCGCGCCCGGCTTCGTGAACGGCATCCTCGATGGGGTCGCCCGCTCGCTCGGGCGGCTGTGACGCTCGGACGCGTGCCCACCGTCTCGTGAACATCCTTCTGGTCAACTGGCAGGACCGCGCGAATCCCCACGCCGGGGGAGCCGAGATCCACCTCTTCGAGATCTTCGGCCGCATGGCTGCTGCCGGTCACCGCGTACGGCTGGTGTGCTCCGGCTGGGAGGGAGCGCCACCCCGGGCCAGCATCGAGGGGATCAGCGTCGAGCGGGTGGGAGGGCGGAACAGTTTTGCACTGCTGGGACGGCGGGCCGTCCACCGTGCCATCAGAGCGGAGCGACCGGACATCCTAGTCGAAGATGTGAACAAGCTTCCGCTGTTCCTCACCGTGGGCACGAAGCTGCCGTTCTGCGCCATCGTGCCCCATCTGTTCGGCACCACCGCGTTCGATGAGGCGTCGTGGCCAATCGCCACGGCGGTCTGTGCCGCCGAGCGGCCGCTGCCGTGGGCGTACCGGCGCGCGGGATTCCATGCGATCAGTGAGAGCACGCGAGATGACCTGGTGGCCCGCGGGGTTCCCCGGAATCGTATTCGGGTGATCCATCCAGGGGTGGACAGCAAACATTTCACTCCGGCCCCGGGAGGACGCCGCTCCGCCACGCCTACCTTCTTGTATGTTGGCCGGTTGAAGCATTATAAAGGGGTAGGGCTGGCCCTTCGCGCTCTGGCCCTCGCCCGCCGCCGGCGCCCCGACCTTCGCCTCGATATCGCGGGCACCGGTGACTGCCGGGATGAGCTCGAGCACCTGGCCATGAGCCTCGACCTCAATCGGGCCGTCACCTTCCACGGTTTTGTCAGCGAGGAGCGGAAGATCGACCTCATGCGAACTGCATGGGCCAACATCTTTCCCTCGCCCAAGGAAGGATGGGGGATCACCGTGATGGAGGCGGCGGCCTGCGGCACCCCATCACTCGCGTCGGAGAGTCCCGGGTTACGCGACTCCGTCAGACACGGGGAAACCGGATACCTGGTGCCGCACGGCGATGTCGAGGGCCTGGCCGCCAGGATGGTGGAGTTGGCCGATTCGCCCCTGCTGGTTGCGCGTCTGGGCGAGCGGGCGCGGAGGTTTGCCGAAGCTCTGCCCTGGGAACGGACCGCCGCGGCAACGGAGCGTCATTTGAGCGACATCATCGAGGGCCCGACTGGTGACTGAGCCCGGAGAAACAATCATGCAAACAACGATTACCGCCCGTCACTGTGAAATCTCTGAGGAGCTGCGCGAGCGCGCCATCACCGTCGTGGAGCGCCTGGGGAAGGTGACGCCGCGACCGATGGAGATGACGGTCGTGTTCGACACCGATGGGCTGGACCAAACCGCCGAGCTCCGGCTCCACATGGCGGGAGGCGAGATTCTGGTGGCCAGTGGCGAGGGGGCCGACCACCGCACGGCACTCGATCGGGCCGAGGAGAAGCTGCGGCGCCAGGTCGAGCGTGCCTCCGAGCGGCCACGCAGAGCACGTTCGCCCCAGACGAAGAACCCGCTCTAATGCTCCGGCTCGGCGATTTTGTCTCCCGGCGCGGTGATCCGCTCCAGCTCGAGACGCTGACCGGCGAGCTCGGCTTGGACCGTCAGATGCCCGAGGCCGAGGTTGCCGGCCCCGGACTCGCCCTGGCGGGCTACACCGGCCGCTTCGCGCCCAACCGGCTGCACGTGTTCGGTGAAACGGAGATCACCTATCTCAACTCGCTTCCTGCCGAGGAGCGGAGGAAGTCGCTGGAGAAGTTCTTCGGCTTCGACCTGTTTTGCATTTTCGTGACCAAGGGACAGGAGGTCCCTTCGGAGCTGCTGGAGCTGGCGCGGGCCAAGGGAGTTCCCCTCCTCCGCAGCAAGCTCAAGACCGCGGAGTTCTACCGCCGGATCAAGCCGATCGTCGAAGAGGCCTTCGCTCCAAGGACCACGCTTCACGGTTCGCTGGCGGACGTGTACGGCGTCGGCCTGCTTTTCGTCGGCCGTTCGGGAATCGGAAAGAGCGAATGCGTGCTCGACCTGGTGGAACGAGGTCACCGGCTGGTGGCGGATGATGTGGTGCAGGTGACCCGCCGGGGCAACGACGTGCTCATCGGACGGGGACACGAGCTCGCCGCGCATCATATGGAGATCCGCGGCATCGGCCTGATCGACATTCCCGCACTGTTCGGCGTCCGCGCCGTCCGCCAGCAGAAGCGCATCGAGGTCGTGGTGCAGCTGGAGGATTGGGAGACCGCCAAGGATGCGGACCGCACCGGCCTGGCCCGGGAGGAAACCACCATCCTTGATGTGACGGTCCCCCGGGTCGTGGTGCCGCTCAATCCCGGCAAGAACATCACCGTCATCTCCGAGGTCGTGGCGATGATGCACCTGCTGCGCTACTCCGGCGTGGACGTGGCGGCCGCCTTCAATGCACGGCTGATCAAGCGGATGAAGGATCAACGCGGCGTGCGGGAGTATCTCCAGGAAGACTATGAGTGAGGAGTTGCGAGGGGTGGTGGTGTGTCACGGGCCAATGGCAGGT
>JBBQXQ010000209.1:0-2844 GCA_038209515.1 Gemmatimonadales bacterium
CCACCTTCACCCGGAGATTGGCCTTGCGACCGAGCGATCGAAGCTGGTAGACCACCTCGAGGGGACGCTCGGGATCCCGATACTCCACCGCGGTGACGTCGGTCAGATAATTGAACTCCTGGCCCGGCGTGTCCTTGAGCCAGGCGAGGGCGTCGTGTGAGCGGTCGCGGCTCAGGTAGACGATGGTCTGGCCGGAGGAGACCAGATGGCGTTCCACGGATGGACCGAACTGGGAGCGGAGGGCGGGCACTGAGGGCGACAGCGTGGCCATCTAGGTCAGCTGTCTCCCCCTCGCCCTGCTCGGGGTCAGGGTCAGGGTGACAAATAAGGAGAACGACATTACGAGGATCGCGTCTGGGATATGGAGTTGCCGAAAGGCTCGCTGAGCTCGTCGACCCGCTCCGCTGGGAGGAAGAGTCCCGACGGTCCGACGAGCTTCTCCACCCGGAGCGAATCGTCGGTGAAGGTCTCCCCCTTGATCTTCTTCTGGAGGAGGAGAATGCCGTACATGAGACCCTCCGGCCGTGGCGGGCAACCGGGCACGTAAACGTCCACCGGGATGATGGTGTCGATGCCCTGCACCATCGAGTAATTGTCGAAAATGCCTCCACTCGAGGCACAGGCCCCCATCGAGATCGACCACTTCGGCTGCGGCATCTGGTCCCAGATACGCCGAATGACCGGGGCGAGCTTGAACGGCAGCCGGCCCGCGCAGATCAGCACATCGGCCTGCCGGGGAGAGAAGCTCATCCGCTCCATCCCGAAGCGGGCCAGGTCGAACCGGCTGGCAGCGGTGGCCATGAACTCGATGGCGCAGCAGGCCGTTCCGAACGGCATGGGCCAGAGCGAATTCGAGCGGGCCCAGTTCGTCAGGAAATCGAGCCGGGTGGTGACCCAGTTCGGTGAGACCGCGGAGACCGTCGTGGTGTCATCGTGACCGGTTGCCGGATTACTCAATCCCATTGCAGCGCCCCACGCTTCCAGAGATACACGTATCCCACCGCCAGGATGAGCATGAAGACGAACATCTCGACGATGAGGAGGCCGGCCATGGATCCCAGCTGGCGGAACGCCACGGCCCAGGGGATCATGAACACGGTCTCGATGTCGAAGATGATAAAGAGCATAGCGACCAGGTAAAACTTGACCGAGAACCGCTCCCGCGCGTCGCCCAGGACCGGCATGCCCGACTCATACGGTGCGATTTTGGTCGGGGTACGCCGGTAGGAGGAGAGGATATGGGAGACGCCGAGCATCAGGATCGCGTTAGCGACCACGAACACGATCAGGATCAGGAGCGGGACATAGGGCTGCAGCATGCGCGTCAACATCTCGCTTTAGTGAAATTTTTCACTTAGGCGGTGAAACTAACTGCGTCCGGGATGCGATTCAACCGCCGCCCGGCGGTTCGGAAGCCACCTGCTTTCCCTCCTCTTTACGTTCGCTGCCTCCCGGCGCATATATGTCTCATCGGTGAGCGATCCCGCTGGTCCTGGCCTCCCAGGGCTAGGGTGGACTGCCTGTCTTAAGTGAAGTCAGCGAAGGACAAGGCCGTTAGCTATACTGTGGGCGCTATCTTCGCAGCCATCACGATTTCATCTCGTCAGTACCGGACTGTCGGATCTGTATCAACCCTGGCCGGTTCACCTTGGACTGAGAGGTTCCGATGACCGCACCAAGAGCCCCGCAGTGGCCGCTCGCTCCCGCTCTACGGCTCGCCGCACTGGCCCTGCTCCTCGGCGGTGCCGCCTTGCTGGTTGAGGGCACCCTCTCGCTGGTCTTTTGGATTGGTGCACTAGTGTTGGTGGTCTTGGCCGGCGTCCAGCTCGCGAAGAATTGGAGAAAGCGGACGTAGAGCCATAGAGTCAGGTCCTATCGCTAATCCTCACAAGACGCCCGGCATGCGGATTTCCAGTTGGATTCCGTTGGTCTTTTGTACGACGGGATTTGCTGCGCTACTCTATCAAGTTGTTTGGCAGCGGGTTCTCTACTCGACGTTCGGTGTCAATATCGAGGCAGTCACCACGGTCGTGACTGCTTTCCTCGCGGGGCTTGGCCTCGGAAGCCTGGCCGGCGGACGCCTGGCCAAAGGCTCCGATCGCACGATCCTTCTACTCTTCTCCACGGTGGAGATTGCGATCGGGATCTTTGGACTCTGGTCGCTCCTCTTCTTCCGCTGGGTTGGAAGTCTCACCCTCGGATTGTCGTCCATCCCACGCGGCGCGGCCATGGCCCTGGCCGTGATGGTCCCTACCTCCTTGATGGGAGTCACCCTTCCCCTCCTGGTAGCCTACGTGGTGCGCTCGACCGGAAATGTCGGGGGCACGGTCGGCCTGCTCTATTTCGTCAATACGGCTGGCTCGGCCCTCGCGGCGTTCGCGGCCGTGTTGCTGATCCTGGGATCGCTGGGCGAAGCGCAATCGGTGGATCTCGCGGCGAGCCTCAACCTTCTGGTTGGCGTGTTCATCCTGGCCGGGCCATTCAGGAGGTCGGCGGCATGACCTTGCTGTTGCCGATGGCAGTGGTTGCGGTCACGGGCTTCATCGCTCTCTCCTACGAAATCCTCTGGTTTCGGGCGATTTCCTTCGTGACGGGCGGCGCGCCTACGGCATTCGGACTTCTGCTCGGTTTCTATCTCGGTGGGCTGGCGATTGGCTCCTTTGGGAGTGGCATCTTCTGCCGGAACAGGGCCGCTCACGGAGACCGGAAGTATCTGCGCCACGTTGCCGTGTTCGTTCTCCTTGCCAACCTGTTCGGCTTTTTGGTACTCCCGTTGATGGCGTGGATGACGACGCGGTCCAGCTCCCACCTGGCACTCGGCTTGATCGCCCTGTCTTCAACGAT
>JBBQXQ010000210.1:0-2690 GCA_038209515.1 Gemmatimonadales bacterium
ATCGCCGGTAGGGCGGACGGCCAGCGCGGAATCACGGGCGGGTGCAAGCCGCACCCGGAGGGCGGCGACGATCGATCGCGCGATGTCCTCCTGCACAGCGAAGACATCGGCCAGGTCGCGATCGTAGGAGTCCGACCAGAGCTGGTACCCATCTTTCACACTGATGAGCCGGGTGCTTACGCGGAGCCGGTTTCCGCTCCTCCGCACACTGCCTTCCAGGACGGCTCCCACGTCCAGCTTCCGGCCGACCTCATGGACATCGGGACTCTGTCCCTTGAATTGGAAGGAGGAGGTCCGCGCGGCTACCCGGAGCCCCGGCACTTGGCTCAGTGATGTAATGAGCTCCTCGGTGAGCCCGTCGCTGAAGTACTCCTGATCCTTCTGCGGACTCAGGTCCACGAAAGGGAGTACCGCGGCAGAGGCCAGCGGAGCGCCTCCCCCCGGCTTCACCCGAAGGAAGGCGAGATACCCAACGACTGCCAGGAGGAGGAGCGCGGCGGCGAGTACGGCCGGTCGCGCGGTGAGCTTGCGGGAGATCGGTGCAACGCTCATTCGGTCCCGCTGCAGCGCACCGGCCAGCTCGGCTACGGTGGCGAAACGGTCTGCAGGGGACCGGGCCAGCGCCTTGGTCACCGCGCGCTCGATGGCGGGAGACACATCGCGGCTGGTGCGCAGGTGAGGGACCGGCTCGCTTAGTCGCTTGGCCAGGACCGCTTGGGGTGTCGGTCCGGTGTAGGGTGGCTCGCCGGTGAGCATCTCGTAGAGCACGCAGCCGAGAGAGTAGACATCGGTGCGCGGATCCAGGTCGCGCTGGGCTAAGGCCTGCTCCGGACTCATATACTGCGGGGTGCCCAGGCTGAACCCGGTCTCGGTGAGCTGCTCGTCCGAACCGGGCGAGAGCGCCCGGGCGATCCCGAAGTCGGCGACTAGGGCGTGGTAGGCCCCGGCCGCGCCGTGGGCCGGAGAGCCGGTAAGCAGGATGTTTTCCGGCTTGATGTCGCGGTGGATCACGCCGTGCTGGTGAGCGTAGTGCAGAGCGTCGGCAACCTCACAGGTAATGCGCAGTGCATCGTCGATCGGGAGCTGCTTCTCCCGGAGGAGCCGGCTTCGCAGCGTCTCGCCCTCGACGTAGGGCATGGTAAACCAGAGCTGCCCGTCGGCGTCGCCGGAGTCGTGCACCGCCAGAATGTTCGGGTGTTGCAAGCGGGCGCAGAGCCGGATCTCGCGAAGGAAGCGTTCGGGGCCCAGCACCTGGGCCAACTGGGGGTGGAGAACCTTGAGGGCCACCGGCCGGTCATGCTTCAGATCACGAGCCAGGTAGACAGTGGCCATTCCACCGCGCCCGAGCTCGTGCTCGATGAGGTAGTGACCCGCCAAGGCGCGCGAGAGGTGGCTCCGAAGATCGAACACGCTACGCCTGCACGTCCGCGCCGGTGATCCTGCGGTAAATGTCCCGAACCGCTGCTATCGTATCCGCCTCGCTCGCGTTTTTGTCGGTCCGGTACCGCTTGATCCGAGCGAACCTCAATGCCACGCCGCCGGGATATTGGGTGCTCGCCTGCACCTCGTTGAACGCGACTTCCACCACCAGCTCCGGCCGCACGTAAACCGTGATTCCGTCCCGGGCGAGCTCCAGCTCCAGCAACCTCTTCGTCTGCCACTCGAGCATCGCGTCGGTCATCCCCTTGAACGTCTTGCCCAGCATCACGAACCCGCCGGCAACCGGATCCCGGGCGCCGAGGTGGAGGTTGCTGAGCCAGCCATGTCGACGTCCATGACCCCACTCGGCGGCCAGCACGACGAGATCGAGCGTGTTCGCCGGCTTGACCTTGAGCCAGCGGCGGCCGCGATGACCGGCCTGGTACGGCGCGTCCAGGGCCTTGGCCATGATGCCCTCGTGTCCGGCCTCCAGCGAGCGTTGGAGAAACGCCTGGGCGTCGAGCGGGGAAGAGGTCAGCGTTCGGGGGACGAGCATGCGCTCTGGAACCGCATCAATGAGAGCGGTCAGGCGACGGCGTGCGGACTCATCGACGAGGGAACCACCGTCCAGGTACAGCAGGTCGAAGAAGAAGGGCGTGAGAGGAAACTCCTGGCGATTTCGCTCAATGTCGAGTCTACGGCCGAACCGACTCATGGTGACCTGAAAGGGCTGGGGCGTGCCGTTGGGGCGGAGCGCGATGACCTCGCCATCCAGGATGAGTTCCCGAGCGGGAAGTTCGCGCACAACCTCGACCAGCTCGGGCACCGCCGCAGTGACATCGTTGAGGCGCCGGGAGTACACCGCCACCTGGTCGCCGCTTTTGTGGACCTGGATGCGGGCGCCGTCCAGCTTGTACTCGAGCATCGCCTCGCCCAGCTCCTCGATGGCCGCGCTCCCGTCGTCGGCCGACCCGGCTAGCATGGGGTGCACCGGCCGAAAGAGCTGGGTGGCAAATCCAGCGAGCTCGGCTGCATCGCCGGTGATAGCTGCCTTCGCAACCTTCGGCAGGTCTCCCGCCATCATCCGGGCCCGCCGCACTTGCTCGGCCGGCACCTTCGCCGCCCTGGCCACCGCCTCGAGCATCAGCCCCTCGACCGCGCCCTGGCGCAGCTCGCCGGTGACCAGCCGGAAGAGAAAGCTCTGCTCGTCGTGAGTAGCGCGAGCGAGCAACTCGCGGAGGATCCGCTGCCGCTCTCCGGTCGAGCCCTTG
>JBBQXQ010000211.1:0-2677 GCA_038209515.1 Gemmatimonadales bacterium
GTTGAGGCTGCCTCCGGGCTCGGCCGGCGCTCCCAGCACGACCCGACTTACCACTCAGACGCCTGGTGATCTCAAGGTCTCCTACGATGGTGAGGAGAGCGCACCGGTCGCCAACCACGCAACAAGCTGCCCGCTTCCGCCTTCCACAACCGGGCCCCAGGCAACTACCGGGGAGTGGGCCCCACAATTCAGCTGGCCTGTCGTCGCCGTCCATCTTCACCTGCTGCCGAACGGGCGGGTGCTATCCTGGGGGCGGTTCGGCGATCCGACACTCTGGGATCCGGCAAGCGGCGACTTTGCCACCGTACCAAGCACCACCATGGTGTTCTGCAGCGGGCACAGCTTCCTGGCGGACGGGCGTCTGCTGGTCACCGGCGGCCACTTGCGCGACGAGCGTGGACTGCCCGATGCCAACATCTTCGACGCGTCGACCGGGACCTGGTCGTCGGTCGAGCCCATGCACTGGGGCCGCTGGTATCCCACGAGCACCACATTACCGGACGGCGAGGTGGTCACCCTGGCGGGGAGGGACCAGAACGGTGCGGAGGTCGAGACCCCCGAGGTGTGGACTGGCGGCTCCTGGCGCTCCCTCACCGGCGCATCCCGGGCTCTCCCCTACTATCCCCGCACGTTTGTGGCGCCGAACGGCCGGGTGTTCTACGCCGGCGAGCTGCCTCAGACCGCCTACCTCGACGTTCGCGGGACCGGTGCCTGGCTTCCGGTAGCTACCAGCAGGTACGGGCGGCGGGACTACGGAAGCGCCGTCATGTACCGTCCCGGGAAGATCATGATCGTCGGCGGCAGCGACCCGCCCGATGGAGCACCTACCAAGACGGCGGAAGTCATCGACCTCAACCAATCGTCGCCGTCCTGGCGGTATACCAATCCGATGAGGTATGCACGGCGCCACCTGAATGCGACGCTGCTGCCCGATGGAACGGTGCTCGTGACGGGAGGCACGAGCTCGGCCGGATTCAGCGATCCGGCCGGGGCGGTGCATGCGGCAGAGCTATGGGATCCCGACACCGAAACGTGGACCGTTCTCGCCAGCAACAGCGTAAACCGAGTCTATCATTCCACGACCATGCTGCTTCCGGACGGACGCCTCTTGCACACGGGCAGTGGCGATGGCCCAGGTTTACCCAGAGAGCTGAACGCCGAGCTCTTCACTCCACCTTACCTGTTTCGGGGACCTCGGCCTGGAGTATTGAATGCGCCCGACGCGATTGGGTACGGCCAGGAGTTCCTGGTCACTACGGACGATGCGCCGCGAGTAGTCCGCGTGACGCTGCTGCGACTTTCGTCCGTGACCCACGCCTTTGATCAAAGCCAGCGATTTGTCGAGCTTACTTTTCAGAAGGTAGCGGGGGGGCTCACGTTGAAGGCTCCTGAATCGGGCGCGGTGGCCCCTCCGGGACCGTATCTGCTATTCATGCTGAACGGTCTCGGCGTTCCCTCGGTGGGGAGGATCGTGCGGGTCGGAGGATGAATATTCCAGGGGCTCGAGTCCCGGTACCGCGGTCGCGACCGTTTCAACCGACGTGATGATCCCGTGTTTAGGCCCGAGCACCATCGCGGCGTCCTCCCGGTCACGCTCGCTGCGGTAGATAGCAAAGAGGGTGGAGCCGGACCCGCTCATGCGGCACAGCAGGGGCCGGGTGCCGACGAGCGCCTCGAACGCCGACCGAACCTCTCCGTGACGACCGAATACCAGCGACTCGAAGTCGTTTCCCGCCATCCTCCCGATATCCCCCCAGCGCGAGAGCGCATCGAGATCGAGCGCTACCGCGCCCCTCCCGCCGCCGGACTGCGTGGCGCTATCCAGCCAGCCGTAGGCCTCCCCCGTTGCAATGGGTATTCGTGGCGTGAGGAGCAACGCGGGCGCTCCCGGCAGGGGTGGCAGCCGGAGTATTCGCTCGCCGCGGTTCCACGCCAGGGCCAGCGGGGCGCCGGTAAGAAAGAAGGGGATGTCGCTGCCGAGCCGGGCGGCGAACTGGAGTAGCTCGTGGCGGGGGATGGCATCTCCCGTGAGCCGGTTGGCGACGTGCAATGCTGCCGCGGCGTCACTCGAGCCGCCCCCCAGGCCGGCTCGAACCGGGATGCGTTTGGTGAGCGCGAGGTGGATCGCGAACCGGTTCCCGGTAGCCTGCAGGACGCTGGCCGCCGCTTGCACCGCGAGGTTCCGCTCCGCAGGGCCGACATCAGCTCCCCTGACCTCGATGGTGACGCCGCGTCCCTCCCTGCGTTCGGCTGTCAGAGTGTCTGCCAGGCTCACCAGACACAGGAGCGTCTCGAGTCCGTGATACCCGTCGTCGCTCCGCGCCAGCACTCGCAGGAAAAGATTGATCTTGGCGTATGCCGGGAGGGTGACGATCACGGTCAGGCTTCAGCCCGGCGCCGGCGGCTGAACGCGCCAGGGTTCCGGGCCAGCGACCACAGGCCGAGCAGCGTGATCGGAATGAAGGTAGTGATGTGAAAGGCTATGGCGTACGAGAACGCCAGATCTTTCGGAACACCATAGAGTGCGAGCACAGCTACGATCACGGCCTCGAATGGACCGAAGAAGCCCGGGGTCGAGGGGAGCGATATGCCCAGGATGAGCAGGCCTTGCAGCAGCAACGCGCCGAGAAAGCTCACGGGTATGTCGAACGCGGCGAAGCCGACATAAAACGCCAAG
>JBBQXQ010000212.1:0-2639 GCA_038209515.1 Gemmatimonadales bacterium
GGGTGGTCCGGGTACCGGGCGAACAGCGGAGCGAGGATCGCCGCGGCCTTCCGCTGCTGCGTCAATGTCGTATCGGTGCGGGGGGCCGTCGCCAGCAGGGCCAGCGCATAGTAGATGGCGACCTCGGTGTCCTGAGGGAGCTCCCGGTGGAGACTCCCCATGGTGTCGGCGTAGTCCTGAAGACGCGCCGCGTTGGAAGTGGCGGCCGCGTCACGATAGAGAGCCGTGCTTGCCGCGATGAACCCCTGCTCCCGTCTGGTCGGGGCCGGATGCGAGGCGGCACGTTCCGCGGCCTCGACCCCGCGGCTGAGCGCGGCCCCGGCCGGACCGCCGGCGAACGGATTACCCCAGGCGTTGATCGCCAGACCCCAGTAGGCCATCACGCAGTTGGAATCCGCCTGGGTAACCGCGCCGAAGGCCCGCTCCCCCTCCTCCCACCAGAACGAGTGGAGCAGGGCCATCGCGTGCTCGAAGCGGCGTCGTGCCTCGGCGGTACAGGACACGGGGAAGCTGACGTGGCCCAGCTGCCCGACCCGGTGCTCGTGAGCCTCCGCTTCCTGCGCGCCGGCCGCCGGTCCGAGGGCGAGTGCGGCGATCGCCGTCATGAGGATGGCAACAGTGATTCGCATGCAGTGCGACGAAACGGTGGTTCGCATAGACTCTCCGGAACAGTGGCCCTTGCCTCGCCCGCTCCGACCATGCCGTCGACCGGTCCCAGGGAACTTTCGGCGGCCTCCGCGCTCTTTATCACTGGAGGGCTCGGACTCTACATGCTCCAGCGGAGGATCGGTCGGATGCGCCGCCTACTCTATACCCCCAGCTCAAGCCCGGTCGTTCCTCGGCCAGGGCCCCTCCTGCTCTTCATCCAGCAGGCCCAACTAGCGCTGGTCTACCAGGCAGACCGGTGATCGCCTGAGACCGATGATCGCGCCGCCGAGCGCTTCGATGTATGGAGCGGAGCACGCCGCGCCTTGTCCGAGCGGGTTCCGGCCCCAGCCACGATCTGCTGGAGCTCCTTGGACACGTCAGGTGGGGTGGGGTGGGGGACATCATCCCGAGCCGGCTACGCCGCTCCGCCGCGCAGCAGATGCCAGAGCTCGGCCGCCGTCGCGATGCCGAAGCCGACCGGAAGCGCGATCAGCAGGCTGCTCCAGCGCCCGTGCTCACCGAAGGCCGACCCGCCCTGGCGGCGCCCCGGCAGCACGGCCCACCAGCTCGCCGCGGTCAGGATGGCATCGAGCCCGAGTCGAGTCATGGCCCCGTTCTGCCGCAAGGTCCAGGTCGCGAGCCAGACCGCGATCACGATCAGCATCCGGGTGAGCGCGGCGCGCTCGGCCGCGCGCCGTGCCGGGTCATTTGACGAGAGTTGGGCGTCTCCACTCATGCTCGCATCAGTGGTGCAGCGGGTGAACGAAGCGGGTATTCCGAGGAACGATAATGCTGTCCCGGTCTGGTGACGACGGTCACATCCTTCGTCGCCACCTCGCGGCATTTTGCGCAGCTCCTGCGCAGTATGTCACTCGCGCGGCACCTCGCACTCTCGCATCCAGTCGGAGGACGGCCGATGCCATCCATACTCGACACCCTGAGCGCACACCTGGACGACAACGCGCTCCGGCAGATCAGCAGTCGTCTCGGCACCGACCAGGGCGCCACCAGCAAGGCGATCGCTGCGGCGGTGCCCCTGCTGCTCGGCGCGCTCGCCCACAACGCCGCTCAGGGCGACGGGGCGCAGCGACTCAACGAGGCCATCGCCCGGGATCACGACGGCAGCGTGTTGAACGACGTTCCCGGCGCGCTGCAGACCGCGCCGCTCTCGGGTGGGGAGGCGATCCTGGGCCACGTGCTCGGCGATCGGCGTGACCTGGCCGAGCAGGCGGTGGCGCGCTCCTCCGGCCTCGACCTCGCCAAGGCGGGTCCGCTCCTGGCGACGCTGGCTCCGCTGGTGCTCGGCGCGCTCGGACGGGTCCGGCGGGAGCGCGGCCTCGATGCCAACGGGCTCGCGGGACTGCTCGGCGGTGAGCGCGAGGCCCTCGCCACGTCGGCGCCCGGGGCGATGGGAGCGGTGAGCCGGCTGCTCGATCGCAATCAGGACGGCTCGGTGCTCGACGACGTCGGAGGGTTGCTCGGGAGCCTGTTCGGCAAGCGGTAGCGCGCGACTCGGCGGAGTCGTCCGATCGCCAATTCAGAGGAGGACCCTATGGCTGGCAAGGACCCCACACCCGACTTCTCCGATGTGGAGGGCGGCAGCTCGTCCACCGCTCCCAAGCCCGCGGGAGCGCGGACCTACACGGTCGCGAAGGGCGACAGCCTCTCGAAGATCGCCAAGCAGCTCTACGGCGACGCCGGGAAGTGGCAACAGATCTACGATGCCAACAAGGACACCATCAAGAACCCGGATCTCATCCATCCCGGACAGGTACTCAAGATCCCGGAAGGCTGAGACGAGCGAAGGAGAGACCCCATGTATGGTCACCGCAGGATGACTCTCGCCCTGCCGCTCGCCGTTGCCGCGTTGGCGCTCGGCGGCTGCAAGAAATCGGCGCCACCGCCGCCACAGAGCGAAGCCACCACGCCCGAACCGTCTCCCCCAGCGCCTGCCGCGTTCGAAGTCAAGACGATCGAGGTCGGGAAAGGGC
>JBBQXQ010000213.1:0-2502 GCA_038209515.1 Gemmatimonadales bacterium
AAAGCATGGGAGGCACTGACATGCCGATCCCGTCGCTCCCGCCGTGACCGGGCCGCGTCGCGGGCGTCTCGTCGCCGCCTGGCTGCTCGGGATTTACCTGGCGGAACTGTACGTGCGCATGGGGTGGAGCGGGCTCGAGTCCGACGGATTCTGGGGCGCATCGTTCGCGCTCTGGGACTCTCCGCGGTGGCTGCGGACGCTGCTCGGCGGGCTCGAGGTGGTCGGTGGCGCCGCGCTGGTCATCCCCTGGCTGGCTTCGTACGGCGGGTTCGTGCTCAGCGTCATCACGGCCGTCGCGTGGGGGACCTTGGCCCACGATCATCGGTGGGCCGATGTCGCCTGGGTCACGCTGTACACCGCGTGCCTGACCTGGATCGCGTACGAGTGGCTGTGGCTGCGCCTGGGGGCTGGAGCATCGCGGACCCGCCGTGGTGATGCCGATGCCTGACCAGACAGGAAACTCCCCCCTCGATCTTCCCGTACGTTTCTGCAGCACTATTTTTTCTCCGGTCCCCGTCCCGGCCGTTCTCGACCCCAACCCGGCGGATCGTGCTCGCGCTCCTTCTGCTCCTCCAGTCTCCTGGCGCCGTCGTCGAGGGGAAGGGCTCGCCCACCGCGGACATCCCCCGCCTGGAGACCTCGGTCCGGATCGACGGGAGCCTCGATGAACCGGCCTGGTCTCAAGCCACCCGGCTGACCGGGTTCTGGCAGTACCAGCCGGTGGACGGACGGCCCGCCGAGGAGCAGACCGAGATCCTGGCCTGGTACGCGCCGGATGCGATCTACTTCGGCATCATCGCCCACGACCGGAATCCAGCCGCCATCCGCGCGACCGTCGCGGACCGGGACAACATCGACAACGATGACTACGTCGTCATCGACCTCGACACCTTCCACGACCGCCGGCGCGCCTTCTTCTTCGGGGTGAACCCGCTGGGGTCCCAGAGTGACGGGGTCCGGAGCGAGGGCGCCGGCCAGGTCAGCAGCCTCGTTCCGGGCGGCACGGACAAGAATCCCGATTTCACCTGGGAGTCGAAAGGCCGGATCACCGGTCAAGGATACCAGGTCGAGATCCGCATCCCGTTCAAGAGTCTCCGCTACCCGGGCAGCGATGCCCAGAGCTGGGGATTCAACGCCACCCGCGTGACCCAACGCACCGGCTACAGCGACACCTGGACCGACGTTCGGCGAGCCAATGCCAGCTTCCTGGGCCAGGAGGGTGGCATCGGCGGCCTCCACGACCTGAAGCGCGGCGTCGCGGTCGAGGCGCAGCCGTTCGTGACCGCCACTGCGAACGGACGTCGCGATGCCGGGAGCGGCGAGTTCGCCCGGGGCGACGTCAACCCGGATGCCGGACTCAACCTGCGCCTCGGCTTCACCAGCTACGCCCTCGACGCCACGCTCAACCCGGACTTCAGCCAGGTGGAGACCGACCAGGGTCAGGTGACGGTGAACGAGCGATTCGCCCTCTTCTTTCCCGAGAAGCGGCCCTTCTTCCTCGAGGGCATCGAGCTCTTCGGCTCTCCCCAGACGCTGGTGTACACCCGCCGCATCGTCAATCCGAAGGCCGGTGCCAAGCTCACCGGAAAGTTCGGCCAGCTGGGCGTGGCCCATCTGACCGCGGTGGACCAGACGGACGCCGGTGACGCCTGGTTCAACATCACCCGGCTCCGCCGCGATTTCGGCAGCAACTCCATCGCCGGTGTCACCTTCACCAACCGCGACCAGTCCGACGCCCACAACCGGGTCCTGGCGGGCGACTTCCGCTACGTCTGGAGCCTCTACTACGCCCAGTTCCAGTACGGCGCTTCTTGGACCAGCGCCGGCAGCGGCACCCGCCGCGCTCCCATCTGGCAAGCCGAGTACGACCGCACCGGCCGCTCGTGGGGCTTCAACTATCTGGTGAGCGGCCTGGGCGCCGGATTCGACGATCAAGCGGGGTTCGTCAATCGGCTCCGCAGCGGAGTGGTGAACGGGCATGCCTTCAATCGCTTCACCTCGTATGGCGCCCGCGGCGCGCCGCTGGAAAACTTCACCGTCTTCTTCGGCCCGGAGCGGATCTGGCTCTACGATCACTTCGGTTTCGAGCCGGGCCTGGAGGGAGACGAGATGCTGGACGCCACCTTTCAGCTCCGCGGGGGATGGGAGCTCAACGGGCACGTCGAGCGGGACTTCGTGAACTTCCAGGACAGCACCTTTGCGGACTACACGGTCGGAAGTGCCGCGGGGCCGGCCTATCGGCCGGCCGACGACTTTTCCGGGTTCGTGTGGCAGACCAAGGCGACGACACCCACCTGGCAGCAGCTGGGCGCCACCCTGACCTACCGCCGGGGACGGGCCGCGATCTTCCAGGAGGGGACCACGGGACGCGGCTGGCAGCTGACCGGCGAGTTGGATCTGCGCCCCATTTCCACCGTGCGGGTCACGGCGACGGGGACGGCCTTCCGGCTGTTTCGCCTCGATGGGAGCCAGTTCGCCCGCTCGATCATTCCCCGGCTCAAG
>JBBQXQ010000214.1:0-2457 GCA_038209515.1 Gemmatimonadales bacterium
GTGGGCGCAGAACACCAGGTCGAAGGACCGGGTTTTTATCTGATCCAGCTCGAGAACCCTCGCCCGGGGAACTCGGAAGGGTGCATAGAGCTGGGCGGCGGTCATTGCCCGGGCACCGGTGACCGGATCGGCGTTGCGGCCCCCCGACAGGAACACCTCCACGCCCTTGAGCAGACGGAGCCGCTGATACAGCGACCGGAAACAGACGAAATGGACCGGCGCGTACCCGGAGAAGAGAACGCGCCTGGTCCCGTTGGTGGAGTGCCTCACAGTTGGTAGGACAGTCCCAGACGGCCTTGGGACCTGGTGTAGTCATCGATCTCGCCCGCAGCCCCAGGATCGCCGGTACGGTTCAGCTTCTGGGTCGAGTAGATCCCGCCGAGGCGCATGCGAAGGTCCTTCGTCAGCCGGAAGCGGAGGTCCGCGGAAGTCTGGTCCCGATGGTCCTCGCGCCCGCGATCCACCACGTCCAGGGGCTCATTCGACGTATATCGGCGCCAGCGGTGCTCGTAGCCCAGCGCGACGTCGACCGGCTTGCTCAGCGCGAATCGGAGAGAGGCGCCCAGGCTCTGCTCCCGCCGCGAGCGGTCGACCATCGTGAGCACCCGGGCGTTCATGTCGGTTGCGGTGCCGTTGCCATTCAAGTCCTGCCCGAACGCGGGCTCGTCGAGCAGCAGCAGCTGGTCCATCCTCGGCGCCCCCAGCGATGCATAGTCATAACCCAGGTCGAGCGCGACCCGACGCCCCAGATCCAGCAGGACCTTGCCGCCAGCCGTTGGGCCCTGGAGGTTCCGCCCGGCAAGTGGCGCATCATGGGAGCGGTTGTAGTAACCGCCGCCCAGCTGCAGCGACGCTCCGAAAGGGTGCTTCTTGGTCGACTTCGCCAGCGGGAGGCGGTAGTCGGCACCGAATTCTCCCTCCCGGTACTCGCCGCTCGCATACACCCGCTCGTCGGCCGCGATGGAACCGTCGGAATTCTGATCCACAGCATCAGCCAGGTAGTTCCGGGGGAAGTAGCTGGGCGTGAGTCGTCCTTCGAGACGCAACCGGCCGTTGGCCCACATTTCCTGCTGCAGTGAAAGCCCGAGAGTCACGTTGCTGCGCGCCGAGTTTTGCGCGTAATGGTCGTAGGAAACCTCTGGCGCTATGAGGGAGGACTTGCCCATGAGGCCCGGTCCCTTGAGGGACAGCCCGGCCGACATCGTCGTCAGCACGTCGTCCGGGCTCTTCATGTCGGCGTACCTTCCGCTGATCACCTCACCGGCTGACGGCGAGGCCACGCTGGCCTTCTTCAGGGCACCGAGCAGGTAGGTGTTGTTGTCGTATTCGGCGCCCAGGTGAAGATCCGAGGACACGCGCCAGCCGTTGTTCTTCTCGCCGTGCTTGGACGCCTTCGTCTGGGTGCTCGGCGGAGGTGTCTCGGGGGTTTGTGCCGAGTGAGCCACCGGGGATTGGGCTACCGCGACGTTCACCAGCGATGTGGTCCAGATCAAGCCAATGGCCAGCGGACAGACAGACGAGAGTCTCGCGCGCATAGAATCCCATTCGAGGTGGTTGACGCCGAGTGTCAGAGAAAGAATTGCCGCTATGGGTGCACTTCATGTGCCACAGGGGTTCGGAGTGACCCTGCGGCGCAAGTCAATGACCTGGGGCACCTTAGGATGGTCTTTCATGGAGGCTCGGTGACAAGTCGGGCGGGCTAGTGCGGGGATTTGCGTGACCGGTCGCGAGAGTTATGGGCGTTTACCTGCGCCCCGCTTCGCGCGACCGGGTCTGAAAGAAGCCTGCAAGAAGCCCCGCCCGGTGCGAGATCACCAAGGGGGGCAACGATTTCAATGAGTGGGCCTGGGTAGAGTTGAACTACCGACCTCACGCTTATCAGGCGGCCGACGTAGGAAGCGAATTCCGACGCCATTCCTGTAACTCACTGACATCCCGCGCGATCTGCCCGGATTGCTTGCCGCGCCTGCCGTGATCTCTCGGGATCAATCGACACCACAATCGACACCACCGATCCTTCATGCGACCCCCGAAGGCCCACCACTAAGAGATCTAGCCACGCATGGACGGCTCGTCGTCGACCACCAGGACGGTGGCGCCGTGCCAAATCAGCCCATGCGGGACTGCGACTCGATCCGTGTGGCCCTCCGGGTACACCGCATTACCCGCCCTTACTTCTTCTCAGGAGTCCTCTTTGCTGGCGGCTGGTCGCTCTTGAACACATCACGGTTCTTCGCGATGTACGACTCCCAGTTAGGCGGGACCTCCTCCTCCGTGAAGATCGCCGTGACCGGGCACTCGGGCACGCACGCCCCGCAGTCGATGCACTCGTCGGGCTCGATGTAGAGCTGGTCTTCGCCCTCGTAGATGCAGTCGACCGGACACACGTCCACACACGACCGGTCTTTAACGCCAATACAGGGTTCGGCGATCACGTACGTCATAGGTTGCTCCTCT
>JBBQXQ010000215.1:0-2344 GCA_038209515.1 Gemmatimonadales bacterium
GGGGCGGCAGCAGGCCGGCAAGAGCGGCCGCGACTTCCCGGTATTCCGGCAACAGCTGTCCGCACTCTGCGCAGGAGCTGACGTGGTCCAGCACCTGTCTTAGATCAGCGCTGTCGAGGATCTCCAGGGCTGCCGCAACAAGCATTTCATGCATCTCCTCATGGTTCCGCACTGTGCTCACTGACCTTCCTGCTCCAGAAAGGCTAGACTCTGGCGAAGCTTCTGCAGGGCGAGCCGAATGCGTGTCTTCACGGTACCGAGCGCCTGGGACGTCTGCTCCGCGATCTCGGAATGGGATAGCCCACGAAAAAATGCCAACTCCAACACTTCCCGCTGCTCCGGGGGGAGGGCCCCCAATGCAGAGGCCAGCGCGGTATGCCGCTCAGTCCTCTCCGGCTCAGCGTCGAGGACTTCCGCGTCACCTGCCGCAGCTCTCTCGAGCAGCACACTGGCGGGCGCGGCAGCCCAGGCTGCTCTCCGTTGCCGAGCGCGAAGTCGATCGAGCGCGCGACTACGGGCGATCATGGTGAGCCACGTGGCAACGGTCCCCCGCCGCCCGTCGTATTGATTCGCCATGCGCCAGGCCTGCCAGAAAGTCTCCTCCACAACATCCTCGGCCTCGTCCGCGTCCATCAGTATCCAGAAAGCAAGGGTATGAACCCGTTCACCCCAACTGTCGTACAGCGCAGCCAACGCCGACTCGTCGCCGTCCGCCACACGCTGAAGGAGAGCGTGATCGTCATCTTTGGGCACGCTCCCTCGGCCTGAGGTGGAGTGCCCAGCGGGATGGGGTGGAGTCGGGGCCGCCGGTTCGTCCGCCATGCTATACGGACGCATCGCCCGAACGGATTGGTCCCCTGGCCGACGGCGAGCGGGGAGCCTCCGGCGAGCCCAGAATCAATAATAGTCCGATCAGAGGGGTACCTATAGGCTAGACTAGGATTTCTTGCGTCTGGGTCGGCGCATGGTTGCGTCCCACGCGGCCGGTGGTCTTCGAAAGGCTACCAGCTTCCTCTAACCGGGGAGAAACAGCCGCTGGACCACGGATACCAGCGTCTCAGGTGGGTTTGGCGCGGTGAATAACCTTGAACGTACCGGCTGCCTATGCCCGCTCAGAATGCCGAGGCCGTCTTTGAGGACAGCGTTCTCGAACTTCCCCACCGATACAAGCGAGGGCCCGCCCCGAAGCGTTTAAGCGCTTTGGCTGGCCCGCTCCCATGCTCATGGCGACTGGTCGGGATCACCCATCCCGCCCAGTCCTGCCCAGCCTAGTCCCAATGAGCGGGAGCGGAGAATATGACCAGTACTATACGTGTCGGACGGCGAATCGGATCTCTCTGTCAGTTCGCCGATCAGCGACGGAGTCGCGGTGGTGAGTCAGTTTGAGCGCAACGCGAGCGCTCACGCGCGGAGCGGGCACCGGAGGCGCGGGCTCGGGCGGGGAGGGCCCCCGATGGGGCGAGGCGAAAGTTGGGTGGCCGGGCACGGGAATCACTCGTCTGATGGCATGCCGCAGAGCTAAGGCGGCGGACGTGAGCCCGACCGTGAGCTACCGGTCGCTTCCGATTCCCGGTCGCGGGCGGTCCGCCTCCAGAGATCCGACTGCGCACCGTCCATCGTATACAAGAGCCGGCGGCAAGTTTTTTCTACCGTTCAGGCGTGAGGTTGGTCACTGAACACGCTCGGGATATCATCTTCGGTAGTTGGCGGCTGCGTCTAGTCACGCCTCGGTTGGGCGTTCGAGTGAGCGCGGCGGGCGGTCCCACCAACCTCAGGCCGCATTCGAGTGGACCATGATGCCAAATGTTGCAGGCCCGAAGCGGCCGTCCCCCCGACGCTCCCACGTTCCATGCGCTTGCCCATGGACCGACGGAGCGACGGATCCCCGTGTTTCCCACCAGGCACGTTAGTTCAGGAGGATCGCATGGAACACTTACACGCCCAGGATGGCGATGAGCGCACCATCCTCGGGCGGCTCCGCACGCCGACCGACCGGCGCGACTTTCTCAAATGGTCCGGCAGCGCTGCCGCGGCCGCGCTCCTCGTCGCCTGCGACCCGTCCACCACGGCCCCCACCACCACCGCCGCCCCAGTCTCGGGCGCGGTCAGCGCCACCGCCGCCGGCCAGGTGACGATCGATCTCAGCACCGACCTCGGCATCCTGAACTTCGCTTACGCCCTGGAGCAGCTCGAGGCGGCGTTCTACATCCAGGTCGTGACCCACCTCTATGCCGGCGCGACCGGCGAGGAGGAGGGTATCCTGCGCGATATCAGGCGGCACGAGGTGGTGCACCGCGAGTTCTTCCAGGCCGCCCTCGCAAGCGCGGCCATTCCAAACCTCGCT
>JBBQXQ010000216.1:0-2175 GCA_038209515.1 Gemmatimonadales bacterium
GCGCGACCGGCTTGGCGCGCTCCCTGGCGAGCTCCACGGCTCGTCGGTGGAACTCCGGAGGATGGGGACGCGGCATGCGGACTCCTCTCCGAGGGGTGCTGACCCCTCATGCTAGGTGTCCGGCAAACCGGGGGAACCTCACCATGCGTGTGTCATCGTCGAAGTACTCGCGGTAGTAGGTCGTATCGGAGACCGCCTGCCTGAACGCCTCGGCGACAAGCTTCCCTTCAGGGGTCGGTGCATCGACGGGAAGCCCGGCAGCGGGTAGAGCCGGAGCGATCAAGCCCATGCCGGCGATCGCTGCCGCGTAGTAGTAGCCGTACCCGCCGAGATCGTTGCCGATGTAGGTGAAGTGGGGGTCGTATTCCGTCAGGCCGCGCCCAGCTAGAGGGCCAGTCGTCTGCGAGCCGATCACCTGGCCGTAGGCGCCCGAGCTCGTGTGCTCGGGACGGTCACAGAGCTGTGCGCCGATCGAGAAGATGCACTCTCGCGGCAAGTAGAAGTCAGACAGAGCCTTACGGGTCCGCGGCAACTCGCGATTCCAGAATTCGTCCAGCAAGAACGTGTAGAAGCTCTGTCAGCTGCGGCTGAATAATGACCCCCTGGCTGCGGTGGTTTCAGGCAGTCATCGCACCACTGGCGATCAAGACCTCGTTCGGAGTCTGCCAGTTGAGGATACGTCGGGGCCTGTTGTTGAGCTCCTCGGCGATGGCGTTCAGGTCGGCGGCGGAGTGCACGGACAGGTCGGTGCCCTTGGGCAGGTACTGCCGCAGCAGGCCGTTGGTGTTCTCGTTCGAGCCGCGCTGCCAGGGTGAGCGGGCGTCGCAGAAGAACACCGGCATGGCCGTCCCAGCTGTGAACTCGTGGTGGCGCGTCATCTCGATACCGCGATCCCAGGTCACCGACCGACGAAGGATCGGTGGCAGCTGACCCATGGCGTCGGTCAGCGCCGCGATGACGCTGTCCGTGCCAGCTCCGCTGGGAAGGTGCAGCAGTACCAGGTAGCGGCTGCGGCGCTCGACCAGGGTCCCGACGTGCGAGCCGCCACGGCGACCGACGACGAGGTCTCCTTCCCAGTGGCCGAGGACGAGCCGGTGGGTCGCCTCCTCGGGCCGTCGTTGGATCGGGACCATGTTCTTGATCCTCGGCGGTCCGTGGAAGACCCACCGCTGCGGCCGCCGCCGGACCCGCCGGGTTCGAAGATTCACAGTGAGGCGCCCCGGGAGTCCGCCCTTGGCCTGCACGAACAGGGAGGTGTAGATCGTCTCGTGGGAGACCCGCATCGAGGAGTCGTCGGGGAAGTCGAGTTCGAGCCGGCGTGAGATCTGCTGGGGCGACCATCGCTCGGCCAGGCGCTGCTCGACGACCGCGCGCAACGCGGGATGTTGGGCCAGCTTCGGTGGCCGGGGCCGCCGGGTCCGCGCCTGTGCCATCCGGTCGGCCCGCACCGCCCGGTAGCCCGTCGAGGTGGCGTTGCGCCTCACCTCGCGCGAGACCGTGGACACGGACCGGCCGAGCCAGTGTGCGATGGCTGTCACGCTCAGTCCCCTGGCGAGGCCCCGGGAGATCTCCTCGCGCTCGGTGAGCGACAGGCGCAGGGGCGGTCGTGGACGCGTCGGACGTGGCCGGACCCCACCTGACTCGTGCAGCCAGTAGTGCCCCGCCGTCTTCGACACGCCCGCCGCTGCTGCCGCCTCTTTCAACGTCGCGCCTGACGCACGAGCCTCCCAGAACCGGCCTCGAACCTCCGCTGACTTCGGTCGTCGTCCCATCCGTCCTCCTCATGATCATCGGGAGGTCAGGATCGCGCATCAGTTGCGTTCACCGCCTGAAACCACCGCAGCCAGGGGGTCAACTTTCACCCGCCGTTGACAAGCTCCAGTACCTGGGATGCGGCGTGAGGACGTTGATGCCCGGGGCAAGCAGCGGCAGTATGCGATCCGACGAAACGCTCCCGAGGCCAAGGTGGTCCTGCCCGCCTGACGGGCGGTAAAGAGCTTCGGTCCATTGGGGGCGGCTTTCACTCATCTTCGTTCCAGCGGACCTCCGATCCTTGAGCCGACCATCTCCGTGGCGGCCCTCGCCGGACGCTCATCCAGGTGCTCGAGGCACGACTCCCACTGGCCGGTCGAAGATCCGCCACCGTCGGGCGGGACGGGTCCTGCCGCTGGACCT
>JBBQXQ010000217.1:0-2174 GCA_038209515.1 Gemmatimonadales bacterium
TCCAGCAACGTCGCCCATTTCGTCACGGTGGATTTGTTCGTCAAGGCGCTCCGCGCGCTGGTGGTGGAGGAGCAGGTGCCGCGGCTCGTCGCCTCGCGCCGCTTGAGCGAGACCCCGCCGTTCCCGTACTCTCGGCCGAACGCCTTTGCCGCCTCCAAGACGGTCTTCAACCTGGCTGCGTGCGACAACGACTTCGAGGAGCGCTTCGCCCGCTTCCTGCAGACAGCACCGGACGTGACTGCCTTCGCCAAGCTGCCCCCGCAGTTCGGCTTTGCCATCGAGTACACCGACAGCGCGGCGAGTCTCCGCTACTATGAGCCAGACTTCGTGGCCGTGCTCGAGGACGGCTCGCGCCGGCTGATCGAGACCAAGGGTCGCGAGGACCCTGACGTCGCGCACAAGGATCGCGCGGCGCGGCTATGGTGCGAGAACGCCACGCAGCTCACCGGGCAGCAGTGGCGGTACCTCAAGGTACCGCAGGGCGGGTTCGAGAAGCTCCAGCCGTCGGTGTATGGCGATCTGGTGGTTTTTGAGGTAGCGGAGTAGAGCAGGAAGATCCGACCTTCAGATCCCCAGCCCGGAGAGGTCCAGATGATGGCTGGCGTGGTCGATGTCGATGCCGACCAGCGTCCCAGCCGCGTCGAAGTCGAGCACCACGCCGGGCGTCACCTCCCGCGAGTCGGCGCTGGGGCGTTCGGCGAGGTCGATGTAGAGCGAGTCGGTGTCGGCGTAGTACCGGAGCTTCACGGCGCTGGCTCCTCGAAGTCACGGACTGGAATATAGCCCCAGCAACGAATGCGGCCGTCCGGCTGGATTTCCCGGTGGGCCGGCGCCTGCAGCACCGATTCGATCCAGTGGAGCCGGAGGTAGGGGCGCTTCCGTAGGACCTGCTCCTCGAAGTAGCGGGTGGTCTTCACCCCGCCAGGATGCGGCTGGGACCACTCCCCGACGGGTCCCGGCCGCCGCAGGCATCATGCTTTCTCCACGCCGACCTCCCCGCGGTCCTGACACGACTCGCCCTGAACCTGCACGGCGTTCGAGCCGCGTCCGCGGCAGCGTGGACCAGGGCCTAGCACGAGATCCTCCTCGCCGCGGGCATCGGCCCGCTGGGCTGACGGAAGAGTTGCCTCGTTTCGTCTGGCGGTTTTCCCGACTGAGAACCACATTCGAGGGTCTTCACCCGAGTCCGCCATTGACTGACCTTCCTGGCACCTTGGTAGCCGCGCTGGCAGACCGCTACGACCTTGAGCGCGAGCTGGGCCGAGGTGGGATGGCCACGGTTTACCTTGCCCAGGATCGCCGCCACGAGCGGCCGGTGGCGCTTAAGGTCCTGCTGCCCGAGTTGAGCCATAGCCTCGGGCCCGAACGATTCGAACGCGAGATTAAGCTGGCCGCCCGCCTGCAGCATCCTCATATCCTCTCGGTGTACGACTCCGGCGCCTCCGCTGGGCAGCTCTGGTATACCATGCCGTATGTCGAGGGCGAGTCGCTCCGGGACCGGCTCCGCCGCGAGGGGCAGCTACCCCTCACCGAAGCGCTGCAGCTGACGCGGGAGGTAGCCGATGCGCTGGGCTATGCCCATCGTAAGGGAATCGTCCACCGTGATATCAAACCGGAGAACATCCTGCTGAGTGAGGGCCACGCCCTGGTGGCCGATTTTGGCGTCGCAAGGGCGTTCGACCCCGGTGGGGCACAGCTGACGGGAACGGGCATGGCGGTGGGGACTCCAGCGTACATGAGCCCCGAGCAGGGCCTGGCCGATCCGACCCTCGACGGCCGGTCGGATCTCTACAGCCTGGGCTGCGTGCTCTACGAGATGCTGACGGGAGAGCCACCGTACACGGGTCCCTCGGCGCAGGCCATCATCACGAAGCGGTTGCGGGATCCGGTGCCCTCGGCCCGGCGGCTGCGGGAAAAGGTGCCGCTCGGTGTGGACCAGGCGCTCCAGCGGGTACTGGCCAAGGCTCCAGCCGATCGCTTCGCCACGGCCGAGGCGTTCCGGCAGGGTCTGGACGCGTGGCATGAGGACGTGGGCGCTACGCAGCCGGCGCCGGCAGGGGAGGGTGGGCACCCGCGGATGTTGCCCCGCCCGATCGCGATGGGCAGCGGCGTGGCCATCTTTCTCGGAATGGCCCTCCTCGGCGGAGTGCTGTGGCATCGGCACCACTCGGCAG
>JBBQXQ010000218.1:0-2104 GCA_038209515.1 Gemmatimonadales bacterium
GATCCGGAGCGACGTACTGCGCGCGGCCGTTCCACCGGACTGCGTAGGAGAGCGGATCCTCGACGCCGTGCAGAAGGATGACTGCATCGCACCCGGTCGAATCGACCATGGGCCGGACCGCGTCGAGCCAGGTGCTGCCCCGTGGCACGATCCAGTTCGCCAGCATTACGGCGATCCCGCCGTCGACGAGGTGCGCGCCCGCGCCCTCGACCACGCGGCGGGAGATCTCGTCGCGCGGCATGCCGCCGTGGCGGAAGATCAGCGCCGTGTCCGGGGAGATGACAAACGGCGGGTTGGACACGATCCGCCGGAAGCGGCTCTCGCCCACCGCGTCGAAGAGGCTTCCTTCCCGCACGTCCACGACGAGATCGTTGAGCTGCGCACCGAGCCTGGCGTAGCGAAGGGCTGCCGGGTTGATGTCGGTGGCCGTCACCGAGACCGGTGGCCGGGCAAGCAAGAGGGCCAGCAGCCCGCAGCCCGTACCGAGATCCAAAGCAGGTCCCGGGCCTGGGACGATCAACTGGGCGAGGGTTTCCGCCGCCGGAGTCGGGCCGCTGACGTGTGTCGGCCACAGCTCGCCGTCCGGATCCGGGTCGTGCGCGACAAGCAGACCTCGCCACGGCGTCAGCTGGACGGTTGGCTCGAGCTGTCCAGCACGCTGGCGGAGTAGACCAGCTCGAACCAGCGCCTCGAGGTCGCGTCCGAGCCGTCGTTCGAGCTCGTGCCGGTCGGCGGCTTGCGCCAACAAGAAGATCCGAACCAACGACGCGAGCGGCTCGGACGGCTCCAAGGCCCGCAGCAGGACTGGCACATCGGGCCGCCGGACGCCCAGCCCGAGATCGACCCCGAGCGCTTGGATCCCCGCCTCGGTGTACTGGGCGTGGCGCAGGAGTTCCCGGACCCGGCCCAGGTGGCGTGCGCGCCCACTGCGCAGCCCCGAACTAGGCGCTGATCCGCCCCGCGAATCGTGATCGCCTCAGATCTTGCATGGCACTTGGAGGAATCATCGGAAGACAACATTCCCGCTTCAAATAAACGGCTGTTTCGCGTCGATGTTTCGTGCTACCTTCCCCAGAGCACTCTATCAAAACGCCGCCGGCGTCCGGGTCACACTGCCACCGGATTTGGAATGGTGAGGAGGAGCATCGTGGCTATCGACGAGCGTCCCAACCCCATCGAGGCGGCCATCGCCATGACCAAGCGGTCGGTTAGCCGCCGCGAGCTGCTCAGGCTGATGGGGGCGGGAGTCAGCATGGCCGCACTCGCCCCGCTCATTGCCGCGTGCAGTCCGAAGGCCTCGAGCTCGCCCGCGGGTGGTGGGGCGGGAAGTGCCGCTCCCGGCGGCAGCGGCGGTACCGCCATTGCCCCGCCGGCAACCAAGGTCGACCTCGACTTCTGGAATCCATTTACCGGCGGCGACGGCCCGTTTCTCCGGAAGATCGTCGAACAGTTCAACGGCGAGACCCCGAACGTCCAGGTCAAGTTCTCAACCCAGAAGGACCTCTATGGCTCACTTCACGCGGCGAAGGCCGCGAAGAAGCTGCCGCAGGTCTCGATCGTCCACCTCGACGCGATCCCGCAGAACGCCGCTGACGGAATCTTCCAGCCGATCGACGACCTCATCGCCACCCTGGGGCTAAGCGAGAACGACTTCACGGCGGAGGTCTGGAAGAACGGGCTGTGGAAGGACCACCGCTACGGCGTCCCGCTCGACACGCACACGCTGAGCTTCTATTGGAACAAGGCACTTTTCACGAAGGCAGGACTCGACCCTGAGAAGCCGCCTGCCGGCAAGGACGACTTCGTCGCCGCGGCCAAGGCCATCACCGATAAGGCCGGTGTCCCTGGCTTCATGGTCGTCCAGGGAGGTGGCGGCGCCAACTTCCTGCTCGGAATTGAGTGGGCCACCACGTTCTACCAATCCGGTGGGGAGTGGGCCTCCGAAGACTTTTCCGAGTCGCTAATCAACAGCCAGGCGGGCATCGATGCGGCCAACTTCTGGAAGAGCCTCGTGGACCAGGGCATTTCGCCCAAGGGGACCGAGAGTGACTCCGAAATCGCAGCCTTCAAGCAGGGCAAGAACGGCATGGTGATGTCGGGCATC
>JBBQXQ010000219.1:0-2069 GCA_038209515.1 Gemmatimonadales bacterium
CAGCTTGGGAGAGGTCGTGCGTGGGTTAGGCGCACGCGACGGCGTCGAGGCAGTGCTGGTGCTCAGCGCCGACGGCCTGCCGATCGAGCACACCTCACGGGTACCGTTCGAGCCGGAAGCCGTCGCCGCACTCACGGCGACATTGGTGCAGTACGCTACCCGGCTCGGACTGGGCGCCGGACGAGGCGCGCCACGCACATCGGTGATCGACTACGAGCGAGGCCTTCTCATCGTGGCGCAGATCGGGTCCGGCGACTCGCTGGCCATCCTGGCGGCACCCGATGCCGACATCGGCGAGCTGCTCTACGATCTCCGGCAGCATCGGCCGGCACTCGCGGAGTTGTTGTAAAGGCGAGAAACAGAATTTCCTGGAGCTTCATTATTCGCATGCTTAAAGCTGCCCCCCTGCCCCGCTGCCCCGCCGCCCCGCCTCTATGAGATGGGCCGTCGTGCTGGCGGGCGGATCGGGCACTCGCTTCTGGCCGCTGAGCACTCCCCAGAATCCCAAGCACCTGCTCCCGCTCACCGGCTCGACCTCGACCGCAGAGGAAACGATCGATCGCCTAGCGGGACTGGTTCCGAAGGAACGCATTCTCGTGGTCACCGGCGCCGCCCTGGCAGACCGGCTCCGGCAGCGCCTCAATCTTCCCAGCCCTAACATCCTGGTCGAGCCGCGCGCGGCCTCGACCGCCCCGGCGCTCATCTGGGCCACCGCGGAAGCGCAGCGCCGCGATCCCGATGCCGAGGTGTTGTCGCTGCATGCGGATTGGGCCATCGGAGACGGGGCCGCGTTCCGCCGTACTGCGGATATGGCGCTCACCACCGCCCGCCGCTTCGAGCGTCTGGTAACCGTAGGGGTGGTTCCGTCTCGCCCGGAGACCGGATACGGCTACATCGTACCTGGTCCACCGCTTGGGGACGGCGCCCGCATGGTTGCCCGCTTCTCGGAGAAACCGGATGCCGCGACCGCGCTCGACCTGATGGCCGCGGGGGCGCTCTGGAACAGCGGGCTGTTCGCCTGGACGGCGGAACGCCTGCTGCTGGAGGCGGAGGCGCACACTCCCGAAGTGGCGCCCCATCTCCCGGCGCTCAGATCGGGTGATATCGAGCGGTTCTTCCGCGAAGTGACGCCGATCTCCATCGATGTGGGCCTGCTGGAGCGGAGCGGCTTGGTCGCTGTCGTCAGCGGCGCCTTCGCCTGGGACGACATCGGCACCTGGCAGGCGCTCACCCGCGTCCGTCCCAAGGACCCCAGTGGAAATGTCGTGGTCGGTAGCGCCTTCACCCACGAGTCCGAGGATTGCATCATCTGGTCGGATCGCGACACCGTGGTGTTGAGCTGGGTGCGTGACCTCATCGTGGTGCAGGCCAATGGCCGGATCCTGGTCATGCCGGCGGAGCGGGCGGCCTCCATGAAACAGCTGCTCGACGCGCTTCCTCCCGACATACGCGACGTCGAGTCGTGACCACGCTCTACCTGCTCGAGCCGGAGTCACCGGGGGCAGCGTGGGCCCCGTTTGCAGGCGTCCGTCCGCTGGCGGAGCTGCGGGCCGGCATCTGGCGCGTCCGGGAGCGGTGGGAAGCAGCAGTGGGGAACGACGCGACGGCGCTGCTCGGGTCACATGCAGCCGGGTTCAGCGATGGCGACGAGCCGGCCTTCCGGCCGGTGAGCCCGATCGACGGGCCGGCAATCATCGGTGCAGCGTGGTTCGCGCCGACCGGTGCGCCAATCGATCCGGGAAGCGCTCGCCGGTTCGTCCACGCAGGCGAGACTGTCGGCTGGGTGATCCCGGCCGGTGAACGCTGGGACGGTCCTCACACCACGGGACCCGAGCTCGCGATCGAGGGCGTGCTACTCCGCGGCACGTTCGATCTGCTCACCGCATTGGAGGAGCTTCTGCCCGCCGACTGCGCCGACTTCCTTGCGGCGCCGAACGACGGAGTGCCGGTCGGGAGCGTGGTCCTCGGCGATCCCAGCCACCTGGTGTCGCTGGGTGCGAACGTTGAGCCCGGCGTGGTGTTCGACCTGAGGAACGGTGCGGTCGTTCTTGACCAGGGAGCCGAGGTCC
>JBBQXQ010000220.1:0-1904 GCA_038209515.1 Gemmatimonadales bacterium
CGCGATGCGGGGAGCCGAGCCGGGCCAGCGGGTGATGTTCAGCTACGTCGATCTCGAGCACCGGGTCCCCGCGGACCATCCGCTGCGGGCGATCCAGGCGCTGGTGGAGCCGGTGCTCGGGGAGCTCTCGCCCCGCTTCGCGGTGCTCTACGCCGAGAGCGGCCGCCCCTCGATCCCGCCCGAGCAGCTGCTCCGGGCGCTCCTGCTCCAGGTGCTCTACACCCTCCGGAGCGAGCGCCAGTTGATGGAGCAGCTGGACTACAATCTGCTCTTCCGCTGGTTTGTGGGGCTGGGGATGGACGCGCCGGTGTGGCATCCGACGACCTTCAGTAAGAACCGGGACCGGCTCTTGGCCGGCCAGATCGCCGAGGCGTTCTTCGCCGGGGTGCTGCGCCAAGCGGGGAGCCGGGCCCTGCTCTCCGACGAGCACTTCACGGTCGACGGGACCCTCTTGGAGGCGTGGGCCAGCCAGAAGAGCCTCCGCCCCCTGGACCCGGACGCGCCGCCCCCGAGCCGCGATGACGATCCGGGGAATCCGACGGTGAGCTTCCGGGGCCAGCGTCGCTCGAACGCGACCCACCGCTCGGGGACCGATCCTGACACCCGGCTGGCGAAGAAGGGCAAGGGGAAGGAAGCCAAGCTCAGCTACCAGGCGAGTGTCCTGCTGGAGAACCGTCATGGCCTGGTGGTGGCGACGACGGTGAGTACGCCGAGCGGGACGGCGGAAGTCGACCAGGCGATCGAGCTCTGTGCCACCCAGCCGCCGCGGGCCGGCCGGCGCACCCTGGGGGCCGACCTGGGGTACGATCAGCGGAGTCTCATCACTGGGCTGCGGGATCTGGGCTGGACTCCGCACATCGCCCAGGGGTCGACGAGTGTCCTGGACGGTCGGACCACGCGCCATGCCGGCTACGCCACGAGCCAACACCGCCGGAAGCGAATCGAGGAGAGCTTCGGCTGGGGCAAGACCGTCGGGCTCCTCCGCAAGCTGCGGCATCGCGGCCGGGAGCTGGTCGACTGGATCTTCACCTTCACCATGGCGGCGTACAATCTGGTGCGGCTCCGCACCCTGATCGGTGTGGGGGCGGGCACCTGAGACAGGTCCGGCGCGCGGCCGTGGGCTTCGCGGGAACCGGAACCCGGCTCCGCCGATGCCAACCAAGGAAGAACGAATCGCGCTGAGAGGAAAATCAGTCACAGGTACACCCTATTTCAGCAGCCTGCTAGAAGGACACCCCATGTAGATTCCACCAGCAATGGCGAATGAACGTAACATCACGGCCCTGATCCAGGCGCTCCGGGGAAGTCCTGGCTTGCCCGCCGGCATCCCCCTCGAGGCGCTGGCCCGCCATCTCGCGGATGCCGGAGTCTTGGTCCCCGCCGCCCTGACCGACGACCAGGCCGTGTCGATCGGCGCCGACGCCGCTGGCACTATGCCAACGGAGCGTACCGAGATCGCCCTCTGCGTGCGGCAGGGGCTCGAGCAGATCGCCAAGGGCCAGCGGTGAACCCGGATGCCCAAGAAGATCCACCGCCGCCGTGATGCCGAAGAACAGACTCAAGAAGTACGGTGAGACCATCTTCGCCGACCCGACCAACAAGAAGTACCCGATCGACACCCCGGGCCGGATCAAGGCGGCGTGGGCCTACAGCCACCTGTCAGTCCGCGACCGAACTAGTGGCGGATCTCGAGCGAGTCGCCGCCAAGTAGGGACGATGGAGATGCGCTGGATGACCGCTGAGAGAACCTCTGAGACGGCTGCAACGAGCGACAGCCCGGATTTCGAGGGGCCGCCGGAGCTTCCCTCGGCGCTGCACCTGACGCTCGCGTATCACGAGCGCACGAAGCATCGGCCGTTTCGGTTCGCCGCCGCCCTCGGCTACATGGATTGGGACACTCAGCC
>JBBQXQ010000221.1:0-1898 GCA_038209515.1 Gemmatimonadales bacterium
GTGCCAAGCCGCCGACGTCGGTCTTTACCCACAGGCGGTCCTCCACCTGTTGAAGGGTGGAGACAGCCTGGGGGTCGTCGGCCGGGAGAGCGCCCAGCAACACCAGCCCGAAGATGCTCGAGTCCGCAGTCATATCGAGGGTATAACCGCTCGGGCCCGGTGTCGCCATCCGGGCGAAGCGTTGCTGCTGCTCGTTCCAGAGGACTGCGCGTGCGCCCTCCAGCATTCGTTCGGCCGCCGACAGGTAGCGGCCGGCCCGCTCCGTCTCGCCGAACTCGGTCGAGAGCCGCGCAGCCGCCCGAAGTCCGGCGATCACCGCGGCGACGGTGAAGGTGTGAACCCCCCAGCGCTCCTCCCACAGGTCGTAGGAGGGGAGCGGCAATCCGGTACCCTGGTCCACGTGGTTGAGCAGGAAATCCGCCGGTCGGGTCACCAGCCCCCGATAGAACGGGGCCGTCTCTTCGATCCGCTGATACAGGTCGAAGTACTCCCCCAGGGCCCAGATCACCAGCGCGGTTTCGTCCTCCTGGATGGGGAGCACCGGTTTGCCGTCGTGCACGTAACCGTGCCAGGTCGAGGCCAGGCTCCCATCCGGGTTGTACTTGTGGCGAAGGTAGCCGTGAGGAGACATGACGCGGGAACAGAAGCCAAGAAATCGTTCCGGCGCGCCGGCATGGCCCGCGTGCATCAGAGCGCTGGATACCAGCGCGCCGTCGCGGGGCCACACGTAGGAATACGTATCCCGGGCCAACACGCTGATGTCGGTGTCGTTCGCGGCCAGGATGCCGCCTTTGTGGTCGATCTGGCTGTTGATGATGAGTAGGCTCTGCTTGTACCGATCGACCACCCGCTCCGGCAGGTCGGCGGTGCCGCGTCGGGTCCTTGCAGACCCAGAGCCTCCAGTAGTTGCCGGTTCGGCGCAGCAGCTCCTGGGGCGACTTGTCCCGAACGACCGCATCGATGGTGGTCACCTCACGAAAGTCTCTGGCGGCAGCCATCCAATAGTAGAACTCGCCGGTTTCGCGTGCCGGCACCATCAGCGAAACCCGAGCGTGGAGTCCACCGAGCCTTGCGCCACGGGATTGCCTCCGAGCATGCCGTCCTCGGCATCCCGCCAGGTGCCTTCCGCGCCGGCCACGTCCTTGGTGCCGCAGGTGTAGTGGTGCACCCCGATCGTGCCGCTGACCTGGCAGTTCATCAGGAAGTAGCGGTCTTCCTTGTAGTGCAGCAGTGCCTCGGCCTCGGGAGAATAGAACGCCGTATCGCCGACCTCATTGCCCCGGATGCGGAAATCGTGATGGAAGAAGCAGCGGATCTCACGGGGCCGGGCGGCCAGGTTGGTGATCCGCACTCGGCGGATCAGGACGTTCTCGAAGAAATCCACCCCGTCGTTGCACAGCAGCTCCACTCCCAGCTTCGCGTTCCGCGCTCGCACCTCGGTCACCATGGACGAGTCGGCGTAGCGCATCTCCGGGGCCCACTCGCTGCCCATCCAGCTGAACTGACCACCGACCCAGACCCCGAAACGGAACTCGTGCCCGGTGCCGTGATTCTCCTTGCCGACATGGGGAAAGTAGATGTCCCGGATCCGATACTCACGATCGAACATCACCAGCAGCCGGCCGTTGGAGAGTGCGAGGTCACGTGCCATGCCGGCGCATCCCTTCTTCCAGCGCCGTGATCTGGCCGAGCCGCCGCTCGTGGCGCTCCTCATGGGTGAAGCGGGCCTCCAGAAAGGCCCGCACCAGCTCCCGTGCCAGCTCGGTGCCGATCACCCGGGACCCGAGAACCAGAATGTTCATGTCGTCGTGCTCGTCGCCCTGATGGGCCGAATAGGTGTCGTGGCAGTGGCCCGCCCGGATACCGGGCAGCTTGTTCGCCGCCACGGAGGCCCCCAC
>JBBQXQ010000222.1:0-1883 GCA_038209515.1 Gemmatimonadales bacterium
AGCGGAGCGCCCCCGAGGCGACCTCGCCGGCATCGGGCCAGCCCTGGAAGGCGGTCACGAGGGCCGGGTTATTTAGCTCCGGCTGGCTGTGGATGCTCAGGAAATCCATCGACATGACTGGTTCCCGCGCCGCTTCCTCCCGTGCGAGTCACTATACCGGTTCGACCGGCCGGTTACTACGGCCAAGGTAGGGCATCCGGGCGTGAAGCTCAAGCGTATCGAGGGGAGGAGAGCCGGCCCGGCGCTTCTGCTATTCTGACCTCAATCTCTCAGCACTCTCGGAGGTTCTGCGTGCCGCGTGTCCTGGCCATCTCCGCCCACCCCGACGACGACACGCTGTTTGCCGGCGGGACGCTGGCGAAGTGGGCCAGCGAGGGCTACGAGGTCTACACGCTCGATACCACGCGTGGCGAGGGCGGCGAGGTCGGCGAGCCGCCGCTGGTGCCCTCGAAGGACCAGCTCGGGGTGCTGCGGGAGGGCGAGGCGCGCTGCGCGGCCGCGGCGCTGGGCGAGAAGGACATCTTCTTCCTCGATTTCGTCGACCCGCACATGGAGATCGACGGCATCGCCCTGCCGATTGGGGCCAGGCTCGAGCAGTTTAGTGCCGCCATCGCCGAGCACCTGGCCCGGCTGCGGCCGGAGATCGTCATGACCCACGGCACCGACGGCGAGTACGGCCATCCCCAGCATCGCTTCACCCACGTCGCCACCCGCGCCGCCATCATCTCGCTGGCCCCCTGGCGGCCGGAGCAGTTCGTGACCTGGATCGCCCGGACTGCCGAGAACGCCGAGGAGCGCCTGACGAATCAGAGCGACCCGGCTACGCTGAGCATTGACATCTCGCCCTGGTTCGAGCAGAAGGTGGCGGCCGGCCTGTGCCACCGCAGCCAGGTCCCGATGTTCCTGCGCAATAGCAAGAAGCCGACGGTGCGCGAGATGGTCCGCCGCGTCGAGCACCACCGCGTCTGGTTGCCCGAAGACTACCTCACGGAGCCGTCCTGGGAGTGGGATTCCCCCGCGACGACTACACCCCCTTCGGGCTGCTAGCCAACCCCTGGGCCTACGCCCGCTCCTGGACTGAGGGGTATGGCGGGACGCTGAGGGCAACCGAACAGCGGCCGGGATTCGGGTGGTTAGAGCCATGGTCGACCCGTCCCGAACGCGGAATCTGGCTCGAGTTTACCTTTGAGGCAGACGAACGCTCCTGGTCAGCACGCGAGTTTTTCAACGAACTTGGGCTCAGTTCGCCGTACCATTCAGCCAACGTCTTCGACTATTGTTGGCAACACGAGTCGGTAGCATACCTCGTCAGATTCCTCGCGGCGGCTCCCGATGTTCTGATCGCACGCTTCGAGGCGCATAGCCACGGAGTGAGTATGACGAGGGCCGTCATCGAATTCATGCATTGCGCCTGGAGTGTCGACGGGCTGCCCGCTGCGTCGGAAATCCTGAGCCGATTCTCCGCAGTGGCTGTGAAACCGTCGGCGCAAGCGGTAGGGCCCGCCGAGCCCTGGTCCTTCATGGATGCCGTGGGAGCAGTCATTGGAACAACGACCGCTCGCCGGCATGGCTTTGAGCTGAGTATCCCGCCGGGAGAGCGGGTGTCCCTGGCGCTCGCCCTTGGTCGTGGAGAACGCGCCCTGATCTCGGCGAAGAAGCTCCTCGAGAAGGGGCGCGGGCGAGAGGCCGAGCTCCTCGCCGAAGACGACGCCTTCTGGGCCACCTGCCCCCAGCTCAGCGGAGACTGGCCGGCCGAGGTGCGCCGCGGGCTGGTCTACGATTTCGAGACGACCCGAATGTGCCTCCAGCCGGCCGGCGGGATCTTCAAGGACGTCTGGCCGGCCTGGATGGTCAATTGGCCCCGCGCAGTGTTGGCCGAGGGT
>JBBQXQ010000223.1:0-1794 GCA_038209515.1 Gemmatimonadales bacterium
AGCGGTAAAGCAGGTTGTAGTGGAGCTGCTCCATCAACTGCCGCTCGCTGCGAATGGTGTAGAGTACCTGGAGCAGCAAGGCCCGCAGCAGTTTCTCCGGCGGAATCGAGGGCCGGCCGATGGCCGAGTAGAGCCGCTGGAACCGGGGCGACAGCCGCACCAGCAGCGGATCGACCAGCCCGACGCATGGCGCGTAACGGATGATCAGCGGGAATACGATCTTCGATCGACCGGTAGCTGAAGAGGATGGCCTGCCGCTCGTCGAAACCACGCATGGGTCGGCTCAGCGTGAGGGATAACCAATCTGGACTTCCCGGCCCTCGGATGCCGAGCTCGACGAGCTGGCGAAAATCACGCCGAAGGATGTGGAGCGCGCCCGGAAGAGATGGAATGGAGCGCCTCGCCTGAGTTCCGTTCGTTACTGGATGCCGGTCTTGACCAGGCACCGAAGAAAAAGCGTCGTTAGGGCAAACTGCTACGTTCGTTCTGAACTTGCGATCCCTTCTCAGGAGGGCAAAATGAATACGAACACTTTGCTTATCATCGTCCTGGTGGTCCTGCTACTCGGTGGCGGCGGATTCTTCTTCCGACGGCGCTAGTGTAGCGAAGCCAAAGTCTCGTGCGCTTTCCGGACCTTGGCCAGGATGGATTTCACCGAGGCGGTCCAGGTGAAGGGCCGGGGATCGGCGTTGCGGTGCGCGATGTAGCGATGGATCGCGGCTTCCAACTCGGCGACGGAGGTGACGGCGAGCCGCCGGAGCTGGCGGGTCGTGAGCTCGCTGAAGAATCGCTCGACCAGATTCAACCAGGAGGCGGAGGTCGGCGTGAAGTGGAAGTGGACGCGGGACTGGCGCCGGAGCCACTGCGCGACCTCGGGGGTCTTGTGCGTGGCGTAGTTGTCGAGGATCACGTGCAGGCCCAATCCCTTCGGCACCCGGCGTTCCAGGCGCGTCATGAACCGGAGGAATTCGTCCCGGCGATGGCGGGGGAGACAGGCGTGCTGGATCCGCCCGGTAGCGACATCCAGCGCCGCTAAGAGCTTGGTCGTGCCATGCCGTTTGTAGTCGTGGGTGAAGGTCCCCGCCCGCCCCTTCTTCAACGGCAGCCCTGGCTGGGTACGATCGAGGGCCTGGATCTGGCTCTTCTCATCGACCGAGAACACCACGGCCCGCTTCGGCGGATCAAGAGAGAGGCCGACCACATCGCGCAGCTTGGCGACGAACTCGGGATCGGTGGACAGCTTGAAGTAGGCGACGCGGTGTGGCTTGAGACCGTGGGCCCGCCAGAGGCGCGCGATCGTGGTCTGATGGACCCCGACCGCTCGCGCCATCAGCCGGCCACTCCAGTGGGTGCCGCCATCGGGGGGCGCCTCCGCCAACGTCTTCCGAATGACGGCGGCTGCCTGCACCGCGTCGAGCTGCTTGGGCCGTCCCGAGCGGGGCCTGTCCGCCGTGAGCCCCGCGAGGCCCTCGCCGGCATACCGATCGAGCCAGCGGGAGACCGTGGGGCGGGACACCCGGAGCGTCGCGCCGATGGCGGTACCCGACAGGCCGTCGGCCGACGCGAGCACGAGGCGGGCCCGCTCGACCAGCCGCTGGGGCGTGGTCCGCGAGCGCACCCAGCGCTCCAGCGTGACCCGGTCCCCGGGCCGCAACGCGAGTACACGAATAGGCAGTGGCATGCGTACCAAAATACTACCGAGCGCGCTATTATGCACGGGACTTCTGCATCAGACCACTAGAGCTGTGCTGAGGTGCGGACGGAGGAGTTCGACGTGCGGGGGCGGCGCTGGTT
>JBBQXQ010000224.1:0-1767 GCA_038209515.1 Gemmatimonadales bacterium
CATCCAGGTCCCGAGGATCTCTTTTCGAACATCCTGGATCTTGATGGCGCCGGTCTTGTGTGGAAGATGGGCCAGTGCCGATTCCATGGCGATCAGCCGATTGAGCAGGTACTGCTCGTCGTGCTCGAAGCAGATGTACAGGACATTGGCCTGGCCACCCGAGGCGACGTTGCGCGCCATCTGGAGGGCCATCGTGGTCTTGCCGGTCCCCTGCGCCCCACCGATGAGGAGCAGCTCGCCGGCGCGCAGCCCGCTGCCGATCGTCTTGTCGAGCGGAGTGAACCCGAGCGGCACCGGCTGGTACTCGGAGACCTGGCCGGTCGTGACCTTTTCGTTGAGGTCGACCAGGACATCGAGCGCGGAGCGAGGCCTGAGGCTCCCGTTGTCGGTCTCGAGACCCCAGGCAGGTATCTTGGCCGGTGTGTCGGACGGTTCGGCGACTGTGCTCTTGTCGGGAGCGTTTGTGCTCACGAGATGGAAACCTCCCCGATGGCTGCTTGGCCGGTAGCGTAGCACCGGCATCCGGGTGAAACAGCCATCCGAACGTACCATTTCCACACAGACCGCGAGGACCGGCCGGCGGTCTCAGCGGGGCAGGTCGACCAGCTCATCGAACATCCGGGCGATCGTCTGGATGCTCGTCTCGTAGTTGCGCAGGTCCATCCACTCGTTGGGCGCGTGAGCGTTCTCGTCCGGGGGGGTGAAGCCCAACAGCACCACCGGCAGCCCGAGGATCGAGCTGAAGCTGGCGCAGACCGGGATCGAGCCGCCTTCGCGGATGTAGACGGGCGGGCGGCCGAAGGTCGCTTCGAGCGCGCGCGCGGCGGCCTGCGTCGCCGGGTGATCCATAGCGGTCAGGCTCGGGTGCCCACCGCCAAGGTACTGAACGGTGGTCGTCACGCCCGGCGGGGCGATCTCCGCCACGAAGTCGCGGAAGGCCTCGAAGATGCGGTCCGGGTCCTGGTCTGCCACCAGCCGGCAGCTGACCTTGGCGTGGGCGTGGGCCGGGATGATCGTCTTGCTGCCCTCGCCCATGAAGCCGCCCCACATGCCGTTCACGTCCAGCGTTGGGCGCGTGGCGCGACGTTCGAGGGTGGTGAAACCGACCTCGCCGACGAGGGCCGGCAGGCCGAGTTTCGCCTGGTACTCCGCCTCGTCGAACGGCAGCGCGGCCAGGGCCGCCCGATCCGCCTCGGACAGCGCCACGACGTTGTCGTAGAAGCCCGGGATCCGGATCCGGCCATCGGGGCCCTTGAGCGCGGCCAGGATGTTGGCCAGCGCGTTGGCCGGGTTCTGGACGGCTCCGCCATAGCTGCCCGAATGGAGGTCGACCGCCGTCCCGACGACGTCGATCTGGGCATACATGATCCCGCGCAGGCTGAGCGTGATGGCCGGCAGGTTGCCCTCGAAGAAGCCGGTGTCGCTGATGATCGCGACATCGGCCTTCAGTCGGTCACGCTCGGCAGCCAGCCACGCGTCGAGATGCTCGGAGCTCGATTCCTCCTCGCCCTCGAAGACGTACCTGACATTGACCGGGAAGCCGCCGCGGGTCGCCAGCAGCGCGGCGGCGGCCATCAGGTGGGCGTGGACCTGGCCCTTGTCGTCGGCGGCGCCACGGGCCAGGATCCGGTCGCCGACAACGAGCGGCTCGAACGGCGGCGACGTCCACAGCTCGAGCGGATCGACTGGCTGGACGTCGTAGTGGCCGTAGATGATGACCGTGGGCGCATCGGGCGCGTGAAGCCAATCGGCGTAGACGATGGGGTG
>JBBQXQ010000225.1:0-1766 GCA_038209515.1 Gemmatimonadales bacterium
GGCCCCAGCGCGGTACTTCCCATCCACCAGAAGCCCCCATTTCTGATCGTAGGGGTGGACTTGGGCGGTGGGCGTCTCTCCCCTGAAGATGGGTCGACCTTCGTTGACCCAGGCGAAAATACCCCCGGACAGATTGTGCACTTTGGTGTAGCCAGCCCTGCCGAGCCAGCTGGCGACCCGGGCTCCCCGATACCCCACTGAGGAGTAGACCAACACCGAGGTATCGTCGCGGAATCCCTGGAGTGGTCGCAGGCTGGGCCGGTAGGGATCAATCCGCACGGCACCCTTGAGACGGCTCACCCGGAACTCATCCTCGGTCCGGGCGTCCAGGACGACGGGCTGGGGCTGGGCTGCGTCGTCTCGCCAGCGGGCCAGGTCGTCGGTCTTGATCCAGCTGACCTCGGGGAATCGGCGCTCGATGCGCCAACGCAGGGCCTCGAACGCAACCGGCCGGCCGGCCACCAGGAGAACCACGCCACCCACCAGAATCGGCAGCACGATCAAGACCAGGAGCACTTTCATCAAGCGCCGCATTCCGAACCCTCCGCACTCCGACCCAGGATGTCTTCGCGATGAACGGGCTGTCTCCAACCGACTGGCGCCGAGTGCCACACCGTTGCAACATATCTGCTTGGCATTCGAGAACCGTGCAAGGCTACCACCTCAGCAAGGACCTCCCATGCGCCGCTTCCTGCCGTACAATCCCGACCTTGGGCGGCTGGTCCTCCGCCTCGCGCTGGCGGGGATTCTCCTATATCACGGGATCCCGAAGCTGATGGATGTCGACGCCACGGTTGTTGCCTTCCAGGGCATGGGCTTGCCCGCGCCGGCATTCACCGTCGCCATAGTCCTCCTTGCTGAGGTGGGCGGCGGACTCCTCATCCTCTTAGGGGTGGCGGTCGATATTGCCGGACTCCTCGTGATCATCGATATGCTCGGCGCGATCGTCCTGGTGCACTGGACCAATGGCTTCGATTTCACCAAAGGCGGCTGGGAGCATCCCTTTACTGTTCTCGCCATGGCTCTGGGCTTGGCCCTCGCCGGCCCGGGCCGGCTCACAGTCGGGCGGACGAATTACAAGGGGGCGGACCGGCGCCGGCGCGGTTGACCTCATTATCTTCCCAATTCACCTACCCGCGGCCCGATCACACGCCCGAAAGGAGCTCGTCCTGAACGCAGAGAGCACCCGCGCTCGAACGGTGCGTCCGGACTCGATCCCGTCCCCCCGCGAGGCTGAAGCGCGGTCCGAATTGGCCTGGCGAAGCATCAACGCGATTCGCGCCCTTTCGATGGATGCGGTAGAGCAGGCTCAGTCCGGCCACCCTGGCACCCCGATGGCCCTCGCGCCTGCCGCATACGTGCTCTGGAGCCGTTTTCTCCGTCACAGTCCGCGTAATCCCGAGTGGCCCGACCGCGACCGGTTCGTGCTTTCCTGCGGGCATGCCTCGATGCTGCTCTACTCACTGCTGTACCTGAGTGGATACGATCTCTCACTGGAGGACCTCAGGAACTTCCGGCAGTGGGGATCCCGCACACCTGGCCACCCCGAGCGCGGGCATACCCCCGGCGTGGAGACCACAACCGGTCCACTGGGCCAGGGATTCGCCAACGGCGTCGGGATGGCCATCGCGGAGCGGTTCCTCGCCGATCACTTCAACCGGCCCGACCACACGATCGTGGATCATCGAGTGTGGGCATTTGCCAGCGACGGCGACCTCATGGAGGGGGTGGCCAGCGAGGCCGCCTCGATCGCGGGGCATCTGCGG
>JBBQXQ010000226.1:0-1609 GCA_038209515.1 Gemmatimonadales bacterium
TGGCCGTCGCTCCATTGCACCTTCAGCCCGTAGGCGCCGACCAGCGCCACGGTGACGGGTCGGATATCGAGGGGAACGCGCGCCGGGTCGAGCAGGGGCACGCCGGTCATCTCCTCGACGCAGGCGGCGCAGGGACACGCCAGCCGCAGCGCTCTCGCGGGGTAGAATCCCTCGTGGCCGGCCTGGTCCCACTCGATACGAAGGCCGTCGTCGCTGCGGTTCACGGCGTACGGGATGGGCAAGGGTGCGGGCGTGCTCATGGCTGCAAAATAGCGATTATACTTGGAGTCGACGGCCGAACCTTCACCCCGCAGACTCATGGCCATTCAGAGCGCCAACCCCTTCGGCACCCGCGCCACCCTCCAGCTCGGCGGCCAGACCGCCGTGGTGTATCGCCTTCCCGAGCTTGCCCGCCAGGGCCTCGCCGACCTCGACCGCCTGCCGTTCTCGATCCGGATCCTGCTGGAGAACGCGCTGCGCCACTGCGGACGCGGCTTGGTCTCCGAGGCGCACGTCCAGGATCTGGCGGCGTGGAGTCCGGCGCGCGCGCGCCGGGGCGAGGTGCCGTTCATGCCCGCGCGGGTGGTGCTGCAGGACTTCACCGGGGTGCCGTGCGTCGTCGATCTCGCCGCCATGCGGGACGCGATGGCCCGGATGCAGGGCGATCCCAGCCGGATCAACCCGGTCGTCCCCTGCGACCTGGTCATCGATCATTCGGTTCAGGTCGACTACTATGGCTCGGACCGCGCGCTCAAGCTCAACGTGGAGCTCGAATTCGACCGCAACCGCGAACGCTACCAGTTGCTCAAGTTCGCCCAGCGCGCCCTCGACGACTTCCGCCTGCGGCCCCCGGGCACCGGGATCGTGCAACAGCTGAACCTGGAGGACCTCGCCCCGGTGGTGCAGCTCCGGCCCCAGTTCGGCGAGCTCACGGCCTATCCCGATACCCTGGTCGGCACCGATTCCCACACCACGATGATCAACGGGCTCGGCGTGCTCGGATGGGGTGTCGGGGGCATCGAGGCGGAGGCGGTGATGCTGGGCCAGCCCTACTTCATGCTGATTCCCGAGGTGCTCGGGATGAAGCTGACGGGCGAGCTGCCGGTAGGGACCACGGCGACCGACCTGGTGCTGCAGGTCACCCAGATCCTGCGCAAGAAGGGCGTGGTGGACAAGTTCGTCGAGTTCTACGGACCGGGCCTCTCGAGCCTGGGCCTGGCCGACCGGGCCACCATCGCCAACATGGCGCCGGAGTACGGCGCCACCATGGGCTTCTTCCCGGTGGACGCCGAAACCGTGCGCTACCTGGAGCGCACTGGGCGGAGCCGCGAGGTGGTGGAGCGGGTGGAGCGCTACTGCCGGGAGCAGGGGCTCTTCCGCACCGACGCCACGCCGGACCCGGAGTTCAGCAGCGCGTTGGAGCTGGACCTCTCGACGGTGGTCTCCAGCCTCGCAGGCCCGCGCCGGCCGCAGGACCTGGTGCCGCTCACCGAGCTCAAGCGGAACTTCATCGTGAATCTTCCCGGGCTGATGAGCACCAATGTGCCCGTCACCCGGAAAGAGTTAGCGGAGGGCGCGTACTCCCGCTGGATCGGCGAGGGCGGCGCCA
>JBBQXQ010000227.1:0-1577 GCA_038209515.1 Gemmatimonadales bacterium
TCGAGGTCTTCACCCGCCGCGCTACCCTCAAGCGCCGCGAGCTAGGCCTCTCGACCGTCGGCGGTCAGGCGTCGCTCAAAACCTTGCTCGACGAGCCCGATTTCGCGCTCGCGTCGTTTCTCCTCTCGGTCCTGGGCGAAGGGAGCTTCTTCGGGGAGATGGCGGTGATTGACGAGGAGCCACGATCGGCGCACGTCATCGCGATGGAGGACTCGGGTCTGCTGGTCCTTCGGCGTGAGGACTTTCACGCCCGTCTCCGGAGCTCGCCGGAAGTGGCGATCTCGCTGCTCCGGGAGATCTCCCGGCGGCTGCGGCGTGCCGACGAGAAGATCGGCAGTCTGGTCCTGCTCGACGTGAACGGACGGGTCGCGCACCTCCTGCTCCGGATGGCCGAGGACGAGGGCGGCGACCGGATCACCCGCAAGCTCACCCACCACACCATCGCCCAGATGATCGGCTCCAGCCGGGAGACCGTCTCCCGCACGATGCGCAATCTGGTCGAGCGGGGCATCATTCTGGTCACCCGCAAGGATATCACGCTCAAGGACCGCCGCTCCCTCATGCTGGCGGCGCGGCGCGGTGGGTGAGGGCGGTCACGACCGTTGCGTGATTGCGACCGCTGCTCGATACCTGTGACGGGAAGAGGTTCGGGCATGGTGCTTCACGCAGCCAATCCGAAGCCGTGTCCTACAGCCTGACGTTCTGGGGGACACGCGGCTCGATTCCCACTCCTGGTCCCCAGACCGCGCGATACGGGGGCAACACCGCCTGCATCAGCATCCGGGGCGAGGGCCGCCTGCTGATCCTGGATGCCGGGAGTGGCTTGCGACCCCTCGGCCACGAGCTGATGAGCCGGCGCGCTCCTCCGCTTACCGCCGACATCCTGCTCTCACACACCCATTGGGATCACATTCAAGGTCTACCCTTCTTCAAGCCGCTAAGCGCTCGGGGGAACGCCTTCTGCGTTTACGGTGCCCGGCAGGAGGGGGTGCCGCTGGAGGAGATCCTGCGCCGACAGATGGATCCAATGGTGTTTCCGGTGCCCCTCGAGGCACTGGCCGCCACCATCCGGGTGAACGACATCGAGGAAGGTGAGTTGTCGCTTGACGGCTTCCGGGTGCGCGCCTTCCGGCTGCGGCACCCGGGCACGACCTTCGGCTACCGTCTGGCGCCCACGAGCGGAGGACGGGAGATTGCCTACCTCACGGACAACGAGCTCGGCGCCGGTGGCACCTATCCGGTCAGCGCGGATTGGCGCGCCCGCCTGGTCGAATTCCTGGCCGGCACGGACACGCTGATCCACGACGCGATGTACGCCGACCAGTTCATCCAGGCGCGCGCGGGCTGGGGGCACTCGACGCCGCGTCAGGCGGTCGATCTGGCGATCGAGGCCGGATGCGCCAGGCTCGTCCTGTTTCATCACGAGCCCGAACACGACGACGACGCCATCGACCGGCTGTTGGCCGACACGCGCACCTACGCCCGTGCGCTCGCCCCGGCGCTGGCGATCGACGCCGCGGCCGAAGGGATGACGATCGCTCTCTGAGAGGAGGATACATGGGGCGATTCCGCTGGGC
>JBBQXQ010000228.1:0-1523 GCA_038209515.1 Gemmatimonadales bacterium
GCAAGTCAAGGCTCAATTAAGCTGATATGTGGCAATATGTTACGCCACGTCATCAAACCTGCCAGCGGGGGGTCCTGGGCTGCCATCCTGGCGCTCAGGGCCCGATTCGGTGGGCGGTCGGACCCTACCGGCAGCTCCGGATCTCCTTGCGCTCCACGAAGCTCCAGCCTTTCACCCCGGCCGCCAGCAGGGCCACTACCTGGGCTGGATGGGTGACCACTTCGGTCGTCATGCAGTCGGGACCGGGGGACCGCTCGACCACCCCGATGGTCAGCGCCCCGCCCGACAGGACCACCCGTTCCACCGCCACCTCGACCCCCCCGTGCGGCTGCCGGCCCTGGGTCACCGCCACCAGCAGCTCCCGGCGGAAGTCGATCACCGGCTGGGCGCCGTCGGCGCCGAGCTCGTTCCAGAAGCGGGTCCAAGCCACCGGATCCTGGATCACCAGCCGGCGGGCGTCGTCGATCCGGGCGTACTGCCACTGTCCGATGAGCCGGATCGGGAGGCTGTCTCCGGCGGGCGCGCGCGCGGAGGCGGGCGATGGGCTCCCCGGCGCGGCAGGAGGGGTCGGAGCCGGAGCCGAGGTGGGGCCGGGAGCGGTGGTGACCGGACCGCTTCCGCCGGGCGCCGCCGCCGGCGAAGGTCCACCGCCGGGCGTCACCCTTCCGGAGCTGCAGCCGGCGAGTGCCATCAGGATCAGGGTCCAGGATCGGGTCCTCATAGCCGCAAGCTACTCGTGCCGCGCGGGCTGGTCGTTGCGGTCATTCGCCGCCGGAGCGTGATCGGCGTCACCGTGTGCATTGTCACAGCGCCGATGGACCGCGTGGGCCATGTTGACGCCGTTCGACGGACCCCGGGCGCCTTCGTCCGGGGTCTGCATCCATGGGATCACTCGAGGAGACCAATGAGGAACTTGAGGGGATACTGCGCGGCCGTACTGGCGGGTGGGACGGTGGCGCTGGCCGGCGCCTGCAACAGGGACAACGAGGCCGGAAAGGTCACGTCCAAGACGGCCGGAGACACCACGACCGCGCCGGCCTCGGACGTCGCCGAGAAGCACGACAAGGCGCTGATCCGGGTGGTGAACGCCATTCCGGGAGGAGCGCCGGTCAGCATCTGGGCGGGCGACAGCGCGGCCTTCGCCCAGGTCGCCTACAAGAAGGCGACGCCCTACCAGGAGATTCCCGACAACCTGTTCGACTTCAAGCTTCGCGGCACCGGCGGCCCCGAGTCCGAGCCGCTCGCGGAGAACCGGGAGAACCTGCACGACGGGGGCCACTACACCATCGTCGCGCTGCCCGACCAGGGCGGTCCGGACAAGCGGAACCTGCGGGTGCTGGACGATGACCTGAAGCCGGTGCCGGCCGACAAGGCCCGGATCCGCTTCATCAACGGCGTGCCCAGCGACACCGACGTCGATCTCTTCATCCGCGGCCAGAAGGACCCGATCTTCGACGGCGTCAACTTCAAGACCGAAGCGGGCTGGAAGGAGATCACCCCAGCCAGTGGCGCGCTGGTTGTGC